>NZ_CP041743.1:2205000-2505000 GCF_007556815.1 Paraburkholderia megapolitana
CGGCTGTCGTTCTTTAACAATCAGGAAGAAGTAGTAAAGAGATTCACCGAAAGCACACTTAGAGATGGGTGTGTGGGTAGGTGGATCAGGGTTGTGATTGTATCAAGTATGAAAAGGTGATCGAGAGATCGCTTTGGAATACGGCACAACGCTAAAACTCAACCTGTAGCGGATGTTTCGAGAGAGACACACCCGTTATAGGGTCAAGCGAACAAGTGCATGTGGTGGATGCCTTGGCGATCACAGGCGATGAAGGACGCGGTAGCCTGCGAAAAGCTCCGGGGAGCTGGCAAACAAGCTTTGATCCGGAGATGTCCGAATGGGGAAACCCACTCCTAATGGAGTATCCGTAGCTGAATACATAGGCTACGTGAAGCGAACGCGGTGAACTGAAACATCTAAGTAACCGCAGGAAAAGAAATCAACCGAGATTCCCAGAGTAGTGGCGAGCGAAATGGGATCAGCCTGTACTCTTTATCTTCGTTGTTAGCTGAACGCTCTGGAAAGTGCGGCCATAGCAGGTGATAGCCCTGTAAGCGAAAACAGTGAGGAAGAACTAGGTGTACGACAAGTAGGGCGGGACACGTGAAATCCTGTCTGAAGATGGGGGACCATCCTCCAAGGCTAAATACTCGTGATCGACCGATAGTGAACCAGTACCGTGAGGGAAAGGCGAAAAGAACCCCGGGAGGGGAGTGAAATAGATCCTGAAACCGCATGCATACAAACAGTCGGAGCCTCGCAAGGGGTGACGGCGTACCTTTTGTATAATGGGTCAGCGACTTACATTCAGTGGCAAGCTTAACCGATTAGGGCAGGCGTAGCGAAAGCGAGTCCGAACAGGGCGATTCAGTCGCTGGGTGTAGACCCGAAACCAGGTGATCTATCCATGGCCAGGATGAAGGTGCGGTAACACGTACTGGAGGTCCGAACCCACTAACGTTGAAAAGTTAGGGGATGAGCTGTGGATAGGGGTGAAAGGCTAAACAAACCTGGAAATAGCTGGTTCTCTCCGAAAACTATTTAGGTAGTGCCTCGTGTATCACCTTCGGGGTAGAGCACTGTCATGGTTGAAGGGTCCATTGCGGATTACTTCGCCATAGCAAACTCCGAATACCGAAGAGTGCAATCACGGGAGACAGACATCGGGTGCTAACGTCCGGTGTCAAGAGGGAAACAACCCAGACCGCCAGCTAAGGTCCCGAAATATGACTAAGTGGGAAACGAAGTGGGAAGGCTAAAACAGTCAGGAGGTTGGCTTAGAAGCAGCCATCCTTTAAAGAAAGCGTAATAGCTCACTGATCGAGTCGTCCTGCGCGGAAGATGTAACGGGGCTAAGTCATATACCGAAGCTGCGGATGCACATTTATGTGCATGGTAGGAGAGCGTTCCGTAAGCCTGCGAAGGTGCATTGAAAAGTGCGCTGGAGGTATCGGAAGTGCGAATGCTGACATGAGTAGCGATAAAGGGGGTGAAAGGCCCCTCGCCGTAAGCCCAAGGTTTCCTACGCAACGTTCATCGGCGTAGGGTGAGTCGGCCCCTAAGGTGAGGCAGAAATGCGTAGCTGATGGGAAGCAGGTCAATATTCCTGCACCGACGTGAAATGCGATGGGGGGACGGATCGCGGAAGGTTGTCCGGGTGTTGGAAGTCCCGGTCGCTGCATTGGAGAAGGCACTTTGGCAAATCCGGGTGCGCAATTCAAGGGTGTGGCGCGAGCTCCTTCGGGAGCGAAGCAACTGGAAGGGGTTCCAGGAAAAGCCTCTAAGCTTCAGTTTCACGTTGACCGTACCGCAAACCGACACAGGTGGGCGAGATGAGTATTCTAAGGCGCTTGAGAGAACTCGGGAGAAGGAACTCGGCAAATTGGTACCGTAACTTCGGGATAAGGTACGCCCCTGTAGCTTGACTGGCCTGCGCCAGGAGGGTGAAGGGGTTGCAATAAACTGGTGGCTGCGACTGTTTAATAAAAACACAGCACTCTGCAAACACGAAAGTGGACGTATAGGGTGTGACGCCTGCCCGGTGCCGGAAGATTAAATGATGGGGTGCAAGCTCTTGATTGAAGTCCCGGTAAACGGCGGCCGTAACTATAACGGTCCTAAGGTAGCGAAATTCCTTGTCGGGTAAGTTCCGACCTGCACGAATGGCGTAACGATGGCCACACTGTCTCCTCCCGAGACTCAGCGAAGTTGAAGTGTTTGTGATGATGCAATCTCCCCGCGGCTAGACGGAAAGACCCCATGAACCTTTACTGCAGCTTTGCATTGGACTTTGAACCGGTCTGTGTAGGATAGGTGGGAGGCTTTGAAGCGTGGACGCCAGTCTGCGTGGAGCCGTCCTTGAAATACCACCCTGGTTTGTTTGAGGTTCTAACCTTGGCCCGTTATCCGGGTCGGGGACAGTGCATGGCAGGCAGTTTGACTGGGGCGGTCTCCTCCCAAAGTGTAACGGAGGAGTACGAAGGTACGCTAGGTACGGTCGGAAATCGTGCTGATAGTGCAATGGCATAAGCGTGCTTAACTGCGAGACCGACAAGTCGAGCAGGTGCGAAAGCAGGTCATAGTGATCCGGTGGTTCTGTATGGAAGGGCCATCGCTCAACGGATAAAAGGTACTCTGGGGATAACAGGCTGATACCGCCCAAGAGTTCATATCGACGGCGGTGTTTGGCACCTCGATGTCGGCTCATCTCATCCTGGGGCTGTAGCCGGTCCCAAGGGTATGGCTGTTCGCCATTTAAAGAGGTACGTGAGCTGGGTTTAAAACGTCGTGAGACAGTTTGGTCCCTATCTGCCGTGGGCGCTGGATATTTGAAGGGGGCTGCTCCTAGTACGAGAGGACCGGAGTGGACGAACCTCTGGTGTACCGGTTGTCACGCCAGTGGCATCGCCGGGTAGCTATGTTCGGAAGAGATAACCGCTGAAAGCATCTAAGCGGGAAACTCGCCTTAAGATGAGATATCCCCGGGGCTTCGAGCCCCTTGAAGGGTCGTTCAAGACCAGGACGTTGATAGGTCAGGTGTGGAAGCGCAGTAATGCGTTAAGCTAACTGATACTAATTGCCCGTAAGGCTTGATCCTATAACAGGTGTGTTTTACGTCATGAGTTAGTGCTTCAGCACTTACTCAGGACCACCCCCGAACGGGGGCAAGACACCACCGGTTGAGATCAGTGTTGTGCACGATACGCACAACCCCAAACGAGAGGCTTCCTCTCAACTACTTCTTCCAGATTGGCTGTAGCGCCCTCAAAGGCGACACAGCAACAAGTCATGCCTGATGACCATAGCGTGTCGGTACCACCCCTTCCCATCCCGAACAGGACCGTGAAACGACTCCACGCCGATGATAGTGCGGATTGCCCGTGTGAAAGTAGGTAATCGTCAGGCTCCTCATGCTGCAAGACAAGACCCCGCCCTCAACCAGCGGGGTCTTGGCGTTTACCGCAGCGGATATCACAGGCCTCACCGTAAGCGCCTCCGCTACGCACCCAGTTGCAATACCCCGCACAGCGCAAGCGTACCCGTCCAGAGCAAATCGAAGTTCACCCACTTCGTTCTGAGACCGCCCAATCCCCACCAGTCGAATACAGCTAGCGATATCGCCGCAATCGTCGCGAGCATGGCTGCGCTGTGCAGCAGGAGTGCGGTGAAAGCGAGCATCGCAATAGATGGCGTACCCGTGCCCACGGCCGCCAACGCATTGCAGGTCGGCATCAATACCGGTATCAACATCAGCCCTGCACCGTGCGATCCCGACATGGCAAAAGACCAGGCAGCGAGCCCGACAAACCCTGTTTGCATGCCGACGCGCGAGTGCATCTTGTGCCCTCGCACCCAATGCCAGATGGCCCAGCCGATCAACAGCGCGCCACACACGCGGTTGAGCGTCGTATGACCGATGGCAGCGCTTAACGAGAGCCCGGCCGCAAGCATCAGACCTGCAGCAAGCGCATGTCCCAGCGCAATCGGCACGAGCGCCAGCAGCACCACACGCCGGCTTTTTCGATAGAGACCTAACGCCACGGCGAACAACCAGCCCATCGCCGGGTTGATGCCGTGGAACACGCCGAGCCCGACGATCGTGGCCCACATCCAGGCGGGATGCGTCGTTGGGCTCCAGGGTGTCATGGATAGCAATACGAGTCCGACGAACAGTCGCCACCTTCAAGTCTGATCTGATGCGGACGATGCCCGGCAGGCCACTCGAGAAAGAACTTCGGATCGAACGCAATGCCTCCGTTCGCGGCGACGTCGAGCTTCACCATCCAGCCGTCGATACCATCGGGATAGAACTGTGAGTCGACAGCACCGTACAGCGAGTTCGTGAAGTAGACGCGTTTGCCGTCGCGACTCACCTCGACCATTTGCGGACCGCCATTGAGTGCACCGTTCGACGCGCCAGGATGCGACGCGCGCGACACGATGCCGCCAATCCGCACCTTGCCCACGAGCTTCGGCGCGAACGGATCGGAGACGTCGTATTGCAGAAGATCGCCGGTTCCCCAGCAAGACACATACAGAAAGCGATCGTCCATCGACAGATCGATATCGGACACGAGCGGTGGTACCGCGCCAAACGACTTCAGCATCGGAGGCAGGAGTTCAGCGGCGGCCGGTTCGGCAGGGATATCGATGATCTTGCGCACGCCCCATGCGTTTCCATCGCGGTACCACACCCAGATCGACGACGAGAGATCCTTCAGGCTGATCACGCAATTGACGAAACCATATGCCTTGGTCGGATCGTGAGCCGGCCGCAGTTCGAATACCAGCTGATACTCCGGCCCGAAGTCGATTTCCTGCAGGTGCTTACGCCGGGTAAGGTCCCAGAAATGCAGTCGGTGTCCATACTTCCCACCGAGCAGTATCTCTGGAACCAGACCGTTCTCGAACGTATCGGGCGTTCCCCATTCGCTCGTGACCAGTGTGTCGTAGCCGAGATGCCACCAGCCGTCGTAGGCGAGCTGCTGTGGACCGCGTTCGACTTCCCAGCGACCGAGTGGCTCGAAGCTATCTGGATCGAGCAGAAAGATACCGCCAGGCGCACCGCCCTCCGCGTTACCGAGCGCAGTCACATAGATACCTCCCGGCCCGCAGTGCACCGTATGCGGACGGGAATAGCCGGTCCGTTTCGCGATCGTTTCCGGTTCGATGATTTTGGCAATCGAGGGCTTCAGCGGATCGGGTTTCGTATCGAGGATATAGATACGCGACGAGCGGAGCCCAGGTACAACCAGATAGCGCCGCTCGGTATGCGGATGAGGCGCATTCGGACAAAGACACGATGAGCACGCGTTCCATCCAAAGTGATGCAGCTCGTCGCCGACGTTCGGCATCGCGAGGTTGCTCACGATCGTCGCGTAACGCGATGAGGTCGGGTCGACGTCGACGACTGCTATGCCGTCGGGTTGCTTGCGCTCGGGATCGAACGCGGCGACGTAGGCGAACTTTTCCGGCGGTGCCTGCGCAGCGAGGCGCGGCGAAGGATAGAAGCTTGGGTCCGGTTTCCAGATGCCCATAATGTTCCTCCGTATCTAGACAGCAGAGTCAGACAGGACAGCAACATCATGAACTCTAGCTGCTTCGGCCGCTGCTCAAAGCTCGATATCGAATAAGCAAATGAGTTCGCGGCATGTGCGTTGCGTCCGGCAATGCACGAGCAGCACATCGTCATACGCAGACCGCGCATTGAACGAATGGAGAAATGCGAGAGGGGGAAGAGAAGAAGAAAGAACAGCTTGCACAACGTGCGGCACGACGCGGCGCACGCAGTTCGATCGAACCGTCCCGATGCTACAGATTGCTACGTGAGTAGCCGGGCGGTGCGTGATGAAGCGATCAAAAAAACGATCAAAGCAAACTGAAACGACGCGTCGATCGCAAAAGCGTCAGGCAGCGGCTGCTGCCTGACGCCGGAAACACTACGCTCCTCGTCGGAAGAGCCGGATGATGAACAGCAGAATAACCGCGCCGATTACCGCAGTGATGATCGAACCGATCCAGCCACCGCCGAGCGTAATACCCAGTACGCCGGCCAGCCACCCGCCGATGAACGCACCGACGATGCCGACGATGATGTCGACGATCAATCCGAAGCCGCCGCCTTTAACCAGCACACCTGCTAGCCAGCCAGCGATCGCACCGATGATGAGCCATGCAATGATGCCGTGTTCCATAATCGAGACTCCATGGTTGAACGTGAGGGGTTCACCGAACGGAGCTTAGTCGATGGCGACGGCGCCGTCCATCTCTGAGGATACTGAATTAACAATATCTGAAGCAACCGGTAGCGTATTGCAACCTGGCGTGAGGTATCCGCGAGGTAGCGCGAGCCGGGAAAGGCCCCATGCAAAGGGCATCTGGCGATGCAGCATTACGGCGTCATTCCGGCGTCGGCTCCGCTTCCTGAGCGATCCAGCTCACGCTCGACACACTCTTTTCCATGCTGATCCGGCTGGCCATCCACTCGAGCTTCGGCTGGTCTTTCGGATGCAGTTTGAGCGTTGCCGTGACGAGAATGCGTCCTGGTTGATCGGCGACATCCTCGCTCGTCAGGCTCTGGAACGAGAGCGGCGTCGACGACATCGCGTTGGACAGGGCCGTGCGGATATGGATTTCGTCTTCATCGCGGCACACGACGCTCAACACGTACGCCCGGATAAGGTCGGCGTTTGAAACGGGCGTCGCGTTGATCAACTGGCTGACTTCGCGCAGCACGGTGTTCGTCAGCAGTACGACGCAGGTGCCGGCAATCGCGGGACCGAAGTGACCGCTGCCGCTTAGCACACCGACTGCTGCAGAGCACCACAACGTGGCCGCCGTATTGATGCCCTGGACGGAGCCCTTCTCGCGCATGATCACGCCGCCGCCGAGAAAACCGACCCCCGAGACGACATACGCAGCGATCTGCGTGACGCCGGCGGTACCGTTGCCGGTGAGTACGCCAA
Organism: Paraburkholderia megapolitana; assembly: GCF_007556815.1. Taxonomy (NCBI): domain Bacteria; kingdom Pseudomonadati; phylum Pseudomonadota; class Betaproteobacteria; order Burkholderiales; family Burkholderiaceae; genus Paraburkholderia; species Paraburkholderia megapolitana. The sequence continues at coordinate 2,211,948 of NZ_CP041743.1, forward strand.
GCGTAACGAACAGGCACGCGCCGCTTGCGACCAGTGTGATCGTGCGCAGGCCGGCCGTGCGCTGGCGCATCTGCCGTTCGATGCCGATTGCGACACCGCAGGCAAACGCGACGAAAAGCCGTAGAAGGAATTCAAGCGTCATGAGATGAAAGACAAAAACGTGCAGACGTACAGGTTGATCGATACGCATGACAGGCGCGCGAAACGGGCATGCGATGCCGATGCGCAACATGCAATGCATGGCGGTAACGCGCGACGTGCGTGGAAACGGTATGACGCGCGCCGCTTGCCCGGATGGCAAGACGGCGGCAGGAGGAAATCGGGCGCGGGGTCTTGCCGGTCAGGCGAGCGGGAAAGTCGGGATTCGGCTACTGCTACTGTCCAAGATACAGGTTCCTGTTCGACGGATGGCCGGATTTTAGGCGGGGCGTTCGCGCGAAGTCAACCGCTGTGAGGCGATGGTGTGCCATTGCGCGGTACTGGCCGAAGCGCGCGCATTCAACCGGCATGGGCGGCGAGATCGAGTGTCAAGCGCGTCCATCCGGCCTCGCGCGCTGCCGTGGCGATCGTGCCATTAGCCGCGATCACACGACGCGTGTCCGCCTCAGGGATGAAGAGATCGATCGAAGCGAACGGCGGGCGTCCGTGTCCCGCCCATTCAACCGATATCGAAAGCGTCGTGGTATCGCATGCGACGCGCAGCTTCACGCTTCCACGCTCGCCGGCGCGCCAGGCTTCCGATATGCCGTCGTCTTCGACACAGATGCCTTCGACGACACCGCTACCCACACACGGCGCAACGACGAACGCGCGCCGCTCGGCCGGCTGGGCGAAATGCTGCGTTGCGACGTTCAGCGGGATGGCCGTTCCTTCACGAATCAACATGACAGGCTGATCCCACGGCGCAGGGAAGCTTACGGTTTGCCCACCGGCGAACGTCTCGCCGCTCCAGTAAGACACCCAGTGCGTACCGGCAGGCAACCACACCTGTCGATGCGTCTGCCCGGATTCGACCACCGGCGCCACGAGCAACGCGCTACCGAGCATCATGTCGTCGCCGTCTTCGTAGCATCGAGGATCGTGCGGGAATTCAGCGAACATCGGACGCAGCACCGGTTCGTAGCGCTGCGTCGATTCCCACAACAGATGATAGAGATACGGCATCAACCGGTAGCGCAGCTTGATCAGATCCGACACGTGCGTGGTCGCTTCGCGATGCATCCACGGTTCGTTGACGGTGCCGTCGTCGTTCCACGAATGAATGCTGAAGCGCGGCATGAAGATGCCGAACTGTATCCAGCGCACGAACAGTTCCGCGTCCGGCGCCGGACCCGAAAATCCGCCGATGTCGTGGCCCGTGTTCGACACGCCCGACATGGCAAGTCCCAGTCCCATCTTGAGGTTGTAGCGCAGCGTTTCCCACGACGTATAGTTATCGCCCGACCAGGTCTGCACATAGCGATGCATGCCGACACCGCCGGAGCGCGACACGAGAAAGGGTCGCTGGCCCGGCGCATACGCGCGCTGCGCGTCGCGTGAGGCGCGCATCATCAGCATTGTTTGCAGCACTTTCGCTTCGCGTGCCGGGTATGGCTTGCCGAAGCCGTGTGCGAGCGCATCGTCGGTCCAGATTTCGAATTCATTGTTGTCGTTCCAGGTCGCCGCGATACCGTGACGCAGCAGCGCATCGGTGACGTGCGCCTGCCACCATGCGAGCGTGTCCGGATTTGTGAAGTCGAGGTACGCACCGACCTCGTCCCAGAACTGCACCCAGGCCGGTGCGCCATCGCGTGCGCGGATCAGCAGGCCGTCGCGCGCTGCCTGCTCGAACTCGGGATGATCGCGCAGCAGGCACGGCTTGATGTTCGCGCAAAGCCGCACGCCCTCTGCGAGATACCGCTGCACGAAACCGTCGGTGTCCGGAAACTTGTCGCGGTTCCAGTGGAACACATAGCGCTTCGCGCCGATCGACGTATAGCCCGACGACAGATGAAACGAGTCGCACAGCACATCGTATTCGCGACAGCGCTCGAGGAATTCGCCCATCTGCTGCTGCGCGTCGGGTGCGTCGGTATAGCTCATCGTCGAGCCGGAATAACCGAGACCCCACTTCGGCATCAGCGCGGGGCGTCCGGTAAGCCACGTAAAGCGACGCACGGCTGCAAGCGGTGTGGCCGGCGATGCGATGAAGTAATAGTCGAGGTCGCCGTGTTCGGCGATGAAGTGTCGATAGTGGCCGTGATAGTTGTCGAGTTCGCGACCCATGTCGAATGAACAATCGGCGAGCGTGTCGTAGAAGAGACCGAAGCCGAGCGAAGTCTCGCGCTGCCACGTCAGATAGAACGGGATGTGCTTGTAGAGCGGATCGGTAGTGCGGGCGCTGTAGCCCATCGCATCGATGTTGGCCATCCGGTACTGGCCGCCTGCGCGATCGAGCGAGCCGGCGCGCTCGCCGAGTCCCACATACATCTCGCCAGGCTCGCGCCGCAGGTAGTGATAGACGCGCTCGTCCCACCAGCCGAAGTTGTAGGCCTGGGTCGCGCGATCCTGCAGAACGCGTCGCCATTCGCTGTCGTCGCGCAGCTCCCATGCGCAGTAGCCGCCGTGCAGTGTGACCGTGAGGCGGATCTGCGCGGTTTCGATCTGTACGCTGTCGCTTCCAGCGACAACCTCAAAAGCGGGCAGTGCGAAACCCGACAGATCGAGCCGGTCGCGACCTTCCACGGGCACGTCGTCGAGCCCGGGGGCGATCGCCCAGGTACGCGGACCATGCGCGTTGCCGTCGGGCAAAACGCGTACGCGGACGATATCGTCCTCGAGTACGAATACATCGATGGTCGGGCCGGCCGCGCTCGCGAAATGCAGCGCGTTACCGTCGGTGCGGGTCAGGGCGAATACGGGAGGGTGGAGCAGCGACGTCATCAGACAGGTTCCTTGAACGAATCTTGTGTAGCTATGAAGCGGATGCACATCGTCGGCATCATCAAGCAGCGTGCGCGCGTTCCTGCTTCGTCTGGCCGCGGATCAGCAGCACCAGCAGCGTGGCGCCGATCAGATCGAACGCACCGAGACAGGCAAACAGCGGCCCGTAACCGACGGTGTCGGCAAGCGCGCCGACGACCAGCGAAAAACCAAGCCCACCGATCCACGCCGCCATGCCGGCAAAACCGCTTGCAGTGGCAACTTCGTCGGGATCGAAGACATCGGCGCTGAGCGTGTTGACGAGCGCGGAGATCATCTGGTGCGCGAAGCCGCCTACGCAGAAGAGTGCAATGGCCGCATACGGCGACGCGACGAGCCCGATGCAGGCCGGCCCGATCATCATGAACGCGCCGAGTATCACGCCGGCCACGCGCGACCAGATAAGCGGAATACGGCAGTAGCGCATCAGGAATGGCGACAGATAACCGCCGAGAATCCCGCCCAGATCGGCCGCGAGAAACGGCAGCCACGCAAACAGCGCGATCTGCTTGAGATCCATGTGACGCTCGGTCACGAGATACAGCGGAATCCAGAAGCTGAACGTTTGCCAGGCGGGTTCAGCGAAGAAGCGCGGTAGCGCGATGGCCCAGAACCGGCGCGAACGGAGGATGTCGCGCACCGGCCGTTTGCTTGCCGGCGGCGAATGCGTCTGGCCCTGCTGGATCAGCGTGCGTTCGCCGGTGCTGAGACGTGGATGGTCGGCCGGCGACCGGTAGACCGCATACCAGAGCGCGGCCCAGACGAAACCGAGCGCACCGGTCACGATAAACGCCGACTGCCATCCGTAACGCAGCGACAGGAACACGACGAGCGGCGGAGCGAGCAGGGCGCCAAGCGATGTGCCGGCATTGAAATACCCGACCGCAACCGACTTTTCGCGGTCCGGAAACCATTCGGCAACCGCCTTCATACCCGAGGGAATCGCAGCGGCTTCGAACAGCCCGAGCATGCCGCGCATCGCGCCGAGCGACATCCAGCCGGTCGCGAAGCCGTGCAGGACGCCAGTGGCCGACCAGAGCGCGGCGAACAGCGCGAAACCGAGCCGCAGCCCGATCAGATCGACGACGATGCCGCACACCGGCTGCATGATCGTATAGCCGACCTGGAACGCCCCGACGATGTACGAGTACTGCTGCGTGCTGAAATTCAATGCGTGTTTCAGTTCGGGCGCGAGCACGCCGAGCGAATTGCGTGCGAGGTAATTCATGATCGTGCCGATGCATATCAGCACGATGATCCACCAGCGCAGGCCTCTGACGGTCTTCAAATTCGTCTCCGTTGTGTCGCGCGTTTTCTTCGTTGCGACTGCTCGTTTTATGAGTCATCACATGACTCGACACCATTCAGGCACCAAAAGCGGGCTAAATCGGGTGTTTTAGCGTCATTATTTGTCAGACGACTGATCTCAATGAGCTTAACGCGCATCGTATGTTCGCAAACGAGCGGGGTCAACCCTTTTTGATGTTCGAATGAACACTGGGAGGGTCGACGGGCGTTCCCGACGCAGGCTCCAGTTCGCCCGCCACTGCGATCTGGTCGCGGCCGAGCACTTTCGCCCGATAAAGGCTGCGGTCCGCTTCGAGCAGCCACGCGTGATAGTCGGAGCCGTCCGGCGGACAGGGCGCGATGCCGATGCTGATCGTGAACGGCGACACGACGTGTTCCTGCTTCGTTTTCTCGCGGACCGCATGGAGCAACCGGGTCGCGATTGCGCGCGCCTCGGTCAGCGACGCATCGGGCAAGACGACGCCGAACTCTTCACCGCCGTAACGCCCGATGCTGTCGCTGTGCCTGAATTCGTCGCGCAGCATGTCCGCGAACGACTGCAACACCGTATCGCCGGCGAGATGGCCGCGCGAGTCGTTGATCTGCTTGAAGTGATCGAGATCGATCAGCAGCAGGCAGGACGTGAGGCGCTGCGTGTTGCAGCGCTCGAATTCCGCGGCGAGTCGCTCCTCCCAGTAGCGCCGGTTGAGCAGGCCCGTGAGTCCGTCGGTGCGACTCAGATGCTCGAGCGTTCGGGTCTGTGCGGCGAGCTTGCGCGACATCCGGTACACGGACCAGCCGAGCGCGAGCGGATACAGCACGAGAACCGGCAGGCAGGCTATGACGATGTGCATCTGCGATTGCGGCGCGAGGACGAAGCCGAGCGTCGCGATACCGATCGCCGCGCCCACCAGATTCGCGGCGACGCCACGCAGAAAGAGCCGCAATCCGCCGGACGCAATGTTGTTCATGCTCAGCATGCTGAGCATCAGCACGCCGGGCAGCAGGTTGAAGCGGATCGCGACGAGCCAGAATCCGCCGAACACGGCATCGACCATCAGATTGCGCTGTTCGCTGCGATACGGCACGGCGCCTGCCAGCGCGGCGTAGCGTGCGAGATGCGGCCAGACGAAGCCGTACAACAGCAGTAGTGCCCATAGCAGCGGGCCGTGATGCAGTTGCAGGAATACCGGGGCGATGGAAATGAAGCCGAGCGCGAGCCCCGCCGTGCGCAAGCGATAGATGCGCTGGACGAATCGTTTGCCCTTTTTCGCCGCGTATTCCATGTCTGACATCGATCAGGCGCACACGAGTGGATCGCCGCGTCGGCGAATCGTCGTTTGCTCGTGGGTTGTTTCAGCAGAGTGATGCGGACCGGGTGTAGCCGCTGTACCAGCGGTTACGCCAGATGAGCCTGGCAAGCCTGATAATCGGTGAGCCGGCGAACGATGGTATCAGTAACCGCGATCCGGCGAACGACCTGCGCCGCGCTATCCCGCGAGGCTGCGGAACCGTTCGCGGTATTGCATCGGCGTCGCGCCGATGCGCTTCATGAAGATCGCACGCATGCGGTCGGCGGTGCCGAAGCCGCAGTCGTAGGCGACGGCTTTCAACACGCCGTCGCTACTTTCCAGCAGCTTGCGCGCGGCGTCCATGCGGGCGCGTTCCACGAATTCGTGCGGCGTGACGCCGGTTTCCTCGACGAAGACGCGCGCGAAGTTGCGCGCGCTCATGCCGGCGACATCGGCAAGCTCCCGAACCGTAAAGCGCTCGCGGATGTGTTCCATCACGTGGCGCTGGACCTTCGCGACTGGCGAGGCGTCGTCGGTGGGGGCGGTCAGATACGGGCTGAACTGGGACTGGCCGCCTTGCCGCTGGGCGAACACCACGAGCCGTTTTGCCACCGCGAGCGCGAGCCGCGGCCCGTGATCTTCGGCGACCAGCGCCAGCGAAAGATCGATCCCGGCCGTCACACCCGCCGACGTTACCAACCGGTCATCGCGCAGATAGATCCGGTCGAAGTCGACCTGCGCGCGCGGAAACTGGTCGGCGAGCTGTCGCGCATGCTGCCAGTGCGTGGTGACGCGACGTCCATCGAGCAACCCCGCATGTCCGAGCGCGAACGCACCGGTGCAGACCGAGCCGTAGAGCGCGCTGCGCGCAGCCGCCTGCACGATCCACGCGGTCAGACGCGCATCGGGCTGCGCGACCGGTAACGCCGGTCCGCCCGCGACGAGCACGAGATCGAAACGCTGCGGCACTTCGTCGAAGGTGCTGTCGGCCACGATGGCAAGCCCGTTCGATGCGCGCAGCACGCCTCGTTCAGGACCGACGACCGTGACGGCGTAATGCTCGCCGGCAGGCAGAAAGCCATTGGCTTCGCTGAAAACATCGAGCGGACCGGCGACGTCGAGCGCCTGTACGCCGGGAAAGATCGCGATGGCTACGCTGCGCATTCGAGGGTCTCGTCAGAGGGCGGGGTAGGCAAAAAAGCGCTATCGGCAGTGTTTGCCGTGCGGTTGGCAGTGTTGCACGGTTCGCCGGCGTTGTCCGCAGGCGGGCGATTGCCAATACTGAACGCATCGCCCCTTCACGGATGAACGCCATGAAAAAGCATCTCAGGACAGGAATGCGCAGCGCGCTTGCGGCTGAGCGTCGGGTACATCGCGCGCGACGGTTGGTGCTCGCCGCATCGTCCGCCGATGCCGATCGCGCAAACGCCGCGCACGCGCGCCAGGAAGCGTTGCTCGACGAAGCACTCGCCGAGACGTTTCCGGCCAGCGATCCCATTTCGCCGAGTTATATCGGCTGATCGAATGCGCGTTGCGCGGCTACCGCCCGATGCGCGATCTTTTCCCTATCGAGGACACTCACATGGCAACGACCATTGCAGGCATCAAGATTCCGGACAGCATCATGGCGCGCGAAGCAACCGATCTCGTGCGCGACACGGAAACCGATTTGCTGTTTCATCATTCGCGACGCGTGTTTCTGTTCGGCGCATTGACCGGCGAGCGCAAGGCACTCAAGTACGATCCGGAGCTTCTGTACATCGGCGCGATGTTTCATGACATGGGACTCGTCGAGCCGTATAGCAGCAAGGACGAACGCTTCGAGGTGGACGGTGCGAATGCCGCGCGCGATTTTCTGCTGCGGCATGGCATCGCCGAAACGGACATCGAGCAGGTCTGGGACGCGATTGCGTTGCATACGACGCCGGGCATTCCGAAGCACAAGAAGCCGGTCGTCGCGCTGGTCACCGCGGGTGTCGAGATGGACGTGCTCGGTCTCGCGTATCACGACTTCACGCAGGAGCAGCGCGATCAGGTGACGCACGCCCATCCGCGCGGCGAGGGCTTCAAGGAAGGCATTATCGATGCCTTCGCTCAAGGGACGATACACAAGCCAGAGACGACCTTCGGCAACGTGAAGGCGGACGTTCTGGCGCTGAAGGACCCGCATTATCACCGCGGCAACTTCTGCTCGATCATTCTTGGCTCGGCGTGGAAGCAGTGATACTAGTAGCGCTCACGCCGCGCCCGTGCGTGGGCATCAACCCGGCACAGCCGGGATCAGCCGCAGGCGCGTGATTTCCGAGGGCGCGCCCAGACGCTTGGGCGGTCCCCAGTAGCCGGTGCCGCGGCTCGTGTAGACCCACAGTCCGTTCAGTCGTGCGAGCCCTGCGGTGAACGGCTGCTGGAAGCGCACGAAGAAATTCCACGGGAAGAACTGGCCGCCGTGCGTGTGGCCGGAGAGTTGCAGCGTGAAACCGGCATCGGCGGCGGCGTCCGCTGTGCGCGGCTGATGCGCGAGCAGCACCTTGATGCGCACGTCGGACGGTGCGCCCAACAACGCGCCGGCTGGATCGCTGCGATGCGCGGGGTCGAAATGTCCGGCCGAATAATCGGTCACGCCCGCGATCACGAGCTGCGCGTCGTTATGGTCGATGACTTCGTGCTCGTTCATCAGCACGCGCAGGCCAAGACGCTGAAACTCGGCGATCCATGCATCGGCACCCGCGTAGTACTCGTGATTGCCGGTGACCAGATACGCGCCGTGCCGCGCGGTGAGGCGCGACAACGGACGTGTGTGTTCGGTCAACTGCTCGACGCTGCCGTCGACGACATCGCCCGTCACCGCAATCAGATCCGGCTTCAGACGGTTCACCGCATCGACGATCGCATCGACATAGCGGCCTTTGATCGTCGGGCCGACATGGATGTCGCTGATCTGCACGATCGTGAAGCCGTCGAGTGCGTTCGGTAGATCGTCGATCGGCACGTCGATCGTGACGACGCGGGCGCGTCGGCGGGCATTGAAAAATCCCACTGCTGTAGACAGCAGGGCGAGCAACGGAACCGCGGCCGCGCTGTTCGTGCGCCAGTGTGCGAGCGCGATCGTGTGCGGCCAGATTGCGTCGACGGTTAGCAGCGAGGCGAGCAGCAGATCGCGCACGAACGTCAGCACCAGCAGCGACGAAAAGAAGCCCATCGGCATCAGACCGAGCCATGCCAGCCGGTCGCCGAGCTTGGGTCGCGTCACGGTAATGCTTCGCGCGAGCATGCCGAGCGGAATCAGCAGACACGACAGCACGAGATAGAGCGCGGCAAGCCAGTGCCAGGTGCCGCCGACCGGAAGATCCGGAATCAGGCGAAAACCGACATAGACGTGAAACAGGATGCCGATGAGGATCAAGCGGATGAAGAACTGCGAAAAGCGGCGCATAAGGGAGGCAGCAGACAAGAAGGGCGGCAGTGCACCGGTACAGCAGGGGCTGACCGGCGGTCCATTCTACCGGCACTTGCCGGCGGCCGCTGAACGCCCGGTGGGCGGGGTTCTGGCGGTGTTTGCGCCGTTTTTGATGAGCGCTACCGGGTCTGGGGCGCACGGCGCAGTAGTGTTCTACGTGGCGCAACTGATCGACTGACGCGCTTGCCGGGCCGCCGCAATCGAAGCGCAAGTTCGTGCGTCGTTGGGCGAACCTTCCGGCGCGATAATGTCGCGTGTGTTTTCCTTTGCTGATAGCCCACGCCGACGCGCGCATACGTGTGTGCCGACGACGATTACTTCATGCCGATGCTTGACCTGTTCGACGATTTGCCCACCCCCGATGTGGCCTGGTTGCCCGACTGGCTCACTGCCGATACCGCCGCGCAATTTCTTGCGCGCGTGGCCAGCGAAGTTGCGTGGAAGCAAGACACGATGGGCACGCCGGCGGGCCGCATACCGTTACCGCGCCTCACTGCCTGGCAGGGTGAACCGGATGCCGTCTACACGTACTCGGGTATTCGCAACGTGCCTGACCGCTGGACGCCGGCGGTCGCCGAACTGAAATCGGCTGCCGAAGCTGCCAGCGGTGCGCGCTTTAACAGCGTGCTCTTGAACCGATATCGTCAGGGCAACGACAGCATGGGCTGGCACGCGGACGCCGAGCCGGAACTGGGTGCGCAACCGGTGATCGCCTCGGTGAGTCTCGGGGTGGCGCGCCGTTTCGATCTGCGTCATAACGCAACCGGTGTCGTTCAGTCGTTTCAGTTGAAGGGCGGCAGTTTGCTGGTGATGCGCGGCAGGACGCAGGCGGAATGGCGGCATCGCGTGCCGAAGGAGCCGAATGTGCAGGGTGAGCGGATCAATCTGACGTTTCGCTGGGTCACGCCACGCAGTTTTCCGCAGCGCTAGTTAAATTTATAAAAAATATAAGAAATTTAATTAGTTTATGCGCATAACGATCTTGCTACGCGATCGCGTCGAGCCGGCGGCGGATCGTTGCCGCTAGCGCATCGAAGCCGGTCGCACTGGCTGCGAGCGCCGGTGTCTCGGGAAAGCTTTCGCGAGCTATGTCGGTCAGCACCTGTCCGGGCGGCGCTTCGACGAACACCCGGGCGCCCATCTCATGCATGGCGGTCAATGCGTCGAACCAGCGGACCGTGTAGCGCATGTTGAGTGCGAGATCTTCGCGGATCGCATCGGCGGTGTAGAGGGGGCGCCCGCCACGATTGCCGACGTAGGTGCTGTGCGGTACGTGGAATGGAACGGTCGCGGCGTAGGCGAGCAGTTCGTCGGCGGCAGGTGCAAGTAGTTCGCAATGCGACGGAACGCCGACTGCGAGACGTGTCGCCTTGCGTGCGCCGTTCGCCAGTGCGCGTTCGATGAACGCTTCGAGCGCGTCGTCGGCACCCGCGATCACGATCTGGCGCAGCGCATTCACGTTGCCGACATATACGCGCGTATAGCCATCGTGTTCGTGCGTGAGGGCCAGTTGCTCGATCTGTGCTTCGTTGAGTCCCGACACGGCGGCAAGCCCATAGCCCGACGGGTACGCGGCTTCCATCAACTGCGCGCGTCGGCGAACCATCCGCAGTGCGTCGTCGAAGGCGAGCGCGCCGCAACTGACCGCCGCTGCATAGGCGCCGACCGACAGCCCTGCATTGAAGCGTGCCTGCAATTGTTCGCTAGCGAGTGCACGTACGGTAGCCACGCCTGCCACGACGAGTGCGATCTGCACAGCAACCGTCGAGCGCAAGGCATCGTGCGTGTCGAGCGTCAGCACGTCGAGACCCAGCACCTGCGACGCTTCGTTCAACGTTGCGTCGACGCAGGCGCGTTGCGGCAGGCGATGCAGAAACCCCTCGCTTTGCGCACCCTGGCCGGGGAACAGATACGCGAGCATCACGCGACGCCGTAAGCGGCGCTCCACGGGTTGTCGATCAAATGCGGGCCGTGTGCGCTGCGTGCGAGCACGCGTGGTTTCCCGGCTGCATATTCCGCGAGCGCGATGCCGCCCGAAGGCGTTTCGAGTTGCGCGTCGACGCGTGTACCGCTGTGTTGTGCAGCGCGTTGCAGTTCGTCCAGTAGAAGCAGGGCATCGGCGCGCGACAACGGTTCGGGTACACGGATCAGCAGATCGAGATCGCTCGTCGGCGTGACGGTGAGTGCGTGCGTTGCAAGTTCGAAGCTGGCGCTGCCCGTGGGCCCCCAGACGAACGTGTGCAGATAGCGCGCATCGTGACGCAGTGCGGCGAGTGCTACGAATGCAGGTAGCGCGTGTCGGCTCACCGGCAGCGTGAAGGACTCTGTGTCGAGGAGATCTTCAGGGGCGACGCACTGTTCGATATCGAACGTTTTCGCCCACGTGCCGTAGCGCTGCGCACGGGTGATGCCGCGCAGTCCGACGGGTACCATGCCTTCCGTCGCAAGCGCACGCCGCACGACGGCGAACGGCGCGCGCCTCCATGCTTCGTGCACCCATTGCGGTTCGTCGTCGGTGTGCTGGATGTCTCGCAGGCGCAGCAGGTCGTGCGGCTGCAGGCCCGTTCGATGCACGGGCAATGAAGCATCGATTGCACACGGCACTACGGCGTGCGCGTACATCACACAGCATCCCACTGTTCGGCAAGCCGCCGTCGCACTTCGATCGACGCTGCGCGCGTCGTCTTCGCGTTAGCGGACTGCAGACGATGCGACAGATCGCGTGCACCTGTACGCGCGCTTTCAACCGAATCGATCAACACCTGACGCACGCGTGCAATCTGCGCTTCGTCAGGTGCGTCCGCATCGATACCGTCGATCAGTTCATCGAGCAGCCCGAGCTTCGCAAACGACGCCATCGAATACGACATCGGCACGATCGTTTCACCGAGCTTGTCGAGTTCCTCGACGGTGCGGCGCGTCACGCGCGCGGCGGCTTCGCGGCCCATCGCGTGAACCATTGTGCCGGGCGCGTCGAGCGCGACGATCCGGTTCGCCTGATAGCCGTGCGCGAGGAACGCACCGGACATCGCCGGACCGACGATCAGCGCGATCACCGGGTGACCTGCATCGCGCGCCGTCGCATAGGCGTCGACAGCGGCCGCACACGCTAGATGCACGCCGAGCATTTCCTCGCGATAGCCGTAAGCCTGGCTCTTCACGTCGACGATGGCGACGATCGGTCGCTTCGTTGCACGCTGTGCGTCCTCAGCGATCGCGTCGTGCACTGCGCGTGCGAGTTGCCAGCCTTGCAGGAGACCGACCACGTTATCGACGGCGCGTGGAAAGCGGTTGTCAGGATCGGGAACGACTGCGATAAAGCGCGCGTTGTTAGCGCCAAGCGGCGCATCCTGGTACCACACGGGCGCGCTGCTCGCGGGCGTACCGGCGAGTGCGTGGAACCAGCGTGCGCCACGGGTTGTCGGGTTCGAGTCGTTCACACGGCCTCCTTGCAATTCGTGTTGAACATCGCGCGCATCGTTTCAGGTGTGATGGTTGCAGGATCGATGCGCATGAGTCGCGCGAGATATTCGTCGACCTGCGCGCTGCGCGGCACAGAATGCGTACCGTCCGTACGAGGCGCGCTGGCCTTGCGCACGGCCGCGCGTATTGCATCGAGATCGTCGTCGACGAGGACATCCGCGAGCCCGGTCGCGACGCGTTGTTCGCCGCCGATCAACTGCCAGATGCGTCGCTTGTCGCTTGCATCGAGTTCGTCGATGCCCGCTTCCTGTTCGATTACCTCGGGGCCGTTCATGCCGAGCCGTCCCTGCTTCGTCACGATCAGTTGCGAGCACAACGCTGCCGCAAGCGACATGCCGCCGAAGCAGCCGACCATTCCCGCGATCACACCGACCACCGGTACATACCGTCGCAGCGCGACGATCGCCGCCTGGATCTCTGCGATCACGGCGAGCCCGAGATTGGCTTCCTGCAATCGCACGCCACCGGTTTCGAACAGCACGACCGGGCGCACGAGATGGCCGCGTTCACAGTCACGCAAAGCAAGTTCGAGTGCGCCGGCGATCTTGCTGCCCGACACCTCGCCGATGCTGCCGCCCTGGAACGCGGGTTCGATCGCCGCGATCACCGACGGCGCACCGTCGATCGTGCCGCGCGCAATCACGACGCCGTCGTCGGCCTGGCAGACGACGCCCTGCAGCGGTAGCCACGGCGATTCGAGGCGATCGAACGGGCCGAGCAACTCGCGGAAGCTGTCGGGATCGAGCAGCGCACGAGCGCGTTCGCGGGCGGACAGTTCGATGAAGCTTTCGCGCAGCAGCGGCGCGAGAAGGGCAGTGGCGGTGCTCATGGGCGTTGCTCCGGTGCGCCGCCTTGCGCGCTATCGGCAGCTTCTGCGGCTTCGGCGGCTTCCGCGAGCCGCAGCGCGACGACGCCCGGTGTCGCGCCGAAGTCGTTGATCTCGATCTGCGCGGCGCCGTCATAGCGCGTGAAGAAACGATCGAGCACGCTCTTCCAGATGTGGCTGTAGCCATCGACGCTGGTTCGCACGATCACGCTTGCCGTCATCGAAGCAGCCGGCGAGAGCAGCACTTCGAGATCGCCGGAGCCGACCACGCCCACATGCGCGCGTGCGGTGACGGCGCGTTGCGCCGGATAGTCGAATGTCAGATGTTCCATGCGGTCGTACTCCTGTCGATGTCCTGACGCATCAGGCTGTCGATGAAAAGGGTGGCGGCGAGCAGATCGGCGGCGCCGCCAGGCGAGGCGTTGAGCGACAGCAGCGTGTGCTCAAGTGCGGCGAGTGCTGTGCGGCCCTCTGAAGTTGAGCTGCCGCCGAACGCAAGCACACGCGCCGCGCCTATGCGGCCCGCTTGCAAACCGGGCAGGCCGGCGCGATGCAACAGGCAGGTGTCGTCGAGCGACGCCATGATCGCGAGCAATGTGTCGAGGCGCGCGGCGTCTTCACCGATTCCACGCTGTCGGGCCGCGACGAGTGCCGGCAAGCCAACGTCGGTGACATGTGGAAAACCGTCCTGCGCTTCGCGCCGCGCACCGCCGACGCTGTAACGCTGACGCACGCGTTCGCCGTTACTTTCGGTGGCAACGGCGAGGCGATCGGGAAAGCAGGCAATCTGCGCGGCAAGCGAGCAGATGCGTGCGGCGTGTGCATTCAATGTGTCGGCTTCAAAATCGCTCTGAGCCGAATGAATAACCGCACCCGCAACCAGCAATCCAACGATCCAGATCGCTCCGCGATGCGCATTGCTGCCGCCGGTGGCAAGCAGCATCGCGTGTTCGCCGGTGCGGCCGATCTGTGCGAGTTCGCTGCGCAGCGCCGCTGATGGCGTGCGCCCACGCGCGGCGCGTGCGAGAGTCGCGAACGTCGGTTCGAGCGCGTGCGCGGAGCGCAGCATCGCGGCAAGATCGAGATCGCGATGCGCACCGCTGCCGCGCCGATCGACGAGCGCGGGCTTTGGAGTCAGCTGCGCTTCGTCGATCAGCGCTGTGACAGCGAGTCGTGCGAGTTGCGTGTCGGACAGCGCAACGGCTGCGTGGACATCACGACGCATGCGCCGCTCGTCGCTCACCGATGAGGGCGAGATACAAGCAGTGGTAGATACAAGCGCAGGCGCACGCGAAGACGCGAGAACGGAGGCAGTCATCGCATCACCAGCTACGAAAACGTGCAGGCGGTTCATAAAGACCACCAGACCACGTCACCAGATCGTCGATGCTGCGTGCCGCGAGCAGCGAGCGCTTCGCTTCGCCACGCCGGATGCCGAGGTCCTCGGGATATGCGACGATGCCGCGCCGGCGCAGTTCGGCTGTTTTCGCAGGTTGTGCACGCAATCCGATTGGCGTGACACCAGCCACCGCCGCCAGTGCAGCGCGCCGCTCGTCGATACCTTCGGCCTTATGAAGATGGGCGATACCTTCTTCAGTGACGACATGGCTCACGTCGTCGCCATAGATCATCACCGGTGCAACCGGCATGCCGTTCTTCGCACCGACCGCGATAGCATCGAGCTCATCGACGAAGGTCGGCTCGCCGCCTTTCTTGTACGTCTCGGCCATCTGCACGACCAGCTTGTGACCACGCGATACCGGTCCCTCGTCCTTCAGCAGCTTGAGCCACGCGGTGCTCGAATGACGCCGTCCGCGCGGATCGTGACCCATGTTCGGCGCACCGCCAAAACCCGCCAGCCGCCCACGCGTGACCGTCGACGAATTTGCATCGGCATCGATCTGCAGCGTCGAACCGATGAACAGATCGACGCCGTACTGGCCGGCCAACTGGCACAGCACACGGTTCGAACGCAGGCTGCCGTCGCGGCCGGTAAAGAACACGTCCGGGCGCGCTTCGATGTACTTCTCCATGCCGACCTCGCTGCCGAAACAATGCACGCTGTCGACCCAGCCGGATTCGATCGCGGGAATCAGCGTCGGATGCGGATTGAGCGTCCAGTTGCGGCAGATCTTGCCTTTCAGGCCGAGCGCTTCGCCGTACGTGGGCAACAGCAGTTCGATTGCAGCGGTATCGAAGCCGATGCCGTGATTCAGCGACGTGATGCTGTACGGCTCGTAGATGCCGCGAATCACCATCATCGCTGTGAGCACCTGCAGGTCGCCGATATGGCGCGGATCGCGCGTGAAGAGCGGTTCGACGGCGAATGGGCGATCTGCCTGCACGACGACATCGACCCACGAGCCCGGAATGTCGACGCGCGGTAACGTATCGACGATCTCGTTGACCTGCACGATCACGATGCCGTGGCGGAACGCGGCGGCTTCGGCAATGGTCGGGGTGTCTTCGGTGTTGGGGCCGGTGTACAGATTGCCGTGACGGTCGGCCTTTTCCGCGCACAGCAGCGCGACGTGCGGCGTCAGGTCGACGAACATCCGCGCATACAGTTCGACGTAGGTGTAGATCGCGCCGATCTCGAGCTGGCCGTCTTCGAGCAGTTGCGCGACGCGCAGGCTCTGCGGTCCCGCAAACGAAAAATCGACCTTGTGCGCGATGCCGCGCTCGAACAGCGTCAGATGCTCGGGGCGACTGATGCTTGAAATCAGCAGATGCACGTCGTGGATTTTCTGCGGATCGACCTGCGCCAGCGAGCGCGACAGGAAGTCGGCTTGCTTCTGGTTGTCGCCCTCGAGTGCGACGCGATCGCCTGGGCGGATCAGCGTTTCGAGCGCATCGACGATGCGCGCGGACGGCAGTACGCCATCCTCGAGCCACGGCGCGATGGCCGCGAGGCGGCGCGCTTTCTCGTCACGACGCGTGGTCCAGGAGCGGGCGGCGGGTGCTGCATCCGCAGTGGTGGGAGGGGGCGCTTCGGTGTGCTGGTTCATCGGCGGATTCAACTCCCGGAATGAGAAGCGCGCGTGCGTCGGGCGCGCCGCGGCTCGGCTTGCGCGGCATCGGCCTGCGCACGCTCGGTGATAAAGCGGTACAGCAGATCGCCAGTGCCCAGCAGATGCGCGGCCACCAGCGACTGCGCCGTAGCGACGTCGCGGCGGCGCACGGCATCGAGGATCGCGACGTGTTCTGCATCGGACTCGCCTTTGTGCAACGGCAAGCCGAACTTCAGCCGCAGATAACGTTCGCCGCGTCGGTGCAACGTCTCGATCATCTCGGCCAGCTGCGGACGGACGACCGGGGCATACAGGCTCAAGTGGAACGCCTGGTTGCGCGCGACATAGCGCGACGGGTCCAGTTCGCGCGCAGCGGCCTTGCATAGCGACTCCGCAGTGCGTAGCGAGCAGGCGTCGTGCAGCGGAATGGCGAGGCCGATGGCGAGGCTCTCGAGCGCCGAGCGGATCTCATAGATCTCACGCGCTTCCTCGGCCGAAAGCAGGGCGACGGTCGCGCCTTTATTGACCTCCACCTTGGCCCAGCCTTCGCTCTCGAGCTGCCGCAGCGCCTCGCGCACGGGAATCGCGCTGACCGAGAAGTGCCGCGCAAGCGCGTCCTGCCGCAGCGGCGCGCCCGGCGCAAACGTGCCGTCGACGATCGCCGCCCGCACCGCGTCCGCGATCATCCGCGCCGTGCTGGACCGAGGCACGGCGGGCATGGGGGGCAAGGACGCGGAGTCGTCGGCCAGGGGAAAACCATCGGTTGCGTTGCTCATAAGATCAAATATTATATACAAAATGGCGATTTTCCAAGAGGCAAATCAGACACGCCACCACAACGCATAACGTATTCCAACTGTATGGCCGGAGGAGATGATGAATTCAACAACAGACCGCGCACGTATCGCGCGGCAACGCACACCGCTAAACCGGTCGCAGATCGTCGGTTTCTGGGGCGCGTGGGCCGGCTGGACGCTCGACGGGATGGACTCGTTCATCTACGCGCTGGTCCTCACGCCTGCGCTGACCGAGCTGTTGCCGCGCTCGGGCTACGCGGCGACGCCGGGCAATGTCGGTCTCGCCGGATCGATTCTGTTTGCGCTGTTTCTGGTCGGCTGGGGGCTGTCGTTCATCTGGGGACCGCTTGCCGATCGCTTTGGGCGCACCAAGGTGCTTGCTGGAACCATCTTTACGTTTGCGATCTTCACGGGGCTTGCCGCGACCTCGCACAACGTGTGGGAGCTGGGCATCTACCGGTTTATTGCGGGTGTGGGGATCGGTGGCGAATGGGCGCTGGCCGGTACCTACGTCGCGGAGTCCTGGCCGGAGGATCGTCGCAAGATGGGGGCGGGGTATCTACAGACCGGTTATTACGCCGGCTTCTTTCTGGCCGCCGCGCTCAACTACACGGTTGGCGTGCACTTCGGCTGGCGCGCGATGTTCCTGACCGGCGCGGTGCCGGTCGTCATCGCGATTCTGGTGCTACTGCGCGTGAAGGAATCGGAGAAATGGCAGAAGGCTGAAGCGGGCAGTGCGCCGAAGAAGCCGTTGCGCGAAATTCTCGGACCTGCGTATCGACGCCGCACGTGGGTGGCCTGCGCGCTGCTGACGATTGCGATCATCGGTTTGTGGGCCGGGGCGGTGTATGAGCCGTCGGCGGTGATCCAGCTCGCGACGCGCGCCGGCATGGCGAAGGGCGATGCGATCAAGACGGCCTCGCTTGCAACCGGGTTGCTGTCGATTGCGACGATTCTCGGTTGTCTCGCACTACCGCCGCTCGCGGAGCGGATCGGTCGCAAGAAAACGCTCGCTATTTATTTCGCGGGGATGGCGGTGTCGATTGCCGGTGCGTTCGGCTGGGCGTTCTATCTGCCGAACGGGCTCGCGCCGTTTATCGCGTGGCTGTTCGTGCTGGGATTTTTTGGCGGCAATTTCGCGCTGTTCAGCCTGTGGTTGCCCGAGCAGTTCGAAACCCGCGTACGTGCGACGGCGTTTGCGTTTTGCACGTCGTTTGGCCGCTTCGTTGGAGCCGGCGTGAACTTCCTGCTCGGCGCTGCCGTGCTGCACATGCATACGCTCGGTGTGCCGGTTGCGTTGACCGCGATAGCGTTTGTCATCGGGCTGTTCATCATTCCGTTTGCGCCGGAGACGAAGGGCGAAGTCCTGCCGCAGTGAGTGAATTGGTATCAGTGAATCGATATCGGGCTCGACACGCTAGTCGGCCCGATATCACTATTTGCGCCAGACCCATCGTGAACGCTATTCCACCGTCACCGGCACTTCTTCCGATAGCGGTGCAGGAATGGTGTGATTTGCTTCGTCATCCTTGTCTCGTGCAAGCTCGCCATGATCGGAACGAACCCGCCCAAGCAACGCAAAGACCAGAACAGCAGCAATCAAGGTCAGGATAATCGCGACCCAGAGCAGTTTCTGGAACGCCAGCTCATAAGCCTGGAGCAGTTGTGCATGATCAAAGCTCGAAAGGATCGATCCGGCTTTCGCCAACGTTCCAGCAGCAAGTTGTGCAGCGCCTGACGTCAGCGTGTCCGGGTTCTGATCAGGCTTGAAGTCGGTCAATGTTTGCCGGGCGAAAAACGCCAGCAATGAACCCACAATGGCCATCGCCGTGCTATCGATCGAGACGCGCAAAGCGCCAAAGATACCGATAGCCATCCCGGCTTTGTCGCTGGGCACGACACTGACGGCCAGGTTGTCCATCAAACCCCACGGAATAGCGGCACCCAAACCAATGAGAAGCAGATCGACGCGCATCAGGATGCCGTGATTCCCGAGTGGCACCTGTGTGAACAGAAAAAGTCCCGCGACGGATATCAGCATACCGAGACCAGAGAGGATGCCAACCGGAAAAAATCGGGTGAGCATTGCCGAAAGAAACGGAATGAATAGAAGTGGTGCAGAAAAATAAAGCATCAGTATTCCGGCGTCCAAGGGACTGAGCCCTTCAATTCCGATAAAACGTAGCGGCAGGATAACGAGTAGCGCGATATAGGAGTACGCGGTCGCGAGCGGCAAAAGCTGTGCGCCCACAAAGCGCGGATAGCGGAACAGACTGAGATCGAGCATCGGGTTCGGGACTTTCAACTCGATCGCAACAAACACGACAAGCGCCACACCGCTCGACAGAAAGAGACCCAGAACCAGCGAACTCGTCCAGCCATGCACGGGGGCTTCAATCACGGCAAAGGTGAAGAGCGTGAGCATGAGCGTGAAGGTGCCGGCACCTAGCCAGTCGAGGCTATGCGTCGCAGGGTTCTTGCTGTCCTTCATGTAGAAAATGCACAGCAGAAGAGCAATCGAACTGATCACTGCGCTGCCGAGAAAGACTGCATGCCAGTTAAAAAGAGCGATCAGGCTGCCGGCCAGCGTCGGGCCAAAGGCAAGGCCCGCGCCGAACGCAATGCCGATAAGACTAAAAATCCTGACGCGCGCGGGACCTTCAAACTCTTGCGCCAGCATTGAGACGCCGCCCGCATAGGCGCACGCGGCCGCAAGACCATGCGGCACACGCAGGAAATCAAGCCACAAAACGCTTGGCGCAAACGGCATGGCAAGCGAAACGAGCGTCATGACCAGCATGCCGACAAAGAAGATCTTCTTGCGGCCATAGTGATCGGCAAGCGCACCCGCCACCATCAGGGTACTGCCGCAAGCCAGCATGAAGGCATTGGTGATCCAGGAAAGGGCAACGGTCCCTCCCGCAAGATCACGGCTAATGAAGGTTTGAGCCGCGGGACCTGCCGAAAGACTCAAAGGCAGGCTAATGCAGGCCAGAATGACCGCAATCAGCACAAGCATTTTTGCGCGTGCGGAACGCGGCACTGCCGCGGAAGCACTGAGGGAGTTCTGATGCATCAGTGAGACATTCCTGTGGTTCGCGCGATAGAGGCGTCGCGCAATTCTGCGTTTCGGGACATGGGTGCATGCTGAGGGCATCGGCGTTATGGATAAAGAAGCACAACGCGAATTCATCTGTCGTGAAACACGAATAGTGATGAAATTTGTCCAATATTCAGTTCATAGGCGGCACGAGCGGCCGCCGCTAAGGCGCTGCGCTGACGCATCGAAATATCGTCAATAACGTGGGATTCGTTGTGGAAGTGCCGAGCCTCTCCGACGCAGATGCGCTTTCGACAAGCGTGCGACGATGGTCGGACGGAGTCCGCGTCATCGGGAGATCAAGCTCGTGGATGTGGGGGGACATCGTGCCGGTCGTTGCAACCGGCGAACTGTGCAGGAAGGGTTACCAGGTCATGCAGGGCTACCAGGACGACGAGCGGACGCACGGGGATGACATAGCCATCCCCGTATCGGCCAGTGCGTCAGATGCAGCTTTGCGGTCCGTCCGGCATATAAGCCAGCGAGCCCGGCGTAGTCAGCAACTGCCCGGTTTCCAGCAACGTCTTGAGACCGGACAGCACCATCGGCCAGCCGCCATAGAGTTCTTCGCATGCCCCTTCGCGCATCTGGTCATGCGTGACGGTGAGCCTGCACGAATCGCCGACCGGCTCGATCTGCCAGGTCACACGCGACGTACCTTCGGCCTTCGCCTGGTCGCTCCACAGCGCACGAAAACTCTGCACGAGACGCCGCGGCGGATCGACTTCGAGATTCTCGCCTTCCGCAATGATCGGCATGTCCGAGCGGCTCGCGCCGGCCGGCGCTGGCGGCCGCGCTTCGTGGCGCGAACCCGGCGTGTAGTCCGATAATGTCTGCAGGCCGAACGTGTATTTGGCACGCAGGTCAGTGCGCGTAATGGCTTCCCACAGACGCTCGGGCGTCGTCTTGATATAGATCTCGTAAACCTTTTCCATTGTCTTCTCCAGTTCGTCTTTCAGGTCGCTCAGCGCCGTCACCCACGGCTCTGCGTACTTGCTTACCCAGCGGTCATGGATGAGCCGGATGGGGACCGCATTCAGAAAATGCAGCTTCTCGCGTCCTTTTTTCCGGCTCACGACAAGTCCTGCTTCTTCGAGCACTTTCAAATGCTTCATGACGCCGAAGCGTGTCATCGGCAAGCGCGCTTCGAGCGCGCTCAATGTCTGCCCGTCTTGCTTGAACAGCTCATCGAGCAGGCTGCGGCGGGTCGAGTCGGAAAGGGCTCTGAATACGTCGTCCATGGAGCGGATAATAGGTGACCATTTGGTCACATGTCAAGGCGGTTTGGGACCTTAAACGGAGAAAGACCGCTGGTCCTTGTGGGAGCAGCGGCCGGCGGATTGGTGGTGCGGGGGGCGTGGGAAGGTTGTTACTCCGCCGGTCGCCGCACCCGCCAGCCATGCCGTACAACACTCACGAGCGGCCAGCCAAGATTGACGCCGAGGCTCGACACCACGATCAGCGCCATGCCCGCGAGTTGCGGCACCGACAGCGCGCGGCCGTAGACGAGCGCATCGACGGCGATTGCAGTTAGCGGATAGACGAACAACAGAACGGCGATCACGGGCGTGGTCAGCTTGGGCAACGCCCCGTAGATCAGCACATACGACAGCCCGGTATGCAGCACGCCCATGCCGACGAGCCAGAACCACTGCTGCGGCCCGATATGCACGGCGCCGAGCGGTGCGATGAACGGCAGGCAGACCACTCCAACGAGGCACTGCGCGAGCGTCAGCAGATGCGGGCGCAGATCGCCGAGGCTCTTCGCGATCAGCGTCACGCTTGCATACAGCACGGAGCCCGCGAGCGCTTCGCCGATCCCGATCAGATAACTCGAATGGCCCTGCAGATTCCCGCTCGTGACCACACCCGACGCAAGAACCAGCCCGACGAACGCCGCCGAGATCCACCCAAGCCGGTCGATACCAAGCCGTTCGTGAAACAGCGCCGCGCCGATCAGTACGACCCAGAACGGCTGCACATGAAACACGACGGTCGCGACCGCGATACTCGTGCGATGGATCGCGTCGAAGAAACCGACCCACTGCGTGACCATCAGCACGCCCGACACCACCGCCAGCACGACGGTACGCCGCGTGAAATGGCGGCGCGCGAAGAAGCCCTTCCACGCGCAGTAAGCGGCCAGTGCGAAGAAGCCGAACAGGCAGCGAAAGAACACCATCGACAGCGCATCGAGCCGCGCTTCTTCGACGAACACGCCGATCGTGCCCATCAGCAGCCCGCCGCTGGCAAGCGTGATGGCGCCTTGCTGGCGCTCGGTGAAAGACATGGAAACGCGACTCCGCAACGATAGACCGATCGAGTATCCGTGACTTGTAAGCCGCCGACAAACGAATTAAATTTAGAAATTCCATAAGCTGGATTGATAAATCATGCACCCTGAATTCGACATCGATTTGCTGCGCACCTTCGTCGCCGTAGTGGAAACGGGGAGTTTCACGAAGGCATCGGTGGCGGTGCACCGGTCGCAGGCGGCAGTGAGCATGCAGATCAAGCGGCTCGAACGGATGCTCGGCACGACGCTGTTCGCGCGCGACACCCGCAATCTCGCACTGACGCGGCCGGGCAATACATTGCTCGAATACGCGCGCCGCGTGATCGATCTGCATCAGGAGGCATGGGCTGCGATCGTGCGGCCCGAAGTGACGGGGCGCGTCGTGCTCGGTGCGCCGGACGACTATGTGTCGTCGTTGCTGTCGCCGGTGTTGCGGCGGTTCTCGAATCTCTATCCGCACGTCGAGATCGAGATCGTCTGCGCGCAGAGCACGGCGCTTGCGCCGATGCTGGCCGACAACAAGATCGATCTGGCGTTCGTCACGCGCGACCGCAAGCTGCACGGCGAATTCGTGCGCAGCGAACCGATGGTGTGGGTGGGTTCATCCGATGAACCGGCTGTGCTTGCTGCCTCGCCGCTGCCGGTCGGGCTGTACGAGCCCGGTTGCGTCGCGCGTCTGCATACGCTCGCCGCGCTCGATACCGCGAAGATCCGCTATCGCGCCGCGTACAGCAGCGCGAGCCTGCTCGGTCTGGTCGCGACCGTCGATGCGGGTCTGGCGGTGATTGCGCTCGCGCGCTGCAGCGTGCCGGCGCGGCTCGCCATTCTCGGTGAAGCGCAGGGCTTGCCGTTTATCGAGCCGCTTGAAATCGTTGTTGCGCGCAGTGCGAAATCGGATCGACCGACCTGCGATTATCTGGCTGCGCAGATGGTGCAGGATCTCGCGGTGCGCGCGCAGACGCGTGCTCAGCCGGCGCAGGAGACTGCGTCGCGCGACAACTTGCCGATGTGAAGCTGCAAGTGCGACGAACTGGAGGCGAGATCAACTGTGCAGACATCCGCGCTCGCGCGACTCACGAAACCGCGTTGCGCGACAACCTGCTGGTGTGAATTAGCACGATCAGTGCACCGGATACGAGATCAACCGCGCGGATACGCCGTCGCGTCCCCATCAACAGTAAGCGTGACCCGCTCACCCAACTGCGGACTACGATACCCCGGCACACGCGCACGCACGACGGTGTGCGCGGCCGACTGCATCTGCAGCGTCACCGCGGCGTCCTGCCCCTGAAACACCACATCCCGCACGATAGCGTCGAAGCTTGGCGCACCGCTCGGCGCGGCCTCATGCGCATGCAGTACGCGGATCTGCTCGGGCCGCACCATCACATCGACGGCACCGTCGGCGACCGGCACGGACAGCGGCAGCGTACCCAGCTCGCAGGTTGCACTACCGCCGCGTGCATCGCCGGCAAGCAACACCGCTTCGCCGACGAACGAGGCCAGCTCGCGCGTCACCGGCTGCCGGTAAAGCGTTTGCGGCGTAGCGGTCTGGATCAGCTTGCCGCGCCAAAGCACAGCCACTTCGTGCCCCATCGACAGCGCCTCCGACTGATCGTGTGTCACGAGCACCGCAGTCGCGCCTGCCGCGGCAAGCGCATGCGCAACGGCCTGACGAGTTTCGAGGCGCAGCGCGGCATCGAGCGAAGAAAACGGCTCGTCGAGCATCACGAGCGTCGGCGCTGGAGCGAGCGCGCGGGCCAGCGCAACACGTTGTTGCTGACCGCCCGAAAGCTGTTGCGGCGCGCGCGTCGCGAACGAAGCGGGCAGGCCGACCAGTTCGAGCAGTTCGGCCACACGATGTCGCGCACGCCGCTGTGCGCGCGGCAAACCGAACACGATGTTGTCCGCCACCGACAGATGCGGAAACAGCGCGCCTTCCTGCGGCACATAGCCCACGCGCCGTTGTTCGGACGGCAGATGCAGACCGTCGCCGACCACACGTCTACCGTCGATCTCGACGGTGCCGCCGTCCGCGCGTTCGAAGCCGCACAGCACACGCAGTAACGTGGTCTTGCCGCTGCCCGAAGGGCCGAGCAGCGCGAGCAGCGTGCCGCGTTCGACGGACAGATCGATGCCGTGCAGCACCGGGTGACCGTCGAACGATTTACGCAGTCCGCGGATACGAAGTTCGCTCATGTGAATCCGATCAAATTGCAGAAGGCCCGATATCGCTCATGCGCTCATACGTTCACACGCTCATGCAAGCGCTCATGAGCGTTCGCCCAGCAGCGCCGAGCGACCAAGCAGTGTAAACAGCAGCCCCGATGCGCACAGCGAAATGCCGGTCAGCAACGCGGCATACGGTGCGGCGGCAGCGAACGCCATCGTCGACGTATCGGACCAGACCTGGGTGGCGAGCGTGTGGGTATCGATGGGCGAGAGCAGCAGTGTTGCGTTGAGTTCGGTGACCACCGAGATGAACACCATCGCAGCCGCCGCGCCAAGACCAGGACCTGCCAGCGGCAGCAGCACACGCAATACCGTCTGCGCCCAGCCGAGACCCAGCGCCCGCGCCGTTTCTTCGAGCCGTGGCTGCGCCTGCATCAATGCGGCACGCACACTAACGAGCGCGAGCGGCAGGAACAGGATCGCGTACGCGATCACGAGCAGCGCCGCGCTTTGATAGAGCGGCTGCAACGCATGCACGGCGAGCGACACGATGGCGAGCGCGATCACGAGACCGGGCACGCCTTGCGCGATGAACACGGTGCGTTCGAACAGCGTCGCGAGACGGCCAGGGAAGCGCACCAGCAGAAACGCGAGCGGGATCACGAGCACGGTGGTCAGCACCGCCGCGGCAAGCCCGAAGCCCAGCGACGACATCGTCGCGTTGAACAGCAGTTCGGGCGAGACATCGGCGGGCGTCACGGCGGCGGCGCCCGGCTGCGTGAGCCAGAAGCCGATCATGCCGAGCGGCACACCGAGCGTAGCGATCGCAAGAGCCGCGAAACCGGCGACGACGAGCCAGCGCCACGCGCCAAGGTCATAGCGCAATACGGCGCGCCGAGCACCGCGATCGACGCGCTCATAGCGCGCCGCACCGCGCACACGAAATTCGCCGGCAAGACACACGAGACACATCGCGATCAGCAGACACGCGAGCACCGACGCACCGCCGCCGTCGAAACTGGTGCGGTACTCGGCGTAGATCTCAGTGGTGAAGGTGCGAAAGCGCAGCAGCGTGAACGCGCCGAATTCGGAGAGCACGCCCAGCGCGACGAGCAGCGTGCCGCCGAGCAACGCGGGCCGTAACTGCGGCAGCACGACGCGCATGAACGTAGCGACGCGACCGCAACCAAGCGCGCGTGCGCTCTCTTCGAGGGCAGGGTCCATGTTGCGCAACGCGGCGGCAACGGGCAGGTACACGAGCGGAAAATACGCGGACGTGATGACGAGCAGCGCCCCCGCGAAATCCTGTAGATCGAGGCTGAACGACACCCACGCATAGCTCGTGATGAACGCGGGCATCGCGAGCGGCGCTGCGCTCAGCACGGCCCAGAGACGACGCCCAGGCAGACGCGTACGTTCGACGAACCACGCCACCGCCGTACCGATCACGGCAGAAGCAAGCGTTGCCGATACGGTAATCAGCAGCGTGTTGACTAGCAGTTCGCCGACGAGCGGCCGGAACACGAGATCGATGGCATCGGAGAGCCCGAAGCTTGCTGCGCGCCAGAACGTAAACGCAATCGGCAGCAGCACCAGCAATGCGCTGAGTGCCGCTGCCGCGAACAGACCGCGCGGTGCCCGCGCGCGACTGCGCGCCGCGACCGGTGGTTCGACGGCCGGGATGCCGGCCGACGCGGCGTCGCTCATTTACAGCAAACCGGCCTGGCGCAGCAGCTTGCCGGCCTGGCTGTCGTCGCCGAGTTGCTCGATCGTCAGGGCGGGCGGGCTCAACTCGGTGAAAGGTTTGAGGATCGGGTCCGGTGCAACGCCTGCATGCAACGGATACTCGAACTCGACGTGGCTCTTCGCGACCAGATCCTGCGCGCGTTCGCTAACCAGATACGCGATGAATTTCTGCGCACCGTCCGCGTTGTGCGCGGATTTCAGCACGGCCGCACCCGACACATTGACGAGCGCGCCCGCATCGCCATGACCAAAGTGATAAATCGCGCTGCGGGTTCCCTTGTCGCCGATCTCGGCGTGCAGACGGGCCCAGTAGTAGTTATTGATAATGCCGGTCGCAACCGCGCCACGATTAACGGCAGCCACCACGCCTTCGTCGTCGTCGAAGATCTGCGAGTTTGCTTTCAGGCCTTTGAGCCACTGTACCGTTTGCGCTTCGCCCTTCAGTGCGAGCACGGCGCTCACGAGCGGCAGGAAGTCGCCGTCGCTCGGTGCGATGCCGACCTTGCCTTTCCACTCGGGCTTCGCGAGATCGAACAGCGACTGCGGCAACTGCGCGGGCTGAACCTTCGTCGTGTTGTACGCGAGCACGTTTTCACGCGCCGTGACGCCGACCCATGCGCCGGTCGGCGAGCTGTAGCGTGCGGGAATCGTCGCGAGCGTCGCCGGATCGATCTTGCCGAGTAGCCCCTTTTCTTCGAGCAGCATCAGCTCCGGCGAATTCTCCGTGAAGTACACATCGGCCGGCGACGCCGTGCCTTCCGCGACGATCTGCGCGGCGAGCGCCGGACCTTCGCCGCTGCGGATCTTCACCGAGATGCCCGATTCCTTTTCGAAGTCCTTCGCCAGCATGTTGACGACCTGTTCGTGCTGCGCGTTGTACAGCACGATCGACGCGGCATGCGCGGACAGCGGCAATGCGCCGACGGCAGCAAGCGTCAGACTGGCGGCGGCGCCGAGCACACGCAGGCGAGTGCCAAACGAGGAGTGAGTCATGGTCGTAGCGTTCCTTCTTCAGATTCAGATGATGGTGTCGGTTCGTAGGGTTGCGCGTGCGCTCAGGTCTCGAACAGTCCCGCGCCGATAAACGACCCCTGGCGCGCGCCCGGCGGACACGCAAACACCGCGCTGCCGATATGCGTCGTGAACTGGTTCATCAGATCGAACTTCGAGAGCTTCTCGTTGATCGGGATGAAACCGGTACGCGGATCGCTCTGGTGCGCGATGAAGATCAGCCCGGCGTCGTATTCGGTTTCCTGGCGCCATGGCGGCCAGCGCTCGATGTAGAAGTTCGTGCCGTCGTTGTACGAGTACGAGCGCCGCAGAATCTGCGCGCCGTTGTTCGAGGCGTGATTCGACAGCCGCACGTGCGAGTTGTCGGGGATCACGTTGTTGCCGTCCTTGTCCTGCGCGTCGAGATTGACTGCATCGAATTCGTTCTTCTGGCCGATCGGCGCGCCGCTGTATTTGTGCCGGCCGAACACCTGCTCCTGAAACCCGAGTTCCATCTGGTCCCAGTGTTCGAGCGTGATGCGAATACGGCGCACGACCGTGTAGGTGCCGCCTTGCATCCACGGTGTATCGGCAGAGGTGGCCCAGACGAACTCGTTCATCAGCGGCGCGCTTTGCGTCGATGGATTGTTGGTGCCGTCCTTGAAGCCCATCAGGTTGCGCGGCGTCTGTCCGCGCGGACCGGACAGG
Organism: Paraburkholderia megapolitana; assembly: GCF_007556815.1. Taxonomy (NCBI): domain Bacteria; kingdom Pseudomonadati; phylum Pseudomonadota; class Betaproteobacteria; order Burkholderiales; family Burkholderiaceae; genus Paraburkholderia; species Paraburkholderia megapolitana. The sequence continues at coordinate 2,240,074 of NZ_CP041743.1, forward strand.
AAACCTGCCTGGCCCCAGCGCATCTGCGCGATGCCGTAGGCCTGGCGCGCCAGTTGCCGCGCCGCGTGGAATGCAACCTGCGCATCGTTGGCGCAGGCCTGGATGAACAGGTCGCCGCCGGTTTTCTCCGCCACCAATTGATCGCCGTTAAAGCGCGGCAGATCGACGAGCGCGGCGGGGCGGCGCGAGGCGAGGCCGTAGCGATCCTTGCCTTCGTGCGTGAAGAGCCCTGGGCCGAAACCGAACGTGATCGTCAGGCCGGCGGCGCCGAGGCCGAGTACGTCGCCGGAATCGGGCGCGGATTTGTCGTCGGCGGTTTGCAGCGATGCGGCGGGCGAGCCTTGCGTCATGCGCGCAGCGGCGTCGGTCCATGTGCGCAGCAGGCCGATCAGGTCGTCGCGTTTTTCGGTCGTCAGATCGAGCGCTACGACGTACGTATGGCTCTGCTGCGGCGTGACGATGCCGCCTTGATGCGGCGCGAAGAACGGCTCGACCGCCAGTTGCGGATCGTCCGCATGCGTCTTGCCGAGCGCCGCTTGAGCCGCCGCCTGCGCGACCCCTACGGTGCCGAGACTCGCACCGGCCGCGACGGTCGCCGCGCCTGCCTTCAGAAAACCGCGTCGCGCGGGCCGTGAGGGGGGAGAGGAGTCGTTTGCCATGATTACTTCGCCAGTACCAGCGTGTTCACGTCGTCCTGCACAAAATAGAAACCGTCGCCTTCGGGTGTCATCACGATGCCGAACAGGTCGCCGTTGCCAGGCGGCGATTGTGCCTTGTCGGTGTCGATCCAGCGTGCGTAGAGCTGCTTGCCGCTCGCCGGATCGATCTCGACGACCTGACCGTTCAACGCGTTCGTGACGAGCAGGTGGCCGTTCGGCGCGGTGACCATCGCGAGCGGACGGTGCAGCAGGCCATCGGCGGTGAGCTGACGGCCGACGCCCGCACTGGTGTCGCGTGTCATCGGATCGTCGATTTCGTTGACGCGGTTGCCGATTGCGTCGGACACGTACAGCAGTTTCTGATCCGCCGACAACGCGAGCCCGGTCGGCCCGACGAGGAACACGCCCTTATCGGCCTGCGCGCCGAAGCCGCTGCCGACCACGGTTTCCTTCTTCACGACTGGCGCCTTGCCTTGCGGAATATCGAGGTCGAGACGCAGCACGGTGGCCTGCTTGAAGACCGGCGGATTACCGGTCGCGGCGCCGACGCCGAAGCCCGCATTGCTGACGAACAGCGTCGCGCTCGTGCCGTTGTCGACGACGGCCATGTTGCCCCATGGGTCGTTGATATTGGGGCTGGCGATGGTCGATGCGATCTTGCCCTGGCTGTCGAGCACGATCAGGCAGCCGGCGCCTTTTGTGCCGGTGGTGCCGTCGTTGCTCGGCGTGCTGCCGACGATCACCCAGCCGGACTTCAGCATTGTCATCGCGGTAGACAGGCCGATGCCGCCCGGGCAATCCTTCAGGTCGCGCGGGATCGTCGCGAACAGCGTCATCTGCTTCGTGTCGGGGTGATAGTCGACGATCGTGCTGCCGGTGCCTTGCAGGTTGGTCGAGTTATTGAAGTTGTCGACCAGCACATCGCCCTGTTTCACGGTACCCGCCGAGACCGGCGCGACGACGAGCGCGTACGGGTTCTGATCGCCGTTGTCGGGCACCGTGTTGATCAGCGTCGTATGGTGATGCAGGGTTTCGAGGAAGCCCTGCGGTTCTGCGTACGCGGTGGCAGCGGTGGCGAACACAACTGCACCGGTCGCGAGAGCGAGAACAGTGCGGGCGGAGCGCGACGAAAGCTTGCGCGTGAGATGTTTCATATGAGTCTCCGTGCCTGCGCACAAAGCGTTAAATGCGGTCATGATCGAAGCGTAAGTGCGTGATAAATCATGGCGACCAAAGGGCGCTTAGAACGTAATGTTAGTGCGCACGCCGACAACAAACGTGTTGCGTAGCGGCTGCGTCGGGTCGCTCGGGTTCTGACCGGCACCGGCGTTGAACGTGTATTGCGCGTCGCCCTGGACCTGCCACCACGGGTTGACCTGGTATTGATAGGTCGCTTCGAGCGTGGTTTCGCTGGTACGTACGCCGTAAGGTCCGCCGCTCGCTGCGAGCGTGTCCTGGTCGAGGTCGTGAATGCCGTTGCCGACCTTGATGAAGGTTGCCGCGAGACCGACGCTGTCGTTGTCGCGACCGGCGAACGGCGCTTTCATCACGATGCCGACGTTGGCGGCGAGGCTCACGAGGTTGCGGTCGCCCGGTGCGCCCATCACGCGTGCGAACACGCCGATGCTGCGCGGCTCGTCGGGGTCCGGGCGCCAGATCATCTGGTCCGCGACCGCATAGATGCTGTAGTTACCGTGATGCTGGCTCGCGATGCCGGTCGATGCCGGGTTGGCGAGCGACAGGCCGGTATTGTCGAGATGCTGGTCGGCGAAGCTTTCGTTGTTGTACCAGATGCCGAGCTTGTAGGTACCGGGCAGCGCCTTCGAGCCAGTACCGACCATCTCGCCGTCCGCCGGCTGGTTGATCGAGTACTGCAGCTCGCCGATATACAGCGCGCCGTTATGCAGATTGAAGTTCGTCCCGCTGATGTTGTTCGGATTGTTGCCGAGCGGATCGCCGTCGAACACGCCCGCGAGCGCGGTCAGCGACGGCGTGATCTGGCCGCGCACGCGCACGCCGAGATCGGCGAGCGGATACGCGGGGCCACCCGACGGCATGTCGTACGACGGCAGCGCAGGCCAGCCGAACATCGTATTGACGAACAGCGACGCGTACTGACTGGTGATGAATTCCTGATCGATACTTTGCTGACCGACCTTGACGTCGATACGTTTGTTCAGGAACGACTGCTGGTACCACAGCTCCCAGAGCCGCGTCGTGTCCTGCGCCTCGATACCGGATGCGGTGTTCAGCGTACCGAGCTTGTTGGCGCTCAGGTTCTGCCCGTGAATATTCAGCGCACTGACGTTGAAAAGACCGCCCGGCAAACCAAATGCTTTCTGCGTGTCGACCTGGACCGTGGCGGTCGTGAGGCCGTCGTAGTCGCCGCCGGTGTGCAGGCCGCCGCGCAGGTTCGCGAGGTATTCGCTGGTTTCGGTCAGCGCGAACGTCACGCCGTACTTGCCGAGCCACGGCCGCAGACCGCCGATGTCGCCGAGCAGGGTCTGGCGGGACCACGTGCCGGTCCACTGGCTGGTTTGCTGCGCCTTGATGTTCAGGTCGGCCTCGGGGGCTTCGGGCGTGGCGTCCGGATTCGCTTCGGCGAACGCGGCGTGAGCCGTCAACGCCGTGCACGCAAACGCGACATACAGCGCGATCTTGCGGAGCGACGACAGCGGCCGCGCATGCAGCAGCGAGCGTCGCGCAGGACCCGGACGCACACGTGCAGGCGCAGCGTGTCCAGTGAACAGGGCGAGTTTCATGTGAATCCCTTCGGTGTTGTTTTATGACTGAACCCGACAGTTTGCCGGCGGCTTTGAAAGCCTCGATTCAGTAGATGGCCGTACCGGGTTCGCGACGTCCGATGCGGCGATTGGCGCCATCGTACGCAGGGGGAATATGCCCGTCAACATAAATGAGAACGATTCGCATCTACTTTACGGGGTGTAATCTTTTAGCTTGTTTTTCGCTGTCGTAATGCTTTCGTTATGCCTTCATATGGGTTGTCCGGAGCGCAGTGCGCTTGCTCGCTGCGTCCCGGCGCTATGATGGATCGCTGCCAACCGGTGCGTCCCGCGCCGGGGCAAAAGAGGACCGCCACGATGTCGTTTACGCTCGATCTCGACCGTTACTTTTCCCGCATCGGCTACACCGGTCCGCGCACACCGACGCTCGACGTGTTGCGCGAACTGCAGCGCCTGCACGCCTATACGATCCCGTTCGAGAATCTCGATCCGCTCACCGGGCGCCGCGTGCTGCTCGATCCGGCTTCGATCGTGAGCAAGCTGGTCGCGCGTCGGCGCGGCGGCTACTGCTTCGAGCAGAACGGGCTGTTTGCCCGCGTGCTGATGCAACTCGGCTTTCGCGTCACACCGTTGATCGCGCGCGTGCTGTGGGGCCGCGAGCCCGATGCGGTCACGGCGCGCATGCACATGCTGGTGCGCATCGATCTCGACGACGGCCCGTGGATCGCCGATGTCGGCTTCGGCGTGGTCACGCTCACCGAGCCGCTGCGGCTGATAGCGGGGCAAACGCAGCAGACGTCGCACGAAGCGCTGCGTGTTAGCGACGCGCCGAACGGCGCTTTCGATCTCGAACTGCGTTCCGGCGATGCGTGGATGAAGATCTATCGTTTCGACTTGCAGCGCGCCGAGTGGATCGACTACGAAACGGCGAACTGGTACACGTCGACCTTTCCCGAATCGCTTTTCGTCACTCAACTGGTGGTGTGCCGGGTACAGCCGCACGGCCGGCTGACGCTGTTTAACGACCGCTTCACCGAACGATCGAAAGATGGCCGCGGCAGCGAACGCACACTCGGCAGCGCCCGCGAACTGGAGACCTGCCTGCGCGACGCGTTCGGCCTCGATCCCGGCGACATCGACGTGGCGTCGATCTATGAGCGCGTCAACAATCTCGCGGCGGGAGTGTGATCGATGATCGTCCGGATGTTTACGCAGACATTCGTTTTCCTCGTCGGCATGGGCGTGCTGATGTTCGGTGCGGCCGGTACGCTCGCATGGCCAGGCGCCTGGTGCTATCTGCTGGAACTCGGCGCACTCAGCGTGTGGCTTGGCCTGTGGCTCGCACGGCATGATCCGGCGCTGCTCGCCGAGCGGCTCGGTAATATCGTGCAGAAGCAGCAGAGCCGCTGGGACCGGTTCTTCATGTCGAGCGTCGCGATCGTATGGCCTGTGTGGCTCGTCCTGATTGCGTTCGATGCGCAGCGCTGGCGGTGGTCGGCGGTGCCGGTGTGGATAAATGTTATCGGTGCGCTCGGCATCGCCGTTTGCGTCATTGCTACGCGTTCGGTGTTTCGCGCCAACAGCTATGCCGCGCCCGTCGTGAAGCTCCAGACCGAGCGCGGTCACAAGGTCGCCGATACCGGCCCTTACGCGCATGTGCGCCATCCGATGTATGCCGCCACCATTCCGTTTTTCGTCGGCACGCCACTGTTGCTCGGCTCGTGGTGGGGGCTGGCGTGTGTGCCGTTGCTCGTGGCGGCGCTCGGTTACCGGGCGGTGCTCGAGGAACGTATGCTGGCGGAACAACTCGACGGCTATGCGGCCTATGCCGCCCGGGTGCGGTACCGCTTCGTTCCCGGCGTCTGGTAGCCGGGTCGGCTCCGAACCTCCCGTGGCGTTGCCCGGGCCGTGCTTTGCACCTTGCACGAACCTGTCTAGACAAAACGCACCATCGCAGCGCACGCCTGCACCGGCCAGACTCATCCAGCCGATCTGAAATCCTCTGCTAAACCCCTTGTTTATAGGGCTTACCCGGACGAAATCCATTTTTTCGAGATTTCTCCTTGCGGCGTTTTTTTTACTCGGGCAAGCTTGTCTAGTCAAATTAGCTGGGGGCGAGCGATCGTCGAGCCGGCTGCCGGCAACCTCAATCACGGAGATTCGCAATGGGCAAGCGCAGCACGTTGGCAAAGGCATTGATCGGCGTCGTACTCGGCGCCTCGGCGGTACTCGCGGCACCTGTGCACGCGAAAGACTGGAAGACGGTGACGATCGCACTCGAAGGCGGCTACGCGCCGTGGAACCTGACCTTGCCGGGCGGCAAGCTCGGCGGCTTCGAACCGGAACTGGTCGCGAACCTGTGTGCGCGCATCCAGCTGCAATGCAATCTGGTCGCGCAGGACTGGGACGGCATGATTCCTGGCTTGCAGGCCGGCAAGTTCGACGTGCTGATGGACGCGATCTCGATCACGCCCGAGCGCGAAAAGATCATTGCGTTCTCGCGGCCGTATGCAGCCACGCCCGCTACGTTCGCCGTCGCCGATACGAAGGTGCTGCCCAAGGCCGCGGCCGGTGCGCCGCAGGTCAAGCTGACCGGCGACCCGAAAACCGACCAGGCCACCGTCGATCCGTTGCGCAAGCAACTGAAGGGCAAGTCGATCGGTATCCAGTCGGGCACTGTCTATACGAAGTTCATCAACGACAACTTCAAGGACGTCGCGACGATCCGCGTCTACAAGACTTCGCCTGAGCGCGATCTCGATCTGGCCGCGGGCCGCATCGATGCATCGTTCGACGACGTGACTTACTACGCAGCGAATCTCGACAAGAAAGAGACGTCGTCGATCGTGCTGGCTGGACCGAAGATCGGCGGTCCGATCTGGGGCCCGGGCGAAGGGCTCGCGTTCCGCAAGCAGGATGGCGATCTGCGGACGAAGTTCGATACGGCGATTGCGGCGGCGATGGCCGACGGCACCGTCAAGAAGCTGTCGGAAAAGTGGTTCAAGACTGACGTGACGCCTTGATGGCTTGATGTCGTGAGACATTGCACCGCACGTGGTTGCAGTCGTAGTAACAGCAGGTCGACATGACGCAGTGAAGGAGACGCACGCATGACTCTGATCGAGATACTCGGTTTCGGGCCGGACGGCTGGGGCGGCGTGCTGCTGCTCGCCGCACTGATGACGGTCGCGTTGACGCTCGCCGCACTGGCAGTCGGCGCGGTGTTCGGTGCGCTGATCGCCGCCGCGAAACTGTCGCGCTTTCGCGCCGCGCGCGTGCTCGGCGATCTGTACACGACGGTGTTTCGCGGTGTCCCCGAACTGCTCGTCATTTATCTGCTCTACTTCGGCGGCTCGACGCTCGTCACCACGATCGGCCAGTGGTTCGGTGCCGAAGGTTTCGTCGGTGTGCCGCCGTTTGTGATCGGCGCGCTTGCGGTGGGGATGATCTCCGGTGCGTATCAGGCCGAGGTGTATCGTGCCGCTGTGCTCGCGGTGTCGCGCGGCGAACTCGAAGCGGCACGCGCGATCGGCATGCCGACCTTCACGATGGCGCGCCGCATCCTGATTCCGCAGATCCTCCGTTTCGCGTTGCCGGGCATCGGCAACGTATGGCAACTGAGCCTCAAAGATTCGGCGCTGATCTCCGTGACCGGTCTTGCCGAGTTGCTGCGCCAGAGCCAGGTCGCGGCCGGCTCGACGCATCAGTATTTCGTGTTCTTCTGCGCGGGCGGCGCGTTGTACCTGCTGATGACCGGCATCTCGAACCGCGTCTTCAACCGGGCGGAAGCGCGCATTGCGCGGTCGTTCCGTCGCAACTTCGCGCGCAACTGAACGGGACGCCGCCATCATGTCATTCGATTTCGACTTTCTGTTCGATACGCTGCGGCAACTGCTCGCGGCCGTGCCGACTACGCTCGGGCTGTTCTTTTCGTCGCTGGTCGTGGGCGGCTTGCTGTCGCTCGTGATCGTCACGATGCGCGTCTCGCGCCACTGGTTGCCCAACCGCTTCGCGCGACTCTACATTCTCGTGTTTCGTGGCTCGCCGCTGCTGATCCAGATGTTCCTCGTCTATTACGGGCTCGGCCAGTTCGGTGTGATTCGCGAGAGTTTCTTGTGGCCGATGCTGCGCGATCCGTATTTGTGCGCGGTGCTGTCGCTGGCGCTCTGTACCGCGGGCTATACCGCCGAGATCATTCGCGGCGGCCTGATGGCGGTGCCGGTCGGCCAGATCGAAGCCGGTTATTCGATCGGCCTGTCGGGCATCGCGCTGCTGCGTCGCGTGATCGGCCCGATCGCATTGCGCCAGTGTCTGCCCGCGTATTCGACGGAAGCCGTACTGCTCGTCAAATCGACGGCGCTCGCGAGTCTCGTCACCGTGTGGGAAGTGACCGGCGTCGCCCAGCAGATCATCCAGCAGACTTATCGCACGACCGAAGTCTTCATCTGCGCCGCGTTGATCTACCTGTTCCTGAACTTCGTCATCGTGCGCGTACTCGGTGCGCTCGAATGGCGCTTGTCGCGGCATCTGCGTGCCGCGCCCGCCAACGTCAAGCCATCGGCTGCCGCGGCTACGCCGCCCGCTGAAATCCGCCGCGCCGCGCGCTAGGCGATTGCCCCTTTTCCCGGAGAGGAGAACCTCATGAACGCTACGGCTCCTGTTGCATTGTCGGTCAAGAACATCCACAAGTCGTTCGGCGACCATCACGTGCTGAAGGGCATCTCGCTCGAAGCCCACGAAGGCGACGTGATCTCGATTCTCGGCGCGAGCGGCTCGGGCAAGAGCACGTTTCTGCGTTGCCTGAATCTGCTGGAGACGCCCGACGATGGTTCGGTGGCGCTCGGCGGCGAAGAGCTGAAGATGAAGCGTCGCGGCGACGGTCGTCTGCAACCGGGCGATCGCCGCCAGGTGGATCGCATCCGCTCGCAACTCGGCATGGTGTTCCAGAACTTCAACCTCTGGTCGCACATGACGGTGCTCGAAAACCTGATCGAAGGTCCGATGCGCGTATTGAAGCGCAGCCGTGCCGAGGCGGTCGAGGAAGCCGAAGCGTTGCTCGCGAAAGTCGGTCTTGCGGAAAAGCGCGGTCACTATCCGGCGCATCTGTCGGGTGGACAGCAGCAGCGGGTGGCAATTGCCCGCGCACTCGCGATGCATCCGAAGGTCATGCTGTTCGATGAACCGACCTCGGCGCTCGACCCGGAACTCGTCGGCGAAGTGCTGCGCGTGATGCGCTCGCTCGCCGAAGAAGGGCGCACGATGCTCGTCGTCACGCACGAGATGGGCTTCGCGCGGCACGTGTCGAATCGCGTGATGTTTCTGCATCAAGGGCAGGTCGAAGCGGACGGCACGCCCGATGAAGTTTTCGGCGAACTGAAGTCGGACCGGTTCCGTCAGTTCGTCTCGAGCCACCACAACCGCACCGCCAACTGAGCACGACCATGGCCATCCTCCGTTCCGTTCGTCCCCTCGACTGGCGTCAGGTCGCGGCCATCGCCGCTGGCGAAACGCTCGAACTCTCCGCCGATGCTCGTGCGCGTATCGACGCCGCCCACACGCTGGTCGAACAGATCGTCGTGCGCAGCATTCGCGCGTATGGCGTGAATACCGGCGTCGGTGCGCTGTGCGATGTGGTGGTATCGCAGTCGGAGCAGCGCACGCTGTCGCGCAACATTCTGATGAGCCACGCGGTCGGTGTCGGTACGCCGCTTGGCGCAACCGAAACGCGCGCGATCATCGCAGCGGCGGTCAATAATTTCGCGCACGGTCACTCGGGCATCCGTCTTGAAGTCGCCGAGCGGCTCGTTGCGCTGCTCGCTGCCGACTGCCTGCCCGAAGTGCCGGCGTTCGGCTCGGTCGGTTACCTGAGCCACATGGCGCATATCGCGCTCGTGTGTATCGGTGAAGGGCATGTGCGTTATCGCGGCGAACGGCTGAGCGGCCGCGACGCGTTGCAGCGGCTTGGGCTCGAACCGCTCGTGCTCGAAGCGAAGGAAGGCTTGAGTCTCGTCAACGGCACGCCGTGTGTGACCGGGCTCGCGGCGCTCGCGCTGGCACGCGCCGAGGGGCTGCTCGACTGGACCGATGCGGTCGCCGCGATGAGCTTCGAAAACCTGCACGGGCAACTCGCCGCGTTCGATGCCGAATCGCTGGCAATGCGCGTGTCGCCGGGGCTCAATCTGGTCGGCTCGCGGATGCGGGCAGCGCTCGCGGACAGCGGCATCCTCGCGTCGTTTGTCGGTCAGCGCACGCAAGACCCGCTGAGCATGCGCACGATCCCTCACGTACACGGCGCAGCGCGCGACGTGCTGACCGCAACCGCCGACGTCGTGAATCGCGAACTCGCTTCGATCACCGACAACCCGATCGTCGCCGGCACGCCGGAGGCCCCGCGCGTCTACTCGCAGGCGCATGCAGTGGGCGCTTCGATCGCGCTTGCGATGGACAGCCTCTCGACCGCGATTGCGCAGGTCGCCGCGATGGCCGAACGGCGCCTCGACCGGCTCGTGAATCCGCTCGTCAGCGGCTTGCCCGCGTTTCTCGCGGAACCGGGCGGGACCTGCTCCGGCTTCATGATCGCGCAGTACACGGCCGCTTCGCTCGTTGCGCAGAACCGGCGGCTTGCGGCGCCGGCCAGTCTCGATGGCGGCATTACGTCGGGGCTGCAAGAGGATCATTTGTGTCATGCGACACCGGCTGCATTGAAGGCGCTTGAAATCATCGATAATGCCGGGCGTATTGTCGCCATCGAATTGCTGGCGGCGGCACAGGCCTACGATCTGCAGGCGGTCGATGCAGCGCGTGCGCCGCATACCGAAGCGCTGTGGCGGCGCGTGCGCGGCGTTGTCGCGACGTACCGCGACGACCGGCCGCTCGCCGACGACATGGCCGCCGCGTTCCGCCTGATCGCGGATGGAGCGCCGCCGCCGCTGCCGAATCCGGGCAATCTGCAACCGCCGCGTCACGACGGCACGGACAGCGGCGCGCCGATCGTTGCTGCTGGACCCGCGGGCGCGGCTGCGAACGATCCGCGACCGGCCGCGGCAGGGGCACAGGCAGGTCACTAGGCACCAGAGGGCGTCGCACGCATTACCCTGTGTTGCAGACGCGACGTACTACCCACGAGGTCGACGTGAACATGAATCTAAAAGAGCGGGCCGACAGCAGGCTGGATCGCGCGGAACCCGGCGTTAAGACGTCGGTGAAACCGATGCCGGCTTACGAGCAGATCAAGCGCTACGTCCTGCAGCGAATCGCCGAGGGCGAGTGGAAAGCGGGCGGGGTGATCCCGTCGGAAACCGAACTGGTGAAAGAGTTCGGCGTCGCCCGCATGACGGTGTCGCGTGCATTGCGCGAACTGACCTCGGAGCGCGTGCTGACGCGCGTGCAGGGCTCCGGCACGTTCGTCGCGCCGCAGCACTACGAATCGACCGTGCTGGAAATTCGCAATATCGCCGACGAAATTGCGGCGCGCGGTCATCGTCACAGTGCCCACGTGCTCACACTGGAACCGAGCGACGACCCGCTCGCCGTCGATGCGCTCGGGCTATCCGCAGGGCCGATCTTCCATTCGCGCATCGTGCACAGCGAAGAGGGCGAACCGATCCAGTACGAGGATCGCTATGTGAATCCGCAGGTGTTTCCCCATTACCTGGAACAGGACTTCACGATCGAGACGCCGAACCACTACATGGTGCGGCTCGCGCCGATCCAGCGCGCCGAGTTCCGTATCTATGCGCAGAAGCCGGACGCGCATGTGCGGCGGCATCTGGCGATGGAGATTGGCGAGCCTTGCCTGATGCTCTGGCGGCGCACGTGGGTCGGTGCGGCGGTGGCGACGTCGGTGCAACTGTGGCACCCGGCGTCGCGCTTTCATCTGGCCGGCAAGGTTTGAAGGAAGTGTGGCGCCACGTGGCGACCGCGTTGAAATTCAGCCCTGACGCTGCGAGTCGTCGGGTGTAAACCGGCAGCCGAGCCGATAACGCGAGCCCGGATGCACGAAGCGCGCATACGTTACCGCGACGCCACTAGTCCACGTCCGGCGCGCGAGCGTCAGACACGGCTCGCTCTCGACGATCTCAAGACGCTCCGCTTCCTCGCGAGTCGGCAGACCCGCATCGACGACATGTTCGATGTCGTGCAAAGGCACGGTGTTGAACAGATACTCGGACGGTCTTAGCGTCGAGAAATCCTGTTGCAGGAATGCCGGCGCGACCGCCGGATTCACATAGCGGTCTTCGAGCTGCACCGGCAGACCGTTCTCGCGATGCACACAGATCACATGAAATACCGATGCGCCCGGCGCGAGACCGAGCGCGTTCGACACGGGCAGCGGTGCGCTCACACGTTGTGCAAGCAGGATTTCGGACGTGTACTCATGACCGCGCGAACGGATTTCGTCGCCGATGTGGGCGATCATCAGCAGCGTCGATTGCGGTTTGGCTTCGGCGACGAAGGTACCGACGCCCGACACACGTGTGAGCAACCCTTCGTTCGTGAGTTCGCGCAGTGCGCGATTGACCGTCATCCGCGAGACGCCAAGCGATGCGACGAGATCGAGCTCCGACGGAATACGGTCGCCAGGCCGGCGCGCACCGGATTCGATCGTCCCGCGGATGTGCCGCTTGACCTGTTCGTAGCGCGCCGGTGCGGCGGCCGCAACGGAATGACGGTGCGCAACGCTCATGGCGCGTCCGCCTCGCCGCTGCGCGCCCAGAACGCGTTGCGATCGAAATAGTTCTGCAGAAACTGCCGTAGCCGCGGCTGCCCGGCGTCGTGAAAGATCTCGCGCGGCGCGCCTTGTACTGCAATCTGCCCCTGATCGATAAACACGACCTTGTCGGCGACCCGCGCCGCAAAGCCCATCTCGTGCGTGACGACGGCCATCGTCATGCCGTCGCGCGCGAGTTGCTTCATCACCTGCAAGACTTCGCCGACCAGTTCCGGGTCGAGTGCCGAGGTGGGTTCGTCGAACAGCATGATGTGCGGTTCCATTGCCAGCGCACGTGCAATCGCGACACGTTGCTGCTGGCCGCCCGAAAGTTTCGCCGGGTACGCGTCGGCCTTGTGCGCGAGGCCGACCGTTTCGAGCATCGCGAGTGCGCGGCTGCGTGCTTCGTCGCGCGAGAGTCGCCGTACCCGCAGCAGCGCTTCGCTGACGTTGCCTAGCGCGGTCATATGAGGCCACAGGTTGAACTGCTGGAACACCATGCCGACATTGCGCCGCACCCGGTTGATCTCGCCGTGCGATGCGCGGACGCGTTGCCCATTGCGTTCGGTATAGCCGAGCAGGTCGCCTTCGATGCGCACCTCGCCTTCGTCGTAGGTCTCGAGCGCCGCGATGCACCGCAACAGCGTGCTCTTGCCGGAGCCCGACGGCCCGATGATGCAGACCACTTCCGACTTCCTGATGTCGAGATCGACGCCGCGCAGTACCTCGACTTCGCCGTAGCGTTTGTGCAGACCGCGGACCTGGACGAGCGGCGTTCCCTGAGCCGACGAGGTGGGAGCAGGGGAGGAGGAGGGCATGTCGACGATGGCGTTCATGGAAGGACCTGGATTCAAGCGATGAAGCGCATCAGCCGCGCTTCGGCCCACATGCCCACGCGCGAAGTGAGTTCGACGAGCGCGAGATAGCAGAAGCACAGCACGAGCAGCGTTTCGACAAAGGCGAAGGTCGCCGAGCCGATGCCGGTCAGCACGAACGTCAGTTCGGGCACCGTGACGATGGACAGTACGGCCGTTTCCTTGCTCAGCACGATGATCAGATTGGTTAGCGCCGGGACGATCAACTGGAGCATTTGCGGCGCCTGGATACGCAGTACCGCCTGCCAGCGCGATAGCCCGAGGCACGCTGCCGCTTCGAGATGACCGGGCGGCACCGACTGGAAGCCCGAGCGGAACGCTTCCGCGAAATACGCGCTGCCGTAAAGGCCGAGGCCGAGCACGCCGGCTGTCATCGGTTCGAGCGTGAGGCCGATCGACGGGCCGCCGTAGTACAGCAGAAAGAGCTGCACGAGAAACGGTGTGCCGCGGAAGAGTTCGATATAAACGCGCAACGCGGCGCGCACGTTGCGGCCGCAAAAGAGTTGCAGAACCGCGATCAGGAAACCGAGCACGAGGCCAATGGCCACACCCGCCGCCCATGTGCCGAGCGTCGTCGCGAGGCCAGCGGCGATCGGTTGAAGATTGTGGGTAATGACCGTGGGGTCGAGTTGCTGCATCGCTGTGGCCTCAGGCGTGCTGTATGCGATATTCGGCCGCATGCGCGACGAGCGCCAGCGTGCCGCAGATCAGAAAGTAGATCAGCCCCGCCGCCAGATACGCTTCGAGCGGACGATAGGTGCTGGCCGCGATATTTTGCGCGGTGCGCGTCAACTCCGCGACGCCGACCACCGAGATCAGCGACGACGCCTTGATCAGCAGCACCATCTCGTTGACGAGCGACGGCAGTGTCAACCGGAACGCTTGCGGCACCTGAATCCGCCGCAGCATGTCGAACGGTGACAGCCCGAGCATGCGCGCGGCCTCGATCTGCCCGGGCGCAATGCTCAGAAACCCGCCGCGCAGAATCTCCGCAATGTATGAAGCCGAGCACAGCGATACCGCGCTGATCGCTGCCGCAAGCGGCGGCACGTTGATGCCGACGAACGGCAGCAGGTAGTACACGAGCAGCAGTTGCACGAGCATCGGCACGCCGCGAAAGAAGAACACATACGCGCCGCCCGCAAGACGCGCCACCCGATGAACCGACAGCCGCGCCGCGCACACGCCGATCGCAACGAAAAAGCCGATCACGAGTCCCGTCAGCGAGATGCCGACGGTTGCGAGCGCCGCGTGCAGCAGCAGCGGAAAACCTTGCGCGAAGACCGTGAAGCTGAACATGGGCGCGGTGCCTGCGAGCCGATAGCGGTGCTATCAGTAGTTCGGGGTGGGCAGTGTGGTCGGCGCATCCATGGCGACGCCGAACCACTTCTTCTGCAGCGTAGCGAGGCGGCCGTCGCCGTGCATCTTCACGAGTGCGGCGTTGAATGCGTCGGCGAGCGGCTTGCTGTCGGCGTCCTTGCGCAAGCAGTACGCGAAGTAGACTTTCGCGCCAAACGACGGCTGCACGACGGTGAATGTTTCGGGCCGTTGCTTCGCGACGTAGGCGATGTTGGTCACCGAGTTCGCAACCGCAGCGATGCGACCCGCGGCAAGATCCGCGTACGCCTGATTGTTATCGACGTATTCGCGGATTTCCGGCGGTTTCGGCAAGGTAGCGACGTAGGCTTTCAACTGGTCGAGCTGCGCCGAGCCTTTGCCCGCGCCGACCGTTTTACCGGCGATATCCGACGATTGCTTCAGCGACGTGTCGTTGGTGCGCTTGAGCAGTGCGTCGGTCGCATCGGCGACCGGTAGCGTGTAGGTATAGCGCTCCATCCGTGCCTTCGTTATCGTGATCGGCCCGCCGACCATATCGAACTTGCCCGCCTCGAGTCCGGGCAGCACGCTCGGCCAGGGCAGATCGATGAAGCGCACCTTCACGCCGAGTTCCTTACCGATTTCAGCGAACAGGTCCTTGTTGAAACCCGACTGCTGACCGTTCTCCAGGAAGTCGAACGGAGCGAACTGCATCTCGGTGCCGACCACCAGTTCGCCGGCCTTTTTTACTTTGGCAAGCTGATCTTCCGCGTGCGCAGTCGCACTCAGGGCAACGCTCGCGGCGCACAGCGCCAGTGTCGCGAAACGACCTTTCCAGCCTGCAAGAATGCTCATGGATTTTTCTCCGTGAAGGAAGCGGCAATGCGTGAGGTGAGCCGGACACGCGTGGGATGTGAAGGGCAGTATATACCGCAGATTTTTCGCAAAAATAAAGAAACGTGAACGCGTGGACCAGGGTTTTCATGCAATGTCATCGGACACAATGAGCCGTGCACAATGGCCTTTGTATGTGCATGCTGCGGCAGAACAGTGAGGTTCTTTGTCGCACTGTCATCAGAGCATCGCAGCGTTGCTTGCCGCCGTAGTTTTGGCGGTATATACAACTTCGGTTCACGCGAATTCAGCTGCTGTGAGCGCGTTGTGCGCCATCTGTCGTTGGTCATCCGTTTGCCGCTATTCGTCAGCGGAATGGCTGTCTTTCAAGGAGTGTTGCGATGTCGTCGGCCACCCGTATTCCGATTATCGATCTCGCTGGCTTGCGTGCCGGCGATCCTGCCGCACTCGCGCGCGTCGGCCGCGAAATCTACGAACGCGTGCACGACGATCGGTTTTTTCTACGTCGTGAATCACGGTGTGCCGCAACTCGTGATCGACACGGCCGAAGCCGGCGCGAGCACGTTCTTCTCGTTTTCTACCGAGATGAAACGCCGCGTCGCTGTGAACGCGCGCCATCGCGGCTTCAATGCGCTCGGCGACGCGACGATGTACCAGGCAAAGCGCCCCGACTACAAGGAGTTCTTCAGCATCGGGCTCGAACTGCCGGAAGCCGATCCCGATGTGATCGCCGGTCAGCCACTGCGCGGACCGAACAACTGGCCTGATTTCATGCCGGCGCTGCGCATCATGCTGTATCCCTATTACGAAGCACTCGCCGTGTGCGGTGCGGACCTGCTGCGCGCGGTTGCGGTGGGCCTCGGCATCGACGAGCATTTCTTTGCGTCGCGTTACACGAAGCGGATGCAGCGCACACAGATGGTTTACTACCCGACGCAGCCGCCGCAATCGGGTGAAGATCAGTTCGGCGTCGCGCCACACACCGACTACGGCTGCATCACGCTGCTATGGCAGGACCAGGTGGGCGGTTTGCAGGTGCGCGAAATCGCCAACGACACGTGGATCGACGCGCCGCCCATTCCCGGCAGCTTTGTCGTCAACGTCGGCGATCTGCTCGCGCGCTGGACCAACGACCGCTTCCGCTCGACACTGCATCGCGTCATCAACACGTCGGGGAGAGAGCGGTATTCGATCGCGACGTTCTACGATCCGACTACGGGCGCGAGCGTGGATCCGCGCGAACTCGGTACGGCCGAGGCAAACCTTCGATATCAACCGATCGCGGCCGGCGACTACATCCTCGGCCGCATCAACGACTCGATGGGTTACCGGAAGAAGCTCGCTGAGGGGAGCGCCACATGACACCGGATCGGCGCAAGCCGCTCGAAGCAACCGTTGCCGCGTTGCGCGATGCGCTGGGCGCCGATGCCGTGCGCGTCGGCGATGCGATCGGCGAACGCTCGATGACCGACTGGACGCGTCACGCGCCCACCCGTCCCGCAGCGCTGCTGCTGCCGCGTTCCACCGAAGACGTCGCGCGTGCGCTGGCAATCTGTCACGACGCGTATCAACCGGTCGTGCCGCAAGGCGGGATGACCGGTCTCGCGGGCGGCGCGATTCCAGCGGCCACCGATATCGCTCTCGCGCTTGATCGCTTCGCCGGTGTCGAGGAACTCGATACCGCGGCGGCGACGCTCACCGTGCGTGCCGGCACGACCCTGCAGGTTGCACAGGAGGCCGCCATCGCTGCCGGCTTCGAACTCGCACTCGATCTGGGCGCACGCGGTTCATGCCAGATCGGCGGCAATCTGGCGACCAATGCGGGCGGCAATCGCGTGATCCAGTCGGGCACCGCGCGCGACCAGGTGCTCGGGCTCGAAGTCGTGCTGGCGAACGGCGCGGTGCTTAGTTCGCTCGGCAAGATGGTGAAGAACAACACCGGTTACGATCTCAAGCACTGGTTCATCGGCTCCGAAGGGACGCTCGGCGTGATCACGCGTGCCGTATTGCGGTTGCATCCGCAGCGGGCCGCGCGGCATACCGCACTCGTCGCGCTGGATGGCTACGACGCGGCGGTCGCGTTGCTGCGGCGCCTCACGCAGCGCTTCGGCAACGACATCGCTGCGTTCGAGATCATGTGGCCGGACTTCTACGATTTCGGCGTGACGCTGACCGCAAGCGGCCGCTCGCCGTTTGCCGCCGCGCATCCGCTCTATGCGTTGATCGAACATGCAGGCTTCGATGCCGACGATGCAGGCGAGCGTTTTTCGACCGCGCTGACCGATGCGCTCGAGACGCAGACGATCCGCGACGCGGTGATCGCGCAATCGGTGGCCGATGCGCGCGCGTTGTGGGCGATCCGAGAATGCACGGCTGAGTTTCCAGTGCGCCTCGATCCGATCAATTTCGATGTGAGCGTGCCGATCGGCGAGATCGGTGGCTTCGTCGATCGCTGTCGCGCAGCGCTCGATCGTCGCTGGCCCGGTAACGTCACGTATTTCTTCGGACATATCGGCGACTCGAACCTGCATCTGACCGTCGACGGTCGCTCGGTGCCCGGCGTCGCGCGCACGACGACGTCTATGCGTTCGTGTACGACATGCTCGCGCCGCTGCATGGTTCGGTGTCGGCGGAACACGGCATCGGTTTGCTGAAGCGCGCGTACCTGCCGGTGTCGCGCTCGCGCGAAGAACTGGCGGCAATGGCCGCCATCAAGCACGCGCTCGATCCGCACGGCATTCTCAATCCCGGCAAGGTGCTGTAACGCACAACGGCCACGGGCAGCGTTGTACGCGCTGGCCGTGGCCGTTGTTGCGGGTGGGTAATTTCAGTACGCGTCGAGATGCTGGGCAATAGCCGGATAAACATCGCGTGCCGCGTTCTTGCCGAAGATGCAGTCGATATGCCCATACCCATCGATCACATGCCGCGAGTAGTGTGTCCCGCCGAACCGTTCGACCAGCATTTCGAAAGTCTGCTCGGTGCTCGTAGGCAGATAGCAACGGTTCTGCTTGCCGTGAATGAAGGCGATCGGCAGCTTCATCCGATCGAGATTCGGCAGATACACGTCGTGACCCGACGCATCGACGACATGCCCCGCGCGCACCATGGTGGCGAGATGGCCGAACAGTTCCATGTCGTGCACGCCGAACAGTTCGTGCAGGTTTTCATGCAGCGGCTCGTCGAGCTGCTCGTGTTCGTAGAGCTCCCCGTACAGGAACGTCGCGCGATGGCAGACCGCGTTGTTGCAGTGCCCGACGGGCAGAAGCCGTAGCGCGTCGTCGAACAGGTTCTTCGGCCACTTCTGGTCTTTCGTGTACGCGGTCAGATCCTTGATGCCGAGGTGCCTGAGGATATTCGGTATGTGGAGGCCCGCCTTGATCGTCTGTAGATCGCCGGCTACCGGGTGGGCCGATACCTGCGACAGCACCGCCGAGCGCACGCCCGTCAAACCCGACAGCAACGACATCGAGAACGACAACGCGCCGAAGCAATGCGCGACGACCTGAATATCCGGCGCACCCGACAGCTCGCGAACTTTCGCGACTGCGGCAGGGATGTCTTCGCGCGCGATGGCGTCGGCGGTGGTCGGTTCGGGGGCGCTCGGTAGTTCGATGCTCACGCGCAGATCGACGAGCCACACGTCGTATTGCGCCGCGCACAGATACTCGACCAGGTTCGTACCGATCAGATCCGTCGAGAAGATCCGGCTCGACACACCCGATCCATGGATCAGCAGCACGGGTCCTTTCGTGCCACCCTGATAGCGCGTGAGCTTCAGTGTCTTGTCGTCGTCGGTCTTGAAGAACGTGATGACCGGCGCCGGTGCGCGCAGCGTACGGCGCGCGCGTGGCGCTGCGTCCGGATCGAAGTACTGCAGCGGCGCGGCGATGCCGCCATATTCGGTGAACAGCACGCCTGCGAAGAAGCGACCGAACTTCAGCGTCCACGCGAGCCGCGTTTCGATGTCGGGTGCGTTCGTGACTTCCATCGTGCGCGACTGCCGCAGGAAATTTTCCGGCGTGATGATCAGCGTTGCGCGACCGATCT
Source organism: Paraburkholderia megapolitana (assembly GCF_007556815.1). NCBI lineage: Bacteria > Pseudomonadati > Pseudomonadota > Betaproteobacteria > Burkholderiales > Burkholderiaceae > Paraburkholderia > Paraburkholderia megapolitana. The sequence continues at coordinate 2,259,284 of NZ_CP041743.1, forward strand.
GCGGGGCATCGGGTGCGGCGGAATCGCGCATCTGCACGTACAGCGTGTTGGTCTGCGACCACAGGTTCAGCAGCGACGAATGCGTGACGATCTTCTGGCCGAACAGGTAATACGTCTTGCCCTCGACCGATTCGAGCGTCATCCGGTAATTCATGTTGCGGACGTCGACTTCTTCCTCGTTGTCGACGAACAGGTTGAAGCGGCCGTCGACGATCATCAGCGGTTGCGCCGACAGCGCGGTGCAGGTCAGCGTGCCGACCATGCGCGCCTCGTGTTGCGGGTCGGCGAGCATGTGTTCGAGATCGTCGGATTCGACGGTTAGCGTGAAGCTCATCGCGACCGATGCGGCTGCTGCGCCGTTTGCCGCGCCGTTTGCCGGTATCGGCGTGTAATCGCCGAGCATCGTTTCGGTGAAGCGCAGCCCGATCTTCGGCGGTGGGGGCGGCGCGGCGCGGCCCTTCGATTCATAGTCGATCTGCCAGCCGTGCGTTTCTGCGAGCTGCGCACAGTTGCGCTCGGCGAGCGCCGAGATCGTGAGGAGCGGATTCACGCCGAGCGAGATCGGCATCACCGAGCCGTCCATCACATAGAGGCCCGGATGCACGGCATTGCCTGCGGTGCCCGAGTACACCTGACCGCCCTGATTGACGACCCCTTGGGCCGCGTCGTCCGCCATCGCGCAGCCGCCCAGCGGATGCACTGTGACGAGGCTGTTGTTGAGGACGGCCGTAGACATCGGATTGCGCACATAGGTGCCGCCGAGCGCCGCCGATGCTGCTTCGAGTGTCTTCTCGACGGTCGCGTAGATCGGCTGCTGGCTGGCCTTGGGCCATCTTATGCGTGCCCGTCCGTCCTTGACGAGAATCTCGCCGCTTTCGTTGTCGTGAGCCATCACGAGGTAGGTCTGGGTGTTGCGCATCGCGCCGTGATACGGGCCGCGCAACAGGCTATCGACGATGCGCGCTTCCGGATCGAGCACGCCGCCACCCGCCGCCGCGTGCAGGCCCGGCATCGAGACGCCTTCGACCGGTGTGACGATGCCAAACATACCCATCATGGCCGCGCCGATCGGCGCCGCGAGCGTGCCTTCTTCGATCACGAAACCGTCGCGCACATCCGGCGTGTTGCGATGATCGATGATGCCGGCGATGGTCGGCCCGACCGGCGCGATGTCGGTCTGCTTGCCCCAGCCGACGGCGTTGATGTCGTGATCGGTGTTCACGGCGAACGCGAGCACGTCGCCGTTGCCCGTGAGGTGCTGGCCAAGCTGGGTCGAGACCGGCAGCCCGGCTTGCTGCGAACGCAGCAGCAACGCGGTGGAGCCGAGCGTGCCTGCCGAGATGATCACGATGTCGGCGGTCACGAACAGATCGGGCGCATCGTAGCTCTCGCGACCGAGCCCGACCAGTTGATAGCGCACGCACCACTTTTGCAGCGCTTCATCGCGCACGACCGAATGCACGGCGACGCCCGTGAAAATCTCTGCGCCGTGCGCGACCGCATCGGGCAGGTAGTTCATGTGCGTCGAGTTCTTCGCGTCGTGGTTGCAGCCGGAGTTGCAGTCGCCGCAGCCGTTGCAGGCTTTCTGCATGACGCCGGCGGCGTTCGGGCCGTCCTCGAAGGTGACCGTGATGGGCGGCCGGTAGAAGCGGTCGGTCATCTCCATCTTGGCGGCGGCCAGTTCGAGTGCGTCGAGCTTCGGCAGGCGCGGAAAGCTGGCGGGCACCGGCGATGGCTGCAGCATCGCGGTTGCGCGCGCATAGCCCACATCACGGCCCGCAGCGTCGGCGCGCACCGCGGCCGGCCAGCGTGGATCGTCCCACAGGCGCGGGTCGGCCTGCAGCGCGACGTTCGCGTTGATCAGCGACGTGCCGCCGAGCCCGCACGCGACCACGGCGTTGACTTCGTCATTGACGTGCACTTCGATCAACGCCAGCGGTGAACCGACCTGAGCGACGCTGGTGTTGTACTGCACCTGCGCGACGCCTTCGAGCGGCGTGGCTGGATACTCGCCCGCCATAAACTCGCGCCCGCGTTCGAGCAGACACACATTGCGCCCGGCGCGTGCCATGCGGCTTGCCGCGATGGCGCCGCCATAACCCGACCCAACGACCACGATTTCGTAATGCGGCTGCATTGCCTCAACGGCACTGGATAAGCGGTTCATACGACCACCTTGATGGATTAGGGCAGGGCGGGGAAACCCTGGACAACCTGGGGGAAGCAGGCTGAGCGCTCCTCAGCCCATCTATCCTGCATTGCGTCGGCGGAAAATCAAGTTCTGCGCACCGCTCGTTTGCAACGGCCGAGCCATGCCGGCCTCGGCTATCTGAGGTCTCAGTGGTCGCGCGGCAATGCCCGCGGCAGGTGCCGACGCGCGATTATGCAGCGGCGTCGATCATTTCGTCTTCGCTCGATTCGGCGGCGAGCAGATTCAGTGCAATCAGGATCGCCGTGCGGTTTTCGCTATCGATATCGATGCCGAGCACGTTGACGAGCCAGCGGCCGATCTTCGTATTGGAAAAATCGCCGGCATCCGCCGTCTTCTTCATAGTGACGCCCAGTTTCACCGCACGGTAGTGATATGAGGGCACCCGATGCTGTGTAGCCACCGCCGACAATCCGCCTTTGCAACCCGAGCACCAGCCGAGGCTGCCCGCCAGCACGATCCGCTCCGGCTCGTCGAGACCGGCGATGAACGTGCGCGCGGCCAGCCGGACGCGGTGTTCGTCGAGCCCGTATTCCATCAGCACGCTTTCAACCGGATCTTCGAGCGCATGCGCGTGCAGGTCGATTTCCTGCTCCATGCCTTCGTCTTCCATCGAAACATTGCGCTGATGGCTCGCGCTGCGCAGGCAATCGATCAGATAGCGGCGGAAGTAGGCGCACAGCGCATAGCCGTTCGACGGCGCGCTTTCGGCACAGGCGTTCGATTCGGTGTGACCCGGCGCGAGACGCAGAACCTTCGTGTAGATGAACTGGGCGACCAGTTCTTCCTTGTCTTCGCCGAGCGCCGACAGCTCCTGCGGGTGGTACGAGCGCAGCGCGCGGCGTACGAGGTCGTACATCGAGACCATCTCGTCTTCCGACAGCCGGGTACGGCGGCGCCATAGTTCGGGCAGGATTGCGTCGTCGAGGGTACGTGCCAGCTCACGGCTCGGAAGAGCGCTCATGAAAACCTCCATCAAGGGTTGAGACATGAAGCGCGGGAAGCGGAAAGCCGCCAGGGAGCCGATGAGACAGGCAGTGAGACGAGGTCCGCAAGGACTGTGTGCCGCGCTGAAAGTGCACCCAGTATCGTTTTGAGATACGACTTCGCCTATATGGATTAAGTGATAGCTGACGGGTAAACTGCCGGGTAAACCGTCGGGCGAATCATTTCCCCGGCGGGTGCTTTTTTGTCTCCCGGCCAATGCTGGTGCGGCCGCCGCGGCTTTCCGGCGCGCCGTCCGTCAAACCATTCAAATTGCCAGACCCGACAAGGAGACCGCATGATGCGGGCCGACCCAATCCAGCGTGCGGTCGACGAAGATCTCGTGGGCGTGTTGTATGCGCAGGATCCGATTGCTTTTTTTAGCCACTGGTTTTCGATCGCCGTGCTGGTTTCGATCTACTGGCACAACATGCCCTCGCCGCAGCTGTTCGCGGCTTGCTTCACGTTCTATGGCATTGCGAACTGCGCCGGGCTGGCGATGTGGGTCTGGAACCGGCGTCAGCCGGGAGCGCTGACGCCGCGTGGCTGGATCAGGCTGCACGCGTTGCGCAGCGTGCTGCTGTACAGCGCGCCGGGGCTTGCCATCTGGTTTGCATTCCATAGCCGGCAGGCCGAGCTGCCGTTGCTGCACACGGTGTTGCTCGTGACACTCGCGGCGGGCGTGTTCATGTCGAACGGCTTCGACCGGCTCAATTTCACGACCTCGGTACCCTTGCTGCTGCTGCCTGCCATCGTCCTGCACATCGGCAGCCATACGTTCGATCGCACCATCCTCGCGATCGTCCTCGCGTTCTTCTTCTGCGCGATCAACGTCTACGCGATCAGTTACCGCAGGCTGTTCCACCGCGTCGTCGAGGCGCGGGTCGACCAGCAGTATCTGGCTGAATCGCTGGCCGTGCAGAAGCACGTGGCCGAAGAGGCCAGCCTCGCGAAGACGCGCTTTTTTGCCGCCGCGAGCCACGATTTGCGCCAGCCGCTCCATGCGATCGGCCTGCTGGCCGCGTCGCTGAACGACCCGACGGCCACCAGCGAGCAGCGCACGAAGACCGCCGACCATATCGTGAACAACGTCGATGCGCTGAACCAGTTGTTCAACCAGGTGCTCGACCTCGCGCGGATCGAGAGCGGTGTAACCCAGGTGATCCGCATGCACTTCCGGCTGTCGGAACTGTTCGAGCGGGTCGGCAACCAGTACTGGCCGCAGGCGGCGGCGAAGGGGTTGGCGCTGCGTATCGCGCCGACCTCGATCGTCATTCACGACGACCCGGTGCTGCTCGAGCGCGTGCTCGGCAACCTGCTGTCGAATGCCGTGCGCTATACCGAGGAAGGCGCGATCTGGATGGGTTTCCGGCGCGCGGGCCGGCGTATGGGCGGCTTTATCGAGGTGCGCGATTCCGGTATCGGGATTGCGCAGGCCGAGCAGGAACACATCTTCGAAGAGTTCTATCAGGTCGCCAACCCCCAGCGCGATGCGCGCCAGGGCCACGGGCTCGGGCTGCCGACTGTGAAGCGGCTGATCGGACTGCTGGGCAGCGAGTTGCAGCTGCGCTCCGTGGCGGGGCGCGGTTCGGTGTTTCGCTTCGCGGTCGAGCTAGGCGATCCGGTGCGGGCCGTCGCAGGCCTGAGCGACGCGGCGGCGGCCGTCGTGCTGACGGCGCAGGGGCGGCACGTACTGTGCATCGACGACGACCCGTCGATCCTCGCCGGCCTCGCAAGCCTGCTCGGCCGCTGGGGCTGCATCGTGCGCGGCGCGCGCGACGAACGCGACGCGCTCGAGGCGCTCGCCACCGGCTTCGTGCCCGATGCGGTGCTGTGCGACTACCAGCTCGCGAACCACCGCACCGGCGCGCAGGCGCTCGCCGCGGTGCGCGACGCGTTGCGGCGCGGCGGTCGCGAGAACGTCGTGACGCTGCTGATTACCGGCGATATGGCGTCGGTGGAATTGCAGGCGCTGGCCGCGCAGGGCATTCCGGTGCTGCACAAACCGGTGACGCCGGCGCGTCTGCGGCGCACGCTGGAACTGCTGTGGCAGCAGGCGGACAGCGCGCGTGCAGCGACTTCGGGAAGTGGGGCCGGGATTGTCCAGGGGAGTGCGGTCGACACGATGGCCGACACCGTCGGCGCCGCTCCGTCGATCCAGTTGGGCAGACCGGGGCAGCTCGCCTGACAAGGCGCTGCGTCAGCGTGCTAATGGCGACGGCGGCCGCAGTGCGGCCGCGCGTCTATCGATACAGGGATGCGTAGAAGCTGCGGGCTACGAACTGAACGACGAGTCGTAGCGCCCCGCAGCGCGACTTACAACGTCTTGCCGGCTTCGAGCCAACCGTTGATCACCGCGATCGCAGTCGACCGGTTGTGCACACCCAGCGCACGGAAGATCACCGACAGATGCACCTTCACGGTTCCCTCGGCCACACCGAGTTCGCGCGCAATCATCTTGTTGGTCCAGCCACGGTGAACGAGCCGCATGATGTCCTGCTGCCGCGGCGAGAGGTTTTCCAGCAGATGCTGCTGATGCGGCTGCAGGCCCTGCACGGGCTGCGCGGTCAGCACTTCGGTAAGGGAGGCCACCGGCTGGTCGCCGGCCGCGACGGCGGCGGATGCCGTGGCAGAGGCGGTGGTGGTTTCGCGTGTGCCGAGCAGGCTCAGCGCTTCCATCGGCACATAAGCGCCGCCGGACAGCACGAGTTCGATAGCTTTGAGCATGACGCTGGCGGGCTGGCGTTTCGGCACGAAGCCGAGCGCGCCGGCGGCGAGCACGGCACGCATTTCGTCGGGCGATTCTTCCGCCGACAGCACGACTACCGGCAGCGCCGGGTTCGCCTTCAGCAGCACTGCCAGCGACGGTGCGCCGCCCATGCCGGGCATGTTGAGATCGACGATCGCGAGGTCGTGGTCCGCATCGGGCCGGGCGGCGGCGGCGAGCGTTTCCCAGCTATCGGCTTCGTCGAACTGGGCATCCGGGTCGAGGCCGCGCAACAGCCCTTTCACACCCTGGCGGATGAGTTCATGGTCGTCGGCCACTAGAAACTTCATGATGTCTCCGCGAGTCGGCCTTGCCGCTTTGTTGTGCCACTGTTGTTGTGCCGTTGCTGCCCGCTGCCCGCTTTGCGACCGGTGGCCTTGCGGCCGGACTGGTGCGCATCGATGGCGGCGCGCCCTGATTGACGCGTCGTCATGGTCCGAGGCGCGTGCGGCGATGGTGCACGGTCCCGGGTGTTGCTACCCCGCGTCCTCGTCATGCTGTGCCCGCGGGGGCATGGCCGGTTGCTGCCTTCAGTCTCTGTTTTTTTCATCCGCTGTTTCACTCACTACTCTGCTGTGCGCCGAATGACCGTATTACCGGACAACCGGCTCCGGAAGCCGGCCACCCCCCCCCGGTTGGCCGGCTTCCGGCCTGGCGGCGCGGATGCTCTCAGGTTGTCCTGCGCGGCGCCTTGCGAGCTCCGTGCGGACGGCGCTTCCCCGGTATTGTTGGCGTTCCCCGGTCCAACTGCAACAGTTGTTTCTTGTGAAGTGGTCCCCCCGTGCGGCCCGGTCCGATGTCCTTGCCGTTCGAGCTGCGGGACACTTCACCGCCCTCGCGGCAGGTCCCGGCATCCCGGCGACTGTTTTGCGCCGGGAGTCGTTAGGTAGACGAGGCCACTACGCAAATTTTGAAGTGCACTGCGAAGTCCGGTGGTTTACACCGGGTTACATGTGCCAAAAGCGGGCGCTTGACCGCTGAACCGGCTACGCCACCGCGAACAGCGTGGCGTTCATCAGCACCTTGAACGCGAAGCCGAGCAGCATCGCCGCGCCGACTCCGCCGCACCACAGCGCGACGAACCAGACCCAACCGGGCACGCGCCGCGCGAGGACCGGCGCCGCCAGCCTAGTGATAATGCGTGTCGCCATGGCGCACCTTGCCGCGAAATACCCAGTAGCCGAGCATCGTGTAGCCGAGAATCACCGGCAGGATCACCGCGGCGCCGATCAGCGTGAACACCTGGCTCGAACGTGGCGCGGCGGCTTCCCACAAGGTCATGCTCGACGGAATCGCGTACGGCCACAGTGAAAAGAGTAGCCCCGCATAACCGAGCAGCACGAGCGCGATTGCCGCGACGAACGGCGTGATGTGATGCCGGTCGCGTACCGCGCGATGCATGACGAAGGCGCACACGGCAACGAGGAACGGCACCGGCAGCAGTCGATGCAACAATCCCGAGTCGAACCAGCGTGTGGCGATGAGCGGGTCCTGCAACGGTGTCCACAGACTGACGAGCGCGATGAAGCCGAGCAGCACGAGCGTCAGCGGCCACACGATGCGATGCAACCGGCGCTGCAGATCGCCTTCGGTCTTCGCGACGAGCCAGCAGCAGCCGAGCAACGCATAGGTGGCGACGAGGCCAAGGCCGGTCAGCAGGCTGAACGGCGTGAGCCAGCCGAACGCATCGCCGGCAAAGCTGCCGTCGGCAACCGGGATGCCTTGCAGGAACGCGCCGAGTGCGACGCCCTGAAAGAATGCCGCACCGGTCGAACCACCGATAAACGCCAGGTCCCACAGATGCCGCGTGCGCTTCGCTTTCGCGCGGATCTCGAACGACACGCCACGAAAGATCAGACACGCGAGCATGAACACGAGCGGCAGATACAGCGCGGACAACACCGTCGAATAGACGATCGGGAACACGGCAAAGAGCCCCGCGCCGCCGAGCACGAGCCAGGTTTCGTTGCCGTCCCAGACCGGTGCGACGGTATTCATCATCAGGTCGCGTTCGCGTTCGTCGGGGAAGAACGGAAACACGATGCCGATGCCCAGATCGAAGCCGTCGAGCACGACATACATGAAAAGACCGAGCGCGATGATCGCGGCCCAGACTACGGTGACATCCATGGCAATCTCCAGAAACGGTCGGTGTCGGGCTGTGTCGATCGGCTAATCGGCAGCAGACAGCGGGCGGTGCGTAATGTGTGTGTGACGCGTGCTATCGGTGGGAGCGTCGTGTGGCGTGGCGCCGGGCAGCGCAGGACCCGCGCGCATCAGCTTCAGCATGTAGTAGATGCCGGTGCCGAACACGAGGAAGTAGACGACCACGAATGCCATCAGCGAAATGCCGACCTGCTGCGCGGTGAGTGGCGAGACGGCCTGCACCGTACGCATCACGCCGTACACGACCCACGGCTGACGGCCGACCTCGGTGGTGACCCAGCCCGCGAGCAGCGTGACGAAACCGGTTGGCCCCATTGCGACGGTCAGTTTGTGAAACCACTTCGCTTCGAACAGCCGGCCGCGTCGGCGCAATACCCAGGCGATGACGGCAAGCGCGATCATCAGCATGCCGAGGCCGACCATGATGCGAAAACTCCAGAACACGACCGTCGAATTGGGCCGGTCCTGCGGCGGAAATTCCTTCAACCCTCGAATCTCACCGTCCCAGCTATGCGTGAGGATCAGGCTGCCTAGATGCGGAATCGACACTGCGTAGCGCGTCGTCTCCGCCTGCATGTCGGGGATGCCGAACAGGTTCAGCGCGGTGCCGCCTTTTTCGGTGTCCCACAGTCCTTCGATCGCGGCGATCTTCGCCGGCTGATATTTGCGTGTATTCAGACCGTGTTGATCGCCGACCACGGCCTGTAGCGGGGCGAGGACCAGCAACATCCACAGCGCCATCGAAAACATCTTCTTGACCGCCGGATCGCGGCGCCCCTTCAGCAGATGCCACGCACCGACCGCGGCCACCACCAGCGCCGCGACGATAAACGCCGCGATCGCCATATGCGCGAGCCGGTACGGGAACGACGGGTTGAAGATGATCTTGAACCAGTCGACTGGGACGACGTGGTTGTCGACGATCTTGAAACCCTGCGGCGTTTGCATCCAGCTGTTCGACGCGAGAATCCAGAAGGTCGAGATCAATGTGCCGATCGCGACCATCAGCGTTGCGCCGAAGTGCGCACGCGGACTCACGCGATGCCAGCCGAACAGCATGATGCCGAGGAAGCCCGCTTCGAGAAAGAATGCTGTCATGACTTCGTACATCAGCAGCGGACCAGTGACCGGTCCGGCAAACGCCGAGAAGCCCGACCAGTTGGTGCCGAACTCGTAGCTCATCACGACGCCCGAGACGACACCCATGCCGAAGGCGACTGCGAAGATCTTCGACCAGAACAGACAAAGATCTTTGTAGTACGCCTTGCCGGTGCGCAGCCAGCGCCACTCGAGAACGGCGATGAAGCTTGCGAGACCGATGCTGAGCGCCGGAAAAACGATGTGGAAGGAGACGGTGAACGCAAACTGGATGCGCGCCAGATCGAAGGCCGAGATTGCGGTGTTCATATGCGTGAGACCGGAAACTGACTACGCGCGTCGACCGCTGTCGATGCGCTCTGCGTACTGCAGATGTTGCAAGGGTAGGCGTTTGTGCTGCGGTGCGCTGTGCGGCGAAAGGACGCGCGGGGTGTTTCGTCTGAGTGACGGATTGGCGCGTAAGCCTTTGATCAGTATTGGAATTTGTGGGGTGTGTCGTAGCGTGATGAACGCTCGTTTTGTGCGGTGATTACACCCGGAGTGCGGCAATACACCGCGCTGCAGCAGAGGCTTGGGGAAGGGGGCGACGCGAGTGCGTCGCCGGGAGGTGTAAAGCGATGCGGTGGCTACGCCGGGTCTGACCACAAACGTCCGCCAGTCGCCCAGTTTTCGCGTTTCACATCGGTGAGGATGATGTCGACGCTACTCGGCTCGACGCCAAGCGACTCGCAGGTAGCTTTCGTGATCGCTTCGACAAACTGACGTTTTTGCTCGATGCTGCGTCCTTCGAAAAGCTCGATGTGAAACGTGGGCATGACGATTCCTTCTGAAGAAAAAGATGTTTGGGGTCAATCGCGAAACGACGGATCGAGCCGGTCGAGCTTGCGCAGTAGCGCGGGCCATTCGAGTGCGCCTTCTATGGCGCCGCCGTCGAACAGCTGCTCGGCAGTGCGCGCCGCGACCGCTTCCGACGGCAGCACGAGGTCCGCGTGTTCGGGGGCGCGCGCCTGCGCGAGCAACTGGATTTCACAGGCCTTCACGAGCGTTGCCATCAGCACGTACGCTTCCGCGACCGTGCGTCCGACAGTGAGCGTGCCGTGATTGCGCAGCAGCATCGCGGGTTTGTCGGCGAGATGCGCAACGAGCCGCTCGCCTTCGGCCGGCGTGAACGCGACGCTTTCGTAGTCGTGATACGCGAGCTGCCCGTGAAAACGCAGCGCGTGTTGCGACGCAGGCAGCAAGCCCGCGCGCTGGATCGATACGGCAATACCTGCGGAGTTATGCAGATGCATCACGCAGAACGCGTCGGCACGCGCCGCATGAACGGCCGCATGCAAGGCGAAGCCGGTGACGTTCACCGTGTGCTCGCTCGTACCGACGATTTGACCTGCTATATCGATCTTCACGAGATTCGACGCGCACACTTCATCGAATGAAAAACCGAACGGGTTGATCAGAAAGTGGCCCGGTTCGCCCGGCACGTTCGCGGAGATGTGCGTGTAGATCAGATCGTCCCAGCCGTTGAGCGCGACCAGACGATAGGCGGCGGCGAGATCGGTGCGGGTCCGGTGCTCGGCATCGGTCATCGGACCGGTCGCGGCGACGCGGCCGGTCGGCGTATGGGTGAACGACATGTCTGTCTCCTCGTGGGGCGGCGGGTGCGGCCGGGTGTGGCGATATGCGAAGCGCGGTGCCTATCCGGTTGCTCGTGCCTGCGTGACCTGCGGTTCTTCGTGGGACTGCGGGTCTAGCGCAGGCACGCGGCGCAACGTATCGAACGTATGGCGCCGCAACCACTGCATGCTCCACGTCGCGAGCACGAACGGCGCGGTCATCGCGGGCCAGCCCCAGCGGATCGCAAGCTGCTGCAGGAGTACCGCTATCGCCAGAGCCCCGAGCATCGTTGCCACACCGCTGTCGACAAGCGCAAGCGCAGTCAGCGCGCCGTTACATCCTAGCAGGCCGGCATCGAACGACGATAGTGACGCGCCGCACAGCAGTTGCGCGCCGCTCGCAAGCGCCGCCCCACTCAGCGCGACGAGAGCGGTGCGCCGCGACGCGGCTGCGATGCCGGCGAACATGAGCAATCCCGGTAGCGCACCCGACGCGAACGCAATCTGCGCAAGACCGCCGAACACGCCGCGCGCTGCGTCGACTGGAGCCAGCGTGGCGAAGGTCGTGATCGCATGCGTTGCTGTTGCCGCTGCTGTCGGCGTTGCAACGATGTGATGGAACGGCAGCCAGCTCCACGTGACGATCAGGCATGGGCTCGAATAGCAGCTTAGTCCTCGGGTGCGCAGCCAGTGCGACCACGGTTCGCCGAGTGCCGCGGTTGCTGTTGCTGCGAGGATCGCGATCGCGACGGCTTCAGCAGGATCGGCGATGAACGAGAACGCGGCCAGCGCAGCGAGGGCGCCATTGAAACCGTGCAATCCGGCACGCGTGGCTGCGTCGTCACCACCGACGAGTAGCGCGACGACGTTCGCCGTCACGGCGCCCATCGCCGCCGCGCACGCAAGCCGCGGCTCGCAGATGAGCAATGCCGCGAGCAGACCGGCGCCGGTCCAGGCGTTCGGCTGCAGGACGATCTGGCCGACGCTGCGCAACAGCGTGCGCAGCGCAGCGGCTTGCGGGTCGTGGGCGGCGTGCATGAAGCGAGTGGTGCAGCAGGATTGGGTGAATCGCGAGGATAGGGTACGGGGGCGTATTAAGGCATCCTGGTGCGCTGATAGTGGCTATTTGGGTAGACGACGGAGGAGTGACCGGGCGGGCAACCGGCGCGTACATCTGGTCTGATCGGGCAAAACACGGGCAACGACCAGGTGCGCCTTACGTTCGCGCTCACGAAGCGGCCGACGTCTCCTGCAAGTGCCGCCACGTAATGTGTCCCGACTCGTCGCACGCCAACACAGCAGTCGATCGTCTGACTGTGCAACTGCCGCTTTCGTCGATCTGCGTCTCACGGTAGCCGACGACCGCACCGTCGCGCCACACATCGATGTCGCGCAATTCATCGATCTCGATGCGCAGCCCGGGGCGTTTGCCATGCCCCTGCGAAAACAACCGATCCACTGCTGTGCGGTCGAGCCGTAGGCCTTGCAACGTAACCATCGAAAAACGTGGCGAGAACCGATTCAGCAGCGCAGCAAGCCGGCCTGCTTCGGCGCGGCCCGACAGCCATTGTTCGATGTCGATGTGTGCGTCGACGATTTCCTGGAAGAACGGGTTCGGTGGATTCATGGTGTGAGGGCGCGATTAACGGGAGGCGAGTTGATTAGCGGTGGAACGGTGCGTTGCGAGCCGCATGACGAGCGGAAGAGGCAGTAGCGTCAGCAACGCGGCAAGCAGAAAGCATTGACGATACGACGTGAGCGCGGCACCGGTCACACCGTGCGAGAGCAGGAAGTTCAGCGCACTACCGAGCACCGCGACACCGAGGCAGAAGCTCAACTGCCGGTTGATGTTCCACAGTGCGCTCGCGTCGCCCATCCGGTCGGCGGGCACGTCGAGAAACGCGGCGCTTTGCGATGTGCTCGTACACAGGCTGGCGCCGAATCCCATCGCAACGAACGCAAGTACCGGACCGGCGTCCTGCACGACGAAAGGTGTGGCGAGCAACGCGATGCCCCCACAGTTGGTCAGCATTCCGCAGACGAACAGCGGCTTCGCCCCCCAGCTTGGAAAGCAGCGGCGCGTCGTTGTTATCGCAACGAACGACGCAGCGGCCCACGGCACCATGAGTGCGCCAGTCTGCGTTGCGCTCAGGCCAAGTACGTCCTGCAGGTAGAGCGTGGCAATGAGATTCACGCCGGCGAAAACGCCCGGCACGCATAGGTAGATCACGATGCCGACGCGCAGCAACGGTCGTGCGAGCAGCGTTAGATCGAGCAGCGGCGCCTTCGAGCGATGCGCATGCCGGACATAAGCGAGAGCCGCGACGAACGCGACGGCAAGCGGCGCGGCGGCCCAGCCAGCCATGCCACGCTGACCGGAGAAGGTCAGGCCGAGCAGAAGCGAAACGAGCGCAGTCACGCTGATGGCGAGGCCGCGCAGGTCGAGCGCCGGCGAGTGGTCCGATGCGATGTCGGCGGGTAGCCACGCAAGTGCGAGTCCGCAGGCGAGGGCGGCGAGCGGCAGCATCCCGAAGAAGATCCAGCGCCACGACGTGTGATCGACAATCACGCCGCCGAGCGCCGGCGACAGCGCAGGCACGAGTAGCGCCACCATCATCACGATCGACGTCAGATGCGCGCGCGCTTCCGACGGGTAGGCGCGATAGGTCATCGCCTGTCCGACAGGGATCAGCAGCCCGCCGCCCAACCCCTGGATGAGCCGCAAAACAAGTAGCGCGCCGATCGATGGCGCGCTTGCCGCGCCCGCGCTGCCCAGCGCGAAGATCAGCAGCGATGCCACCAGTACCCGCCGCTCGCCGAAACGACGCGCGAGCCAGATACCGAGCGGGATCACGACCGTCAACCCGAGCATGTACATGTTGCCCACCCACGCGAGTTGCGCGACCGACGCGCGCAGTTCGCGCTGGAGCGCCGGATACGCGGTGTTGATCACGAACATGTTGGCGAGATCGATGGCGAAACCGATCAGGTAGACGACGGCAATTTTCGAACGAGGGGACATGAACGCAGGAAACCGGATTGGACGGCGTAGTGTAAAGTCCGCGATTCGTCCTGGTAAGACGATCAATCTGGCTTGACTGGTCAAAAAAAATTGACAATAGAGGGCGCCATGGTGAGCTTGAACCGGTTCGACGTATTCCGCGTGGTCGCGGAGACGGGCTCATTTACGGTCGCCGCGACCTTGCTGAATCAGGCGCGGGCGGCCGTCAGTTTCAACATCAAGCAACTTGAGGCCGAACTCGGCGTCACCCTCCTGACGCGGACGACGCGCCGCGTCGAAATGACCGACGCTGGAGAGCGCTTTTACAAGCGCTGTTTGCGCGTGCTCGCGGAAGCCGAAGGCGCCATCGAAGAAGCCCGCGGCGAGCACGGCGGCATGCAAGGTAGCTTGCGCGTGACATCGACGGTCGAATACGGACTGATGGTCATCGCGCCTGCGTTGCACGAATTCATGCAGGTGCATCCGGGATTGCAGGTCCGTCTGGAGACGCATACGGCGCAGGTCGATCTCGCACGCGAGCGGTTTGATGTGGCGATCCGCCTTGGCCGGCTCGAGCAGTTCGAGGATTCGCCGTATCGGGGCGTCTGTCTCGACACCTATGAAGTGAGGCCGGTGATGTCGCCGGCACTGCTCGCTGGAACCGGCATGACACGCATCGAGTCACCTGATGCCTTGGCAGGCCTCGCGAGACTCGGCCATAGCCGGCTGGAGCGCATTGCCGCGTGGACGCTGCAGGACCGCGACGGCCGGCAGCATGTGTTCCGTCCGCTTGCGAAACCGCGCATCGTGGCCGATAACGCCTCGGTGTTGCGGGCGCTGGCTCTGCGGGGAAGCGGTGTCGCGCTACTGCCGGAATGGCTCGTGCGCGACGACCTTGCCAGCGGGGCGCTGATCGATGCACTTCCGGACTACCGGTTTCCGAAGCAGGCGGTTTACGCGCTGTATCTTCCGACGCGGCATGTGCCGCAGAAGATCCGGGCGTGGGTGGATTTTATGAAGGGGTATGTTCGGGGATTTTCGCAGGCGGAACCGAGCTAGCGTTGAAGGTGATGCGGTCCGGCCGGTGCCGTTGCCTACGACTAATCAGAAAGCACCGAACAGACGATCGAGTGCAGCGAGAACCCGGCCCTGTTCGTGTTGGAGCGTTCCGATTGTGGGTCCTAGTTCACTGGTTCTGATCGCGCCAAGAAATGGCGTTTCCAGTATGAATTTTTCGCCGCCGATTTCGATAATCGGCGCAAGATCCTGCGCGACCTTGGCCACTGTGTAGTTACCGGTCACGCGTGTCAGCGGGATTACGACCCGCGACATCAGATCTCCCAGATGATCGCTTTGAACATCGAGTACGTACGGAGATTTCGCCCTGGACCTGGATGACGGATTGTTGTGCAGATCAAATCGGGCCATCAGAACATCCGATGCTCGTCGAGCGGTAGACCATCGTGCTCGATGCGTGCGTTCATCTCTGCGATGAAACCTGCGTGCTCTGCTGCCCACAAACGCGCCTCGGCTTCATGGACCTCTGCTCGTAGCCCGCGTTCGCTTGCACGTGAGACGTTGACGTCCAGTTCCTTCGCGCGGTCAAGCAGATCGGACGGCAACGATACATTCGTCGGCTTGCGTGTAGCTTTCCGCGCCGATTGAGACGGGGACAGTTCTCCCACCTGGCGGATTTGTGCAAAACCCATGTTCAACTCCCATGCGCATAATATTGCGCATAGTATCGCACATCTGGGCCACGATGCGTTGCCGGTCTGCGATACCGGGCCAGGTTCAACTGCCCCGGGGTGGTGCCGGTTCGGCTAGGCACTCCGCGTGCCCGCCAACGGCCGCGTTACCATGAACCTCCCTGACAAAGCGGCGCTCGGCGATATCGAATCGGGCGCACGCAGTCCTACCCAAGGAGGCACGGTCATGCGCACAGTGCGTTGGGCATCCGAAGAAGACGACGGCATCGAGCATCTGACGTTCGATGCACGACCTGAGGGATTTTTCATCGAAAGCACGGTGATCGGGCAGCGCGATGGCCAAACCTACGGCCTTTACTACACCGTCCGATGCGATCCGCTATGGCGGGTGACGTACGCGTTTTTGAAAGTCGCAGGCGGCGGCGAACTCGAACTGCACGCCGACGGCGCAGGTCACTGGCGCGACGGACACGGTCTGACGTTAAACGCGCTCGATGGCTGCATCGATATCGACATCACCGTGACGCCGTTCACCAACACGCTGCCAATTCGCCGGTTGCAACTCGCGGAGGGCGAGCGTCAGACCATAGCAGTGGCCTATATCGCCGCGCCGGAGCTGCAGGTGACGCGTGTCGATCAGGCGTACACGTGTATCGAGCGGGATCGCGAGTATCGCTACGAAGGTTTGCTGAGTGGATTCACGACCCATCTGAAAGTCGACGACGACGGTCTCGTCGTCGACTACCCGACGATGGTCAGGCGCCTGCCGCCTGTGCGTTGATAGCGTTGCCGCCACCAGGCGTTGCGCTGCGAACAGTATCGACAACACCAACCGCGCCATCCATCTGCGCATGTTGCGCAACGAAACTATCGATATCCGCGGCGATCAGCAACGGATCGCGCAGCACCACCCAATGGCTCGCATCGATCTCAGTGCGCACATAGGGCCCAAGCCAGCGCTCGAGTCCGAGCGAAAGCGGCGGTCCGACATAGCGGTCGCGCATCGGCACGATGAACTGCACCGGCGTATGCGCATGCCGTGCGCGCGGATGCAGCAGACGGTCGATGAAATTCGCGCGATACAGGTTGATGCCGTTGAGCGCGTTGCGCAGTTGCGCGGGGTCGCGCTCGGGGCGTACGCGTTCCGTCACGCGCAGCCACAGCGGCCAGCTGCGCGCGCCGCCCAGGCGCCACACCAGTTCCGGAATGAGCGGCAGGTGAAAGAAGAAGATGTACCAGGACTTCAGTATCTGCTTGAGCCTGCTGCCTGACCCCGCCTGTGCGGCCTTCTGGTCGCGATCGCCGCGCAGGCCCAACGCCGCGTGGTCGAGGCACGGTCCCGAGATCGACGTGTAGGACGCAATACGCCCCTGGAACCCCGGGTCCGTGACCGCTTCCCAGCACTGGATCGAGCCCCAGTCGTGACCGACCAGATGGAACGGCCGCGTGCCGCAGGTCGCCGCGGTGACGGCGGCGAGATCGGCGGCGAGGCGTTCGAGCCGGTAGCCCGAGCGTGCGGCGGGCGCCTCCGATGCACCGGCACCGCGCACGTCGTAAGAGATCACGCGATAGCGCGAATCGAGTTGCGCGCGCACCGGTTCCCACACTGTGGCCGAATCCGGATAGCCGTGCACGAGCACGATCGGTGTGGCGTCACGCGGGCCGCTGACATAGACGGCGAGCCGCACGTCGCCCGCGTCGACGACGAGCGTGTCGCGAATCATGCTGCGGCTCGCACGCCGCGGCGCGACGCCTTCAGCGCGGGGTTCCCCGCGTTGGAGGCCTCGACAGCAGCGACCAGTCCATCGATACGCGACAGTTGCGCGCGATTATCGTGATCCCACGGATGGAAACCCGGCTTGAAGAAGCGCAACCATTCGAGTGCGATACGCGGAAACACGCCATGACGCGGACCGTACAGAAACTTGACGACTTCCCACATGCCGCGCAGATGGCCGCCGCGCTTGCGGTCGGCGAATATCAGCCGCACGTGGTAGTCGAACACGATCAGCCAGAACACGACGGTGGTGGCCAGCATCGTGCCGGTACGCACCAGATAGCGCGCCGGGCCCGGTTTGACGACGGTATTCCAGACGTCGTACGAAACAGCCTTGTGCTCGGTTTCTTCGAGCGCGTGCCACGTCCACATCTGCGCATAACCCTCGACTGATCCGGCGATGCGCGTTTCGTCTTCGAGCAGCAACCCCGCAAGCATCGCCGTGTAGTGTTCGAGCGCGATGGTCATCGCGAGCTGGAACGACGGCGGCAGTATCTTGCGGTTGAAGTTGAGGAACGCCGCGAGCTTGTTGTCGAGCTTGTGCGCAGGCAACCCGGCCGCTTGCAGCAGGTCGTTGTATTCGATGTGCTCGCGCGTATGCATCGCTTCCTGACCGATGAAGCCGAGCACCTGCTTCTTCAGCACAGGGTCGGTGATCTGGTCGCGGTAGTAGCGCACGCTGTCCATGAAGAAGCGCTCGCCGGCCGGAAACAGCAGCGACAGCGCGTTGAAGTAGTGCGTCACGTGCGAACCGAATGCGTGCCAGTCGGAGGCCCGTTCAGGCGGCAGTGCGAACCGCAGGTCGCGGCGAATCGGAATCATCGTTGTGCTCCTTGTTACTCTTTGACAGTAGCGTTCTCGTGGTTCAGTGAGCGGCGCCGCTTCGAGCGCATCATGCGCGCCGGCTTGTCGCCGCCGCATCGCGTGCGAGGGCGCGTTTGTGCGCGATGCGCGCCATGCGGCGCGTCTGCATCACGACCAGCACCTGGTATGCGGAGGGCAGGATGCGTGCAAGCCAGTCGCCGGCTTTCGCATCGCGACCAATCAGCACGCGGCGCTTGTTCTTGCGTACGCCATCGAGGATCACGCGGGCCGCTTCGTCCGCGGTCGTGATGAAAAACTTCTCGAAATCGTCCTTGCCCTGCTGCTCGCTCTCGATCATGAAACCGATCATGTTCTTCGAGATGCGGCCCGACTGCGCGATTCCGGTCTGGATGCCGCCCGGATGCACGGAGGTCGCGGAGACGCCGCAGTTCATCAGATCGAGTTCCTGACGCAGCGATTCGGTGAAGCCGCGCACCGCGAATTTGGTCGCGTTGTAACCGCTCATGCCGGGCTGCGCGAAGATGCCGAACAGGCTCGACGTATTGACGATGTGCCCCGCGCCCGACGCCTTCAGATGCGGCAGGAACGCTTTCGTGCCATGCACGACGCCCCAGAAATTGACGCCGACAATCCACTCGAGATCGCTGTATTCCATGCCTTCGATCGTGCTCGACAGCGCGACGCCCGCATTGTTGAACACGAGATTCACGCGATGGTGTTGCGCAACCGTTTCGGCGGCCCAGTCGAACATCGCGGCGCGATCGGAGACGTCGAGCGCGCGGGTCGTGATGCGCAGCGGCGCGCCGACCACCTGCGGTGCGGCGGCCTGCGCGAGTTGCGCCGTTTCCGCGAGGCTCGTCGCGTTGCGGTCCGCCAGCGAGAGGTGGCAACCTTCGCGGGCGAGGGCGATCGCGAGCGAGCGGCCCATGCCTGAGCCCGCACCGGTAATCGCGGCCACTCTGTCGGTGAAATTCTTCATGCGCTTTTCTCCTGTCTCTCTCGATGCTTTGTCGTTTTCAATGCGTTTGCGTTGCGTTTCGATATCCGGAATGCGTTTGCCGTGCCGGGTGTTCAGGTCGCTTCCGCGGAGGCCGTCGTGGCGGTTACGCCATTGCGGTCCTGCACCGGGGCGAGCTTTGCATCGTGCGCCGCAGTCGGCGCGTACGCGTAGTAGTCGCCCATGCTGAAGCTGCTCGTCGCCTGGCGGAAACGCCACGTGAATCCCGGCCACAGTGTCGTGTTCTTGCCGCTGCGCGGATCGAGGTACCAGCTCGTGCAACCGCCCGTCGACCAGATCGCACGATCGAGCTGCTTCTGGATTTTCTCGTTGTACGCGCGCTCGACCTGCGGTCGCACTTCGACGGCTGCCGCGCGTTCGGTACGCATTGTCTGCAGCGCGCGCAGGATGTATTCGACCTGCGACTCGATCATGTACACCATCGAGTTATGACCGAGGCCGGTGTTCGGACCGACGATCATGAAGAAGTTCGGATAGCCGGGCAGGGTGCTACCGAGATACGCATGCACGCCGTCGCGCCACGTATCGACGATGTCGACGCCGTCGCGACCGAGCACGACGCCCCGTGGGAACGGATCGGAGATCTGGAAGCCCGTGCCGTAGATCACGCAGTCCACCGGGTGACGTACGCCGTCATCGGTGACTACAGCATCGGACTCGATGCGCGTAATACCGGTCGTCACCACCGACACGTTGGGACGCGAGAGTGCCGGGAAGTAGTCGTTCGAAATCAGCACGCGTTTGCAGCCGATCGTGTAGTTCGGCGTGAGCGTCGCGCGCAGTTTCGGATCGGGCACCTGGCGGCGCAGATGCCGCTCGGCGACCTTCTGCACCGTCTTCATCAGCGACGGATGAATCGCGAAACCGAGCACGCGCGATTCGAGCATCCAGTAGAGGCCCGTGCGCATGATCTTTTGCGTGAACGGCAGATGCTTGAAGAGCCACTGCTCGATCGGTTTGATCGCGCGGTCGGCCTTCGGCATGATCCACGGCGGCGTGCGCTGGAACAGTTCGAGCTTCGCAACGCTCGGTGCGATCTGCGGCACGAACTGGATCGCGCTGGCGCCGGTGCCGATCACTGCAACGCGCTTGCCTTCCAGCGAATACGTGTGGTCCCAGTGCTGCGAGTGGAAGGATTTGCCCGTGAAGTTCTCGATACCCGGAATGTTCGGCATCGCCGCGCGCGACAGGCCGCCCATGCCCGACACCAGCACGCGCGCCGACCACTGCTGACCGTTTGCGAAGCGCAACTGCCAGCGGTGGCTCGCCTCATCGTAGATCGCGCTGACGAGTTCGTGACCGAAGCGCAGATGGCGCTGCACGCCGAAGCGCGTCGTGCATTCTTCCAGATACGAGCGGATTTCCGGCTGGCGCGCGAACATCCGCGTCCAGCGCGGGTTCGGTGCAAACGAGAACGAGTAGACGTGTGACTGCACATCGCAGGCGCAGCCCGGATAGTGATTGTCGCGCCACGTACCGCCGACGGAATCGGCCTTCTCCGCGATCATGAAATCGGTCTGGCCGCTCTGACGCAGCCGGATCGCCATCCCGAGACCGGCGAAGCCGGAACCGATGATCGCAACGTCGGTATCGATGGACGCCGCGGCGTCCGGAGGCATCGTGCGCGCATTCATCCGGTCTGTCTCCTTTTTTATCCGCTCATAACTGTTACATTGATTGATGTAACGATAGAGATGAAGCCCGGATGACGCAAGTCCCTGTTTAGACGGGGGACTCTATGGGGAGGGGGAGAGCGGCGCCAGCCGGCCTTGCCGCGCCCGCAAGGGCGGTGCGGTAAGGCCGGCAGGAAAAAACGAGGGGGAGTGCGGCGGTGTCTTACTGGGCGGCAAGCCGCGCGTTGGCGCTGCTGTTTTGCCAGACGTTGTCCTTCACGGCGATTTTCTGCGGAATCAGCTTCGCGCCGTAAAACGCATCGGCGACGTGCTGTTGCGCCCGCGCGATGTCGTCGGTGACGGCCGTCGCGCCGTACGGCACGCGGCGTATCCATTTCTCCACCAGCGCGGCATCGAGCCCGACCTTCGGCGCGATCAGCGCGGCCGTTTCCGCGGGATGCTGGTTGACCCACAGGCCGCTCGCGCGCAGTTGCACGAGCACCTCGCTGACCACATCGGGATGCTGTTGCGCGAAGTCGCGGGTGGCTTCGTAGAAGTTGTACGTGAGGCCCGCGGGCGGGAGCGCCGTGTAGTCGGCAAGCGTGCGCGCCTTCAGTGCCTGCTGTGCGGCCGCGTAGTACGGGTCCCAGATAGCCCATGCATCGACGTCGCCCTTTTCGAAGGCGGCGCGTGCATCGGCGGGCGCCAGATACACCGGACGGATATCGTCGTAGCCGAGCCCCGCCTGGCGTAATAGCTCGAGCAGCAGATAGTTGGCGCTCGAACCCTTCTGCAAGGCGACGCGCTTGCCCTTCAGATCGGCCAGTTTGCGCAGCGGCGAATCGGCCTTGACGATCAGCGCTTCGCTGAGCTTGCTACCCGGCTCGGCGCCGACGTACACGAAGCCGACGCCGCCCGCCTGGGCAAACACCGGCGGCGGTGCGCCGGTATAGCCGAAGTCGATACTGTTCGCGTTCAGCGCTTCGAGCAGTTGCGGGCCCGCGGGAAATTCGAACCATTTAACGCTGTAGCCGAGCGGTTTGAGCTTCGTTTCAAGCGTGCCTTGTGCTTTCAGAACCGCGAGCAGGCCGGCTTTCTGATAACCGACGCGCAGCACGCGATCGCCGCCGGCGCGATTTGTGTTCTGTGCGAATGACGCGCCGGTTGCGCCAAACGACAGCGCGAGCGCAACGGCAGCGAGCGCGAGTCTGCGCCGGTTTCTCGCCGGTTGAGATTTCATCGGAAGCTCCAGGGGTGAATGCGCAGCGGCCACGCGCTGAGCGGTGGCCGTGCGTGGTTGTGCGGTTACGAGGTGCGGGAGATCGTCGCACGCACACACGCCGGCGCAAACCAAGCAATGCAGATTTGGATATGACGCGCGGCAGGGCGCCGCGCGTTAGGCGCGCTACTTCTTGCGGCCCTTGGGCGGGTCCGCCGGTTTGACCTGTGTCACGGAGTCGCCGTCGTGCACGTGGCCCAGCTTCTCCATGATTCCGGCGACGCGGTCGCCGAGATAGTCGCCCGATGCTTCCTCGAGCGCGCGATTCATCTCGCTTTCGACGAGCACCATGCTGAGCGGACGGATACGCCAGATAGCGTCGACGAGTGCGGGGACATCGGCGGGAGGCGGCAGCGCGCCGGCCTCGTAGTGGTCCAGCCGGCGAACCACCAGATCGACCAGCGCCTTGGCGATCGCGTTGAAGTGCGGGCGTGACACGCGCAATGCGTCGAGCAGGTCGGGAGTCGGTACGCCTTCGCGCGCCATCGTCGCCCCGGCAGCGAGCGTGGACGGGCTGCGCGCGACGAACGACAGGCCTTCGCGTTCGAGCAATCCCAGTTCGATCGCTTTGCCGAGCATCGTCGGCGAAGCCTTGCCGCCGAACAGTTGCATGAGTTCGAGCAACGAGTATTTCTTCGGCCGTTCTTGCGACCAGCTACTGCCGATCGCCGTTTCGAGCCCGAGGATCGAGCGCAGGTCGTGGCCTTCGTCGATGGCCTTGATCAGGTCCTGGATGTTCGCGAGCGTGTAGCCGCGTGCGAGCAAATGGTTGATCAGCTTCAAGCGGGAAACGTGCGTGTCGTCGTACACGCCGACACGACCGCGTTTTTCCGGCGGCGAGAGCAGGCCGCGATCCTGATAGGCGCGCACGTTGCGCACGGTGGTGTCGGTCACACGCGCGAGTTCGTCGACGGTGTATTCGTTGCGCGGCGTGGCTGGCGTCGCTACGGCGGGAGAGGGCGTCTTGGGCATGTCGCGATTTTAACGCGCCACGCCGCGAACCGGGCGCATCCAATAAATAGCTTGCCGGATCGGGCCGTCACCGCGTGGGGTCAGGTGGCTCACGGACGCAGGTCGTCAGGCATGACGTCGCTGCCTTTGCCGAGCGGGCGCTGCATCAGCGTGGTGTCGAGCCAGCGGCCGTGCTTGAAGCCGGCACCCTTGATCGTGCCGATCAGTTCGAAGCCGAGGCTTGCGTGCAGCGACAGGGAGCCGCCGCGGCCGCCGTCCGCGATGACCGCGATCATCTGCCGCCAGGGGCCGGCTTCGCAGCGCTCGATCAGTGCCTGTAGCAACACGCGGCCGAGGCCGCGACCGCGAAAGGCGTCATCGATGTAGATCGAGTCTTCGATCGTGTGGCGATAGGCCGCGCGCGGGCGGTATGGCGTTGCGTAGCAATAGCCCGCGACCTTGCCGTCGATCTCCGCCACCATGTACGGCAGGCCGCGCTCCAGCACGGCGGCGCGGCGCGCCCGTAGATCGTCGACGGAAGGAGGTATTTCCTCGAACGAGGCGACGCCTGTCAACACGTGATGCGCGTAGATGGCCTGGATGGCGGGCAGGTCGGAGTCGGTGGCGTCGCGTAGTTGGGTTGTGTCGGTGGGGAGGGTGAGCATGGGGTGTCGGGTAGAGCGATAGGTCGTGCGCGTCGAAGCGGGACAGCGCACACGGCGCAGTAGGAGTTCTGGTTCGGGATTCACTATGCCAGCGTGAGCCAGCGAATTGAAGCAGGTCAAAAATGACGCGCAACGAAAGCGGCCACATTGCGTGTGTTGTCGGGCAGCGGCATCACAGGCTGTCACCGGCATCGTGTACTGCCTGCGCGATCGCTTCGGCGACGGCCTGGACGCGCGGTGAGCGTCGCACGTCAGGATGAACGGCGAGCCAGATCTCGCGTTCCACATCGCATACGACGTCGGTATTGAGAACGGTCAACGCATCATCGCCGTTCGCGATAAAGCCCGGTAACAAGGCCACGCCGGCACCGGCGCGGCACGCCTGGTAGATCGACGTGAGGTCGTTCGCGATCAGCGCGAACGGCCGGGCTCCCGCGAACTGCACGAGCCACTGCTGCTGCGGCGCATCTGCGAGCGCTTCGTTGTAGCCGATGAATTCCCATTCGCTGGGCGCCCGGCTACGCCAGTGCGCGGTAGCACGCAGTGAGAACCGCATCGTGCCGAGCTTGCGCGCGGCGAGCCCGGGTTCCGGTGGGCGGCCGAGCCGCACCGCAAGATCCGCTTCGCGGCGAAACAGGTTCGCAGCCCGCGCTTCGCCGACGATATCGAGCTGGATGCGAGGCCATGCACGCCGCCATACCGCGAGCCGGGGCACCAGAAAATGGCTGCCGAACCCGGGCGGCACCGACAACCGCACCGTGCCCTGCAGCGACACCGCGCCGCGCGATGCGCGTTCGAACGCATGCGCTTCTTCTTCGATGCGCACCGCGTGATCGACCAGCAACTGGCCTTCGGTTGTTAATGGCCAGCCGCGCGGCAGCCGGTCGAACAGACGCACGCCGAGCATCTGCTCCATCGCGTCGATGCGGCGCGCGACTGTCGAATGCTGGACGCCCAGCGTGCGCGCGGCCCCGGAGAGGCTGCCGCCACGTGCCGCCGCCAGAAAATAGCGGATGTCGTCCCATTGCAGGCCGGGCACGGGCTTCGAGCTATCTGTCGAATTTTGCACAGTAGTTGACGATTTATCTGGAATTCCAATCGATTATGCACGAAGCCTATGATCGCCCATTGTCAATTGATGGAGTGCAGCGATGGGACAGCGTGACGCGTATCAGATCGGTTTCGAAGCCTATGGCGACGCGGGGGTGTTGCGGATGTTTTCGAATCCGGTGCCGGCGCCGGCCGCCGGCGAGGTGCAGATCCGGCAGACGGCCGTGGGCGTGAATTTCGTCGACGTCTACTTCCGCTCTGGTCTGTATCGTCTGCCGCAGTTGCCGGCCGTGCCTGGCGTCGAGGCGGCGGGCGTCGTGGAAGCGGTGGGGCTGGGTGTCGACGGCATCCAGACCGGCCAGCGCGTCGTGTATGGCGGCATGCCGCCCGGCAGCTATACGAATCTGCGCAACCTGCCGGCCGATCGTGTGCTGCCGGTGCCCGACGGCATCTCCTATGAAACGGCCGCCGCCGCGCTTTTGCGTGGTGTAACCAGCTGGATGCTGCTGCGGCGCGTACGCGAACTGAAGCCTGGCGACACGCTGCTCGTCCACGCGGCGGCGGGCGGCCTCGGACTCATTCTCGTGCAGTGGGCGAAATCGCTCGGTGCGCGCGTGATCGGGACGGTCGGGTCGCGCGAGAAGGCGGCGCTGGCGCTCGCGCACGGGCTCGATCAGGCGGTGCTGTATCGCGACGAGGATTTCGTCGAAGCAGCCCGTGAGTTTGGCGGCGGGGCGGGCGTCGACTACGCGGTGGATGGCATCGGTGGCGATACGCTGCGGCGTACGCTGGGTGCAGTGAAGCCGTTCGGAATGGTGGCGAGCGTCGGGCAGGTTGCCGGAGAGGCCGCGCCTGTTTCGCTCGACGAACTCGGCCCCGCACGTTCGATCGCCCTCGCGCGGCCGAGTGTGCTCGGCCTCATGCGTGACACGGTGCAGTACCAGCGCGCGGCACGCGAAACACTGGATCGCGTGGCAGGCGGTCTGCACGTCGAGATCGGCGAGCGCCTGGCGCTCCAGCGCGCGGCGGATGCACACCGGCGAATGGAAACCGGTGCGACGACGGGCTCGGTGATTCTGATTCCCTGATTCCGTAGAGCCTTGTCTGTGCCTCAGGGGTGCGAGTAAATCGACTGAGTCGACAGCCGGGGCGTAATACGCCGACGATGCTTCTTGATCTTGTGCTTCGGCCGTTTCGTCGGACGCGCTTCGGCTTGTCGCCGTGCCTGCATCTGGGGCTGCGCCGCTGGTGTCGCCGGCTGAGGCGCGGCGGCGGGCTGCAACGTGGACTGTCCTTCGCCGAAGCGATAGGTCTGCGAGGTTTGCGCGTGCGCCGCGAGCGGCAGCACCGGCAACGCGAGCGCGGCGAGCGCGAGGTAGTGCGAAAACTTCATGAGGGCTCCTGTTCGGCAAGGGTGTCAGGATACCGCAGGGCTACAAGTGCAACGCTGCGTCCGGGGCCTTGGGAGGATCGGGCGGATCGCGTGGATCGGCATCGCAACCGTAGCTTCAGCTCCGCACAGGCTCCCGCCGCGCAAATCGCCTGGCTCCCGCCACGCAGGCGACGACAGCGACCGTAACCGCGATCATCGCCGGCGGCACCGGCTCGTGCAGCAGCCCGGCCGCCAGCACGAGACCGAAGAACGGTTGCAGCAACTGCAACTGTCCCACCCCTGCGATACCGCCGAGTGCGAGCCCGCGGTACCAGAACACGAAGCCGATCAGCATGCTGAACAGCGACACATACGCTAGGCCCCACAGCGCGGCATGACTGACGCCGTCGAACGAGGCGGGCCGTAGCCACCAGGCGAGCGGCAGCATGGCCGGCAGCGACAGGACGAGCGCCCACGAGATCACCTGCCAGCCACCCAGATGCCGCGACAGCCGCGCGCCTTCCGCATAACCGAGCCCGCACGCGACAATCGCCGCGAGCATCAACGTATCGCCGGCGAGCGACGCCGTCACCCCGTTGCGCGCCGCAAACCCCACGACCGCCGTACTGCCGAGCGCCGAGAAAATCCAGAAGGCCGGCTGCGGCCGCTCGCCGCCGCGCAGTACGCCGAAGATCGCGGTCGCGAGCGGTAGCAGCCCGATGAACACGATCGCATGCGCCGACGTGACATGACGCAGCGCGAGCGCGGTCAGCAGCGGAAAACCGACGACGACACCCAGTGCGACGATCAGCAGCGGCACGATGTCGCTGCGCGCCGGCCGCTTTTCGCGAAACACGATTAGCAGCGCGAGGGCGAGCACACCGGCAATGGCGGCGCGCGCGAGCGTCAGAAACAGCGGGTCCAGCCCCTGCACTGCTACGCGCGTGGCCGGCAATGAGCCGCTGAAAATCACCACGCCAATCATGCCGCTGAGCCAACCGTCCGTCGTCTTGTCCATCGGAGCATCCCTGTGAAGCGCAAGCAGCGAGTATCCGCCGGCGCAGCCGAAAGGGTAAGCTACAGGTCAGTACAATTCATTCAAACTGTACTTACAAAGGAGCAGTACAGATGAACCGATCCGGCCAGGACACTCCAGTTGCTACGGGGGTTACCTCGGGCACGCGCGTCGACACCGTCATGGACACATTGCGCGAGCGGATCGCCAACCGTTCGCTGATGCCGGGCGCGCGCGTACCGTCGCTGCGCAGCATGACGGGTACGCTCGATGTATCGAAATCGACCGTGGTCGAAGCGTATGACCGGCTCGTGGCCGAAGGCGTGCTCGTGGCGCGTCGCGGGTCGGGCTTCTTCGTCTCGGGTCATGCGCCGCCGCTCGCGCTTGCCGATCTCGGACCGCGTCTGGACCGCGACGTCGATCCGTTGTGGCTCACGCGGCAGTCGCTCGAAGCCGATACGCGTGCGCTGAAGCCGGGCTGCGGCTGGCTGCCGGCATCGTGGCTGCCCGAGGACGGCGTGCGGCGCGCGTTACGTGCCATCGCGCGCGACCAGACCGCGCAACTCGCCGACTACGCAACGCCGGCCGGCTTGCCGGCATTGCGCCAGCAACTCGCATGGCGGCTCGGGCAGCATGGCACCGCCGTGCTGCCCGAGCAGATCGTGCTGACGGACAGCGGTACCCAGGCGCTCGATCTCGTGTGCCGTTTCCTGCTCGAACCGGGCGACACGGTGTTGATCGACGACCCATGCTACTTCAATTTCCAGGCGCTGCTGCGCGCGCATCGGGTGCGGGTGATCGGCGTGCCATACACGCCGGTCGGCCCCGATCTCGCCGCATTCGAGCAGGCGCTCGTCGCGCATCGGCCGCGGCTCTACGTGACCAATTCCGCGCTCCACAATCCGACCGGCGCGACGCTGGCACCGGCGGTAGCGCATCGCTTGCTGAAGCTCGCCTACGAACACGATCTGCTGATCGTCGAGGACGAAATTTTCGCGGATCTCGAGGACGAACCGGCGCCGCGACTCGCGTCGTTCGACGGGCTGGCGCGTGTCGTATCGATAGGCAGTTTTTCGAAGACGCTGTCCGCCGCCGTGCGTTGCGGCTACATCGCTGCGCGCAGCGAATGGATCGAACCGCTCATCGATCTGAAGCTCGCGACGTCGTTCGGCAACAGCCAACTCGCGACCGGCGTCGTGCATCGGTTGCTGGTGGATGGGACATACAGGCGGCACCTCGAAAACCTGCGCGTGCATCTCGCCGATGCGATGGGCGAGACGGTGCGGCGTCTCACTTCGGCGGGTCTCGCGCTATGGACCCGACCGCGCGCCGGTCTCTTCGTCTGGGCAAGCCTGCCGGACGGGCTCGATGCCGCCGATATCGCGCGTTACGCGCTCACGGAGAACATTGTGTTCGCGCCGGGCAACGTGTTCAGTGTGTCGCATGGCGCGACGAGCTTCCTGCGTTTCAACGTGTCGCAATGCAACCGGCCGAAAGTCTACGAAGCGTTGCAGCGTGCGATGGAACATGCGTCCATCACCGCGCCCGCAACGGCTTCTCCTCGATCAGGCACGTCAGCACGAACGCAATGACGGCGAAACAGGCTGCGAAGAAAAACACCGTGTGCAGCGCGCCTGCGAACGCCTGCAGGTAGTCGTTGCGCAACGCCTCGGGCAACTGCTGGATCGTCGCCGGGCTGAGCGTGTGGGGTAGTTCCGTGCCGGCCGGCACGAGCCGTTGCAGCCGTGTGGCGACGCCATTCGAGAACACCGCGCCAAACGACGCAGCACCGATCGAGCCGCCGATCGAACGGGCCAGCGTCACCCCCGACGTTGCGACACCGATGTGCTTCGGATCGGCGGCGCTTTGCACCGCGAGTATCAGCACCTGCATCACCATCCCGAGACCGCAGCCAAGCAGCCCCGTGTACAGGAACATCAGGTGCAGCGGCGTGTCGACCTTCAGCGTGGCGAGCAGCACCAGCGCGATGCTGACCAGAAACGTGCCGGTGATCGGGAACATACGGTACTTGCCGATCTTGCTGATCACGCGGCCGATCACGGCCGACATCACGAGCAGGCCACCCATCATCGGCAGCATCTGCATGCCGGCCTGGGTCGGCGTCGAACCCTTGACGATCTGCAGATACAGCGGCAGGAACGTCACCGAGCCGACCAGCGCGACACCGACGATAAAGTTGACGAGGCTCGAGAGCAGAAACGTGCGCTCGCGAAACAGTTCGAGCGGGATGATCGGCTCCGGCGCGTTGCGCTCTTCGTAGATAAAGCCGCCGATCGAAATCAGCCCCATCACCAGCGTGCACCACAGTTGCGCCGACGACCACGGCAGGATCGTGCCGCCCTGGCTCGTGAAGAGAATGATGCCGGTGAGCGCGAACGTGAGAAACGCGGCGCCCATGTAGTCGATGGTGTGCCGGACTTGTGTCACGTGCGGCTTGAACACCGCGCCGATCACGGCGAACGACATCAGGCCCAGCGGTACGTTGATATAGAAAATCCAGCGCCACGACAGATGCTCGACGAGAAAGCCGCCGAGCAGCGGACCGACGATCGTCGCAAGCGCGAACACACCGGCGAACAGCCCCTGATAGCGCCCGCGTCCGGCTGGCGGCACGACGTCGGCGATCGCCGACATCGTCACCACCAGCAGACCGCCGCCGCCGAGACCTTGCAGCGCGCGCAGCAGGATCAGTTGCGTCATGTTCTGCGCGAGCCCGCACAGCACCGAGCCGACGAGAAAGACGCCGATCGCGGCCTGCAACACGATCTTGCGGCCGAACTGATCGCCGAACTTGCCGTACAGCGGCACCACGACCGTCGACGAGAGGATGTAGGCGGTCACGACCCACGACAGGTTGGCCAGCCCGCCCAGTTCGCCGACGATGGTAGGTAGCGCGGTCGACACGATGGTCTGGTCGAGCGCGGACAGCAGCGTGACCAGCAGCAGCGCCGAAAGCAGCAGGCGCAGCGGCGGGTGGGCAGGCGCACTGGCAACGGGCGCGGAGACGGTGGTATCGAGGTTCATGGGAACGGGCAGCCGGGGATCCGGCCTTGAAATTAATTAACGACGAGATTAATATATTCGACAATTCCCTGTTCGTCAAATCCGAAACACTTACATGGCCACGACCCGATCCGCCACAAACACGTTGAAACCGAAGGAACGCAAGCCGCGCGTTGCCGCCACGCCGCCGCGTCGTCCCGGCCGCCCAACGGGCAGCGCGCGCGGGCCGGAACAGCGCGCCCGGTTACTCGACGTGGCGCTCGAACTGTTCGCAAGGCAGGGCATCTTCGATACGACGCTCGGTGCGATTGCCCGCGAGGCCGGATTCACGCCGGCAATGGTCCATTACTACTTCAAGACCCGCGAGCAGTTGATCGACGTGCTGATCGACGAGCGCTTCCTGCCGCTGCGCGCCGAACTCGGCAATCCGTTCGGGGAGCATCCCGACGATCCGCTCGCGGGCATCACGCAACTGGCGCGTCGGCTCGTCGATGTGTCGAGCCGGTACCCGTGGTTTCCGGCGTTATGGATACGCGAAGTGATCACCGAAGGCGGGTTACTGCGGCAGCGCATGTTCGAGCGTTTCGGCGATGCGCATCAGAAGGAGTCGGTGGCGGCGATTGCCAGGTGGCAGAAGGCGGGCCGGCTGAATGCGGATATCGAGCCGTCGCTGGTGTTTCTCACGGTGCTCGGGCTGACAATTTTGCCGCTCGCGACGTCGAAGATGTGGCGCAACGATCCGGTGCGCAAGTCGCTGACCGCGAACGACATCGCGCGGCACGCCGTCGCGCTGCTGACGCACGGCGCCGGACCGCAGCGCGACTAGCGCTAGATTTTCGTATCGGCGAACAGCCGCTCGGTCAGGAAGTCGACGAACACGCGCAGCTTTGGCGAGAGCTGTTTGCTCGACGGCCAGAGCACCGAGAATTGTCCTTCGTGTTCGAGATAGTCCTTGAGCACGAGCCGTAGCGTTCCATTGCGAATGTCGTCGCGCACCAGAAAGTCGGGCATGTAGCCGATGCCGAGTCCCAGCACCGTGGCGCCGCGCAACGCTTCCATGTTGTTGCAGGTGAGCGCGACGTGGCAATTCGCCATGAAGTTCTCGGGCTGGTCGCGAATGTTCCAGTCGTGCAGCTTGCCCGTGGTCGGAAAGCGGAAGCGCAGACACGTGTGCTGCGTGAGATCGGCGGGGACGGCGGGTTCGCCGTGCCGCGCAAGGTAGTTCGGCGTCGCGCACAGCACGAAGCGAAACGGTCCGAGCCGGCGCGCGGTCAACTGCGAATCGGCGAGCTCGCCGCTGCGGATCGCCGCGTCGAAACCACCTTCAATCACGTCGACGATGCGATCGTTGAAATCCAGCTCGAGATCGACCTCCGGATAGCGCGCGATGAACTCCGGCACGACCGGCAGCAGGAACCGGTAACCGATGGTCGGCAGCGTCACGCGCAGGCGGCCGCGCGGCGCTGCGTTGGCCTGCATCATCATCGTTTCGGCGTCGCCCAGCGCATCGAGAATGCGCCGGCAGTGCTCGTAGAACCGCTCGCCGTCTTCGGTCAGACTGACGCGCCGGGTGCTCCGCTGCAATAGCCGTACGCCCAGATGTGCCTCGAGCCGCGCGACGCTCTTGCCGACCGCCGATGCCGTCAATCCGAGCTGACGCGACGCACCGATAAAACTCAGCGCTTCGGCTGTGTGCACGAACGCGACGATTCCAGTGAGATTTTCCATTGCCGATTCCGGAATTTGAGTCCGTGGTGATTGTACATCGGCGTTATTTATCAACATGGTGTCCGTAATTAGACTGGGAGGCATTCAAACCGCCTTCTCTACGGAAACCGTCATGTCCCATTCTTCGCTTCAGCCTGCGGCAGCGCGTTCGCTCGTGCTGCTCGGCGTATGTTGCGCGGCCGTCGTGTTGCCGCTTAGTTTTTCGGCGGGCGCGATCGCGACGCCTGCAATCGGCCGTGCGCTCGGTGGTGGTCCCGTCGCGCTCAACTGGATTACCAATGCGTTCATGCTCGCGTTCGGTAGCTGTCTGATGGCGGCGGGCGCGCTGGCGGACCAGTTCGGGCGGCGGCGCGTGTTTCTGAGCGGCATCGCCGGGTTCGCGCTGTTGTCGCTGCTGCTTGCGTGTGCGCCGGGCATCGTCTGGCTCGATGTGCTGCGCGGCGCGCAGGGCATCGCGGCGGCTGCGGCGCTGGCGGGCGGCTCGGCGGCGCTCGCGCAGGAGTTCGAAGGCCACGAGCAGGCGCGTGCGTTCAGTCTGCTCGGCACGACCTTCGGGGTTGGCCTCGCGTTCGGCCCGGTGCTCGCTGGCGGACTGATCGAAGCGTTTGGCTGGCGCGCGGTGTTTGCATCGACGGCGGTGCTCGGCACGGTTGCGCTGCTGCTCGCGGCACCCCGCATGCGCGAGACCCGCAGTCCAACGACCGGGCGCATGGACTGGCCTGGCGTCGCCAGCTTCACCGCGATGTTGTGTCTTTTCACGGTGGCGATACTCGAAGCGCCGTCGATCGGCTGGGCCCATCCGGCGATCCGCGTGCTGCTCGTCGCGGCGGCGTTCGCGCTGACGACGTTCATCGCGATCGAACGGCGCTCCGCGCACCCGATGCTCGACCTGTCGCTGTTCCGCTACCGGCGTTTCATCGGCGTGCAGATGCTGCCGATCGCGACCTGCTACTGCTTCGTCGTGCTGCTGGTCTTGCTGCCGATCCGCTTCGTCGGCATCGACGGTCACACGCCGCTTGCCGCGGGCCTGATGATGCTCGCGCTGTGCAGCCCGATGCTGTTCGTACCGATGCTGGCGGTGCGGTGCACGCGGTACGCGTCGCCGGGCGTGGTATCCGCGGCCGGTCTGCTGATCTCCGCCGCGGCGCTCGTGTGGCTCGGCAGCGTGCCGGCGCATGCGGCGCCGTTCGCGATCCTGCTGCCGATGGTTGTCATCGGCATCGGCGCCGGGTTGCCGTGGGGGCTGATGGATGGCCTGTCGGTGAGCGTCGTGCCGAAAGAGCGCGCCGGGATGGCGACCGGGATTTTCAGCACGACGCGCGTGGCTGGCGAAGGGCTCGCGCTCGCGATGGTCAGCGCCGCGCTCGCCGCAATCGTGGCGTTTCGCTTGAGAGCGGTGCTGCCGGCATCGGTGGAAACTGCTGGCGGCAACGGTCTTGCCGCGGCGGCGCAGCGACTCGCCACCGGCGACCTCGCCGGCGCAGCCGCCAGTTTGCCGGGCGTGCCGCTGACGCTGCTGCGCGAGCATTACGTTGCCGCGTTCCAGTGGTTGAGCGACGGTCTCGCGCTGGTCACCGTGCTCGCCGCACTGGCCACGCTGATCTACCTGCGCAGCAACGACCGGCCGGAGCCGCGCATCGCCGCGAACGCGCTGTCGGACGAATACTGAATTGAAGCGGGGGTGGCCGCGACGACGCGAGAGAGTGGTCTGTCCGGCACAGATACCACCACTCACCGCGCATCGAATTGATCGGCAATGTCGGCTTTTTCCGGGACAGACATCGCGGAATCAGCCATATCTAATGTTCCCGGTGTCGCA
Source organism: Paraburkholderia megapolitana (assembly GCF_007556815.1). NCBI lineage: Bacteria > Pseudomonadati > Pseudomonadota > Betaproteobacteria > Burkholderiales > Burkholderiaceae > Paraburkholderia > Paraburkholderia megapolitana. The sequence continues at coordinate 2,292,967 of NZ_CP041743.1, forward strand.
TGACTCGCCAGGGTGCGTTATGCATTTCTCGTGAGTAGATACGCCACGTACCCAGACACAGCGCGCGAACGCGTGCTAGCGGGGTGTTACCAAACCGTGCGCTTCGCGCGCCAGCAAGGAGAAGAAATGCAAATCGGCACGTTCCTGACCATGCCCGCGCCGGAGCCGCGTCCGTCCGCCGAGATTCTCGCGCGCGGCATCGAGGTGGCGGTCGCCGCCGAAGAACTGGGGTTCAGCCACCTGTGGCTTGCCGAGCATCACTTCACGAACTACGCGTACTCGTCGCGGCCGCTGATGCTGCTCTCGCATATCGCCGCTCGCACGAAGCGCATCCGGCTCGGCACCGCAATCGTGCCGCTGCCGCTGCATCATCCGCTCATCGTCGCGGAAGAACTGGCGATACTCGACGTGCTCAGCGGCGGGCGTGCCGAAGCCGGTTTTGGCAAGGGCTACCAGCAATATCAGTATCAACGTTTCGGGCTCGTCAAAGGTGCGCGTCCGAAGCGTGACGACGAAGCGCTCGAAGTCCTGCAGCGCGCGTTGCACAATCCGATCGTCGAATTCGACGGCACCGAGTTCCAGATTCCGCGCACGCGGCTCTATCCGCGTCCGGTGCAGGAGCGCATGCCGTTCTGGGTCGTCGTCAATTCGACGCGGCGCGACCAGATCGAAACGGCGATCGCGCGGCGCATGAATTTCTTCACGGGCGGGCTCGAGCCGATCTCGAAGCTGGTCAATATCCGCGAGCGCTATCCGGATCTCGCACCGCAACTCGATGGCGTGCGTATCGGCACGCAACGGCCCGTCTATGTCGCCGAGAGCGAAGCCGACGCACGCGACGCGATCGAGCACGTGCGCTGGAACGGCCGCGCCACGCTACGGCTGCGGCACGAACTGGGCGAAGTGGTCGATGGCGTGGTGTGTGCCGATCCGCTCCAGGACGAGCCTTCCGACGAAGCATTACGCGACGACTTCGTGGTGATCGGTACCGCCGAACAATGCGTGCGCCAGCTGCAGCGCATCCGCGACGGGATCGGCTGCGATTACTTCAACGCGAGCTTCTGGTTCGGCGCGTTGCCGCAAGCGCGGGTGCTCGCGTCGATGCGGCGTTTCGCTGAGCAGGTGCTGCCGGCGTTCGAGCAGACCAACGTGAGCGAGCCGGAAGTGCAGGCGTGATGGCCTGGCCGGGAGGATGTCGTCGGTTCGGACGCCGACTCCTGACTCCCGGCTCTCAGTCTGTAAAAAATCAAATCTATATTTGAAATTGACCGGGCGATCGATTTCCCGATAGCATGGCGCATGTCTACAAAAATGCGTCGTCGTCCCGATTCAGGCCAACCGTCCGCCGGTGAGCGTGCGAGCGAGAGATTACTGGAAGCTGCCGGCGAGGTTTTCGCCGAGAAAGGTTACGACCGGGCGACCAGTAAGGAAATCTGCGAGCGAGCCGGCATGAATGCGGCATCGGTCAACTACCATTTCGACGGTATCGAGTCGCTCTACGCGGCCACGCTCGCGCATGCGCACCGGCAAATCGTCACGATCGAGGTGCTGCAGGAGATCGCATCGAGCGATGCAAGCGCGCGGCACAAGCTGCGCGCCTACATCGCGCCGGTGGTGCGGCGCCTGGCCAGTCCTGCCGCCGCGTCGTGGGAAATGCGGCTTCTTAGCCGCGAGGTGCTTTCGCCGTCGCCGGTTAAAGCGGCCTTCATCCAGACCGAAATACTGCCCAAAAAGAAGATCCTCGGCGACATCCTTGCGGAGTTGATCGGCGTGAAGCCGGACGACCCCGTGGTGGGGCGGGCCATCCTGACGGTCGTGGCACCGTGCCTGATCCTCGCCATTTCCGACCGCACGATGCTTTCATTGATGATGCCTGGCATCACCGATTCGGACGTCGAAGTCGAACTGCTCATCGACCATCTCGAACGCTTTATCCACGCAGGTCTGGCGGCTGTCGCGCAACACGTTCAGGCGGAGACGGGCGACAAGCCCGGTCGTCCCGTGCGGCGAAAATAAATTTCAAATTTGAATTTGACAAAAAATTACCGGGGGCGCAGCATCTGGCGATCGTAATCAACGGCTCTCCAGATGGCTACAGATCACACCGAAATAGGCGGGCAGACCGCCGGCGCAGCCGCGCCGAACGAGCAGCCCGGCGCACCGGGCAACGGCACATCGCCGGCGCGCAAACCGGGCGGAAAAGGAGTGCTGATCGCGATCGTCATCGCGTGCATTCTGCTCGTTGTAGGCGGCTGGTATTACTTCAGCACCCGCAATACCGAAACAACGGATGACGCCCAGGTCGACGGCAACGCCGTGACCGTTGCGCCCAAAGTGGCAGGCTACGTCGTCACACTGGCGATTCGCGACAATCAGCGCGTCAAGGCCGGCGATCTGCTGATCAAGATCGACCCGCGCGACTACATCGCCGCGCGCGACCAGGCCGAAGCCTCGCTCGAAGTCGCCCGCGCGCAGCTCGAAAATGCCCAGGTCAACCTGACGGTGACGCGCGTCAGCGCACCGGCCAAACTGGTTCAGGCCAAGGCGCAGGTTGCCCAGGCCTCGGCGAACCAGGTGCTCGCAGCCGCGGACGACCGCCGGCAAACCACGCTCGACGCCCGCGCCACGACCCAGGCGGCACGCGACCAGGCCAGCGCGCAGTTGCGCTCCGCCGCGGCGACGCTGACCAACAATCAGGCGCAGGTCGATATCGCGAAGCTCATTCCCGAGACGGTCGCGCAAGCACAGGCCCAGGTCGATCAGGCCAATGCCCAGGTGCGGCAGGCACAGGCACAACTGGAAGCGGCCCAACTGAATCTCTCGTACACGGAAATTCGCGCGCCGCAGGACGGCTGGGTAACGCTGCGTAACGTCCAGCTCGGTAGTTATGTGCAAGCAGGGCAATCGCTGTTCTCGCTCGTCGCTCCCGATGTCTGGATCACCGCGAACTTCAAGGAGAACCAGCTCGGCCGGATGCGTGTCGGCCAGAAGGTCTCGATCCGTGTCGATGCGTATGGGCAACTGCGGCTGAAAGGGCATATCGACAGCATCCAGCAGGGCACCGGTTCGCGCTTTAGCGCGTTCCCGGCCGAGAACGCCACCGGCAACTTCGTGAAGATCGTTCAGCGCATTCCGGTGAAGATCGTCATCGATAGCGGTCTCGATGCGAACTTGCCGCTGCCGCTCGGCGCCTCGGTCGATCCCGAAGTGGATCTGCAATGAGCAGCGCCGGGGCCGTAGCCGTGCCGCAGTCGCGCGATGGAGCCAACCCCTGGCTAATCGCCATAGTCGTAACACTCGCTGCCTTCATGGAAGTGCTCGATACGACCATCGTCAACGTGGCGCTGCCGCATATCGCGGGCACCATGTCGGCGAGTACCGACGAGAGCACATGGACGCTCACGTCGTATCTCGTGTCGAACGGCATCGTGCTGACCATTTCGGGCTACCTGACGCGGTTGCTCGGTCGCAAGCGTTACTTCCTGATCTGCATCGCGATGTTCACGGTCTGCTCGTTTCTGTGCGGCATCTCGACGAGCCTGCCGCAGATCATCATCTTCCGGCTGTTGCAGGGTTTTTTCGGCGGCGGTTTGCAGCCGAACCAGCAGTCGATCATTCTCGATACGTTCCCGCCGGCCAAACGAGCCCAGGCCTTCGGCGTGACCGCACTCGCGACAGTCGTAGCCCCGGTCATCGGACCGGCGCTGGGCGGCTGGATCACCGATAACTACAGCTGGCGCTGGATTTTCCTGATCAACATTCCGGTCGGCATCATCACTTTCTTCTGCGTGATGGCGCTCGTGCGCGATCCGCCGTCGATGCGCGACGAACGCCGCAAAGCCGACCTCGATTATGTAGGCCTCGGTCTGATCATCCTGGGTCTCGGCGCGCTGCAGATTTTCCTCGACCGCGGCGAAACCGACGACTGGTTCAGCTCGCCGCTGATCTGCGTGATGGCCGCGTTTGCCGTCACCGGTATCGTCGGTGCGGTCTTCTGGTTGCTGTACACGAAAAAGCCGATCGTCGATCTGCGCGTGCTGGCCGATCGCAACTTCGCGGTCGGGAGTTTGATGATCTTTGCGATGGCGGTGATTCTCTATTCGAGTGCCGTGCTGTTGCCGCAACTCTCGCAGCAACTGCTCGGCTATACCGCGACGCTGGCCGGCCTGATTCTGGTGCCTGGTGCAGTCGCGCTGATCGGCTTGATCATTCTCGTCAGCAAGATTCTGCCGCTGGTGCAGACGCGCTACGTGATTGCATTCGGGTTTGCGTTGCTGGGTGGGGCGTTCTTCTATTCGCACCAGCTCACGCCAGATCTCGACTTCCGGACACTCGTCCTCATGCGCGTGTTCCAGACGAGTGGGCTGGCGTTCCTGTTCGTGCCGATCTCGACGATCACGTATCTCACGCTGCCGCGTCGATTAAACGGCGATGCGGCGGCGCTCTTCACGATGTTCCGCAACATCGCGGGTTCGATCGGCATTTCGCTGTCGACGGCGCTGATCACGACACGCAGTCAGGTGCGGATGGCGTATCTGGGCGAACACCAGACACCGTATTCGCAGCCCTATCTCGACACGGTCGCGAGTACGGCGCGCACGTTGCAGGCGTCGGGTGTGCCGCGCGATCTTGCCCAGCAGGGCGCCGTCGGCCACCTCTACCAGCAGTTGATCGCCCAGTCGCAGTTGCTGTCGTACACGGATGTATTTGCGATCTGCGCCTTCCTCGCGTTCCTCGCGATTCCCTTCACCTTCCTGTTCTCGAAATCGAAAGCGGGCGGCAGTCCCGCTGGCGAAGGAGGCCACCTATGACCACCGCGAAATTTCTACTGCCCCTTGCCGCGAGTGCGGTTTTGCTTGGCGCCTGCACAGTGGGCCCGGACTTCAAGGCGCCCGAGGCAAGCACACCGGCCACGTGGCACGATGCGCTCGCTACGCAATCGGCGCTGTCGGGCGAGACACGTGTCACCGCGGAAGCGGACCCCGACCCGCAGTGGTGGCGCAGCTTCAACGACGCGACGCTGACGTCGCTGATCGACCGGGCGACGCGCGGCAATCTCGATGTGCAGATCGCCGTGGTGCGGATTGCCGAAGCGCGCGCCAGCGAACGGTCGATTGCAGCCGCGGGCCTCCCGTCGATCAATGCGAGCGCGTCGTACACCCACGAAGACGTCGGCCAGGGGCTCGCCAGCAGCAGCTCCAGCGCACCGCCCGGCGGCAACCCGGGTCTCGCCGCACTGGTCGACTCGCTGACCAAACCGGTCAACATCTATCAGGGCTCGCTCGACGCTTCCTGGGAACTCGATCTGTTCGGCAGGGTGCGGCGTTCGGTCGAAGCGGCCAATGCATCCACGGTGGCGGCAATCGGCAATCGCGACGACGCACTCGTCACGTTGCAGGCCGAAGTGGCACAAACCTACGCGCAACTGCGTGCTGCCCAGGCGAGCCGCGACACCGCTCTGGCCGATCTCGTCGCCGAACAGCAAATCCTCGATCTGACTCGCGAGCGTGCTTCGAATGGCCTCGTCACTGATCTCGATGTGGAAAGCGCGACCTCGGCGGTCGGGACGCTCGAAGCGTCGCTCGCGCAATACGATCAGCAGATCGCCGCGAGCCTGAACGGGCTTGCCGTGCTGCTCGGCGAGGCACCCGGTGCGCTCGATGCCGAACTGGCAACCGCCACGCCGATCCCGCCGCCGCCTCCGCAGGTACCGGTCGGCTTGCCGGCGAGCCTCGCGCGCCGCCGTCCCGACATCCGGGTCGCGGAGGCGCAGTTGCATCGCCAGACTGCTGAGGTCGGCGTCGCGGTGGCGCAGTTCTATCCGGACATTTCGCTAACGGGCCAGGTGGGGCAGGAAAGCACGAAGCCCGGTGATATCACGAAGTGGGCGAATAACTTCTACTCGTTCGGTCCGTCCGTCTCGCTGCCGATCTTCCAGGGCGGCCAGCTTCGCGCCAACCTCAAACTGGCGAAAGCGGACCAGGCGGAAGCGGCACTGAGCTACCGGAAAACCGTCCTTGGAGCGTTGCAAGACGTCGACAACGCGTTGTCGGCGTATCGCGCGGAATTGCGCCGCCATCAGGCGCTCGAGAAAACCGTCTCCGCCGAAACCAAAGCGCTCGCACTCGCGACGAACCAGTACAAGAACGGTGTGTCGACGTTCATCGATGTGCTGACCGCCGAGAACACCCTCGAGCAGCAACGTCAGCAATTCATCCAGAGCACGCTGACGCTGACCACGGATGTCGTCACGCTTTACAAGGCGCTCGGCGGTGGATGGCAGCAGCAGGAAGAGGTGAAGTCCTGACACGCTTCACGTAGATGGCGATATAGATCGAGGCCCGCTGTGACGATACCTCTTCGAACCAAAGGATCCGTGCGTGGAGAAGCGACGCGGTTACGGATCGTCGAGGCGGCCATCGATCTGTTCGGCGAACACGGTTACGAGCACACGTCGACTCGCGAGATCGCGGCGCGGGCGGGTGTCAACACGCCGGCGTTGCAGTATTACTTCGAGAACAAGGAAGGGGTCTATCGCGCGTGTGCGGAGCATATCGCTGCCTGCGCATGGGCGCGGCTCGCGCCGGTGGTGGATCAGGCGATGCGCCTGCTTGAGGGCAATGCGCGCGTCAATGCGCTGATCGATGTGTTCATCCGTCTCCACGAAACGCTCGGCGATTGCCTCTTCATGGTCCCGAACGAGAGCCGCCGACTGTTCTTTGCCGGCGAGCCGCTTGGCCATGATCCGGCGATCGGGCCGGAAATCGTGCGCAAGCGCATCCATGATCCGCTGCATACGGTGGCAGCGAAATTGATCGCGCGGATTACCGGCATCGCAGCCGACGATCCTGTGACGACGATCCGCGCCGTCAGCCTGTACGGACAGCTCATGATGTTCCATCTCAAGCCGCGCGCGGCGTTGTCCTTGCTCGGATGGCCGGCGTTCGATGTGGAAAAACGTCAGTTGATTGTCGCGGTGCTACGCGGTCAGACGCAGGTGCTGCTGAAAGGGTGGTCTGCTGCGGCGCCTGTAATCGGTTCACGACGGACTCAAGCCCGCAAATAGCGCCCAGGGTCGCTGACATCCCGGCAGCCGCAAGAAGCGCACAGGCCCCCTGGCGCCCGTCCGGCGGCATTCGCCACGTTCTTGCGTATTCCCGGCGAACTACAACCAGACCTGATCGAGGTTCATCAATCCGCTTTTGCTATCGCTCCATCCGATACCCGGATTGTTGTCGTATCGACGGCCCCGTATATTGGCCGGCATACGAACCATTCCAATGCAGGAGACAAAATGAACCGGATCGATCTGGAGCGCCGCGTCGTCGTCATCACCGGCGGCGCGCGCGGCATAGGCTACGCGGTGGCGCAACGCGCATTGCGCTCGGGGGCGGCGGTTTCGCTGTGGGACATCGACGCCGACCGGCTAGCGAAAAGCGAACGGGAACTGGCGGAACTCGGCGACGTATCGGCGGTGGCGGTTGAACTGACCGACGAGCAGTCGGTTACCGATGCAACCAGCAAAACCGTCGCGCGGCATCACGCGATCGACGTGCTGATCAACTGCGCCGGCATCACCGGCGGCAACGGCAAGACCTGGGAACTCGCCCCGGACGTCTGGCGCCGCGTAATCGACGTCAACCTGATCGGCCCGTTCCTGACCTGCCGCGCGGTGGTCCCGCAGATGCTCAAGCAAGGCTACGGGCGCATCGTCAACATCGCCTCGGTGGCGGGCAAGGAAGGCAATCCGAATGCGTCGCACTACAGCGCGTCGAAGGCCGGCCTGATCGGCCTGACGAAGTCGCTCGGCAAGGAACTCGCCACCAGCAACATCCTCGTCAATGCCGTGACGCCGGCCGCCGCGAAGACCGAAATCTTCGATTCGATGGCGCAGGAACACATCGACTACATGCTGTCGAAAATCCCCATGAACCGTTTTCTTCTGCCCGACGAGGCCGCGTCGCTAATCCTGTGGCTGTCGTCGGAAGACTGCGCGTTCAGCACCGGCGCCGTGTTCGATCTGTCGGGCGGTCGCGCGACGTATTGAGCGCCTGGCACATGCGGCAAGGTATTTCGCATCGGCTTGTAGCCGGTCCGTTTCGGGAGATTCGATGAGCGCACAACCGGTTGCTTCGCACGCTCCGCTGGAAGCGGCTGTCAGCACTGTCATGCGGCGCTTGCTGCCGTTCCTGCTGCTGATGTACGTACTGGCGTTTCTCGACCGCGCGAACATCGGCTTCGCCCAGAAAGCGCTGCAGCACGACACCGGCCTGTCGGACGCGGCATTTGCGTTCGGCGCGGGGGTGTTCTTCGTCGGCTATGCGCTGTTCGAGGTGCCGAGCAACCTGCTATTGCATCGCGTGGGCGCGCGAATCTGGATGTGCCGGATCATGGTCACGTGGGGCATCGTCTCGGCGGCGATGGCGTTTGCGCAGAGCCCCGCGATGTTCTACTGGCTACGCTTTCTGCTCGGTGTTGCCGAGGCCGGGTTCTTCCCCGGGATCATTTATTACCTGACCCACTGGTTTCCGCAGTCCGCGCGTGGCCGGGCCGTCGGGGTGTTCTATTTCGGCGCGCCGCTGGCGTTTATCTTCGGTAGTCCGTTGTCGGGGTTGCTGCTCGATCTGCACGGCGCGCTCGGTCTGGCCGGCTGGCAATGGCTGTTCCTGATCGAGGGCGGGCTCGCTTCGGCGGTTGGCGTGTGGGCGTTCTGGTATCTCGACAACCGTCCCGATGAGGCGCGCTGGCTCGACGCCGCGCAACGCGACACGCTGCGCGCGGCACTTGCCGACGACGCCAGCCATGCAGCAGTGCATGGCCCGCAGAGCGTACTCGCTGCGCTGTTCGACCGGCGCGTGCTGATGTTGTCGGCAATCTATCTGCTGATCCAGATGAGCGTGTACGGCGTGATCTTCTATCTGCCGCAGCAGGTTGCCGCGTTGCTTGGCACGAAAGTCGGCCTGCGCGTCGGGCTGGTCGCCGCGTTGCCGTGGCTATGTGCGGTGGCGGTGACCTGGTGGGTGCCGCGGCGCGCGGACCGGGAGGGTAGTCATCGTGGCTGGGCAGTCGTGCTGCTGATCGTGGCCGGGTTGGGCATCGGTGCGTCGGGGCTGGCACACAGTCCGGTGCTCGGATTGCTTGCGCTGTGCTGCGCGGCCAGCGGATTTATCGCCGCGCAACCGCTGTTCTGGACCTTGCCCACGCGCTACCTGACCGGCGCGGCTGCCGCGGGCGGCATCGCATTGATCAACTCGCTCGGTGGACTCGGTGGTTTTATTGCGCCGACGTTGCGCACCGTCGCCGAGCGTGCGTGGCAATCGACTTCGGCGGGACTGGTCGTGCTTGGTGGCGCGAGTTTGCTGGCGGCGCTGCTGATCGGTGTATTTGCACACGATCGTCGTGCACGGGCGCAAGTCGCGCTGTCACACCGGCCGCAGTGAGCTCGTTGGCGGACGCGCAGCGAACGTAACGTATCGGACATATCGAACATCGTGCCGCCGCAGACGCGCAGTGGCGACAGCCTCAAGCAACATAACGAAGTTCAGGAGCTCATCGACATGGCCATGCCTACCATCCGGCACGTGCGTGCCTTCATCGTTCGCGGCGGCGGCGCCGACTATCACGATCAGCCCGGCGGTCACTGGATCGACGACCACATTGCTACGCCGATGGCGCGTTACCCCGAGTACCGGCAGAGCCGTCAGTCGTTCGGTATCAACGTGCTCGGTACGCTCGTCGTCGAGATCGAGGCAAGCGACGGCACGGTCGGCTTCGCGGTGACGACCGGTGGCGAGATCGGCGCGTTCATCGTCGAGAAACATCTGGCGCGGTTTCTTGAAGGCCAGCTTGTCACCGATATCGAAAAGATGTGGGATCAGATGTACTTCGCGACGCTCTACTATGGCCGCAAGGGCGTGGTGCTGAATACGATTTCGGGTGTCGACCTCGCACTATGGGATCTGCTCGCGAAGGTTCGCAAGGAGCCGGTGTACCAGTTGCTCGGCGGCCCGGTGCGCGACGAGCTGACGTTCTATGCAACCGGTGCGCGGCCGGATCTGGCGAAAGAGATGGGTTTTATCGGCGGCAAACTGCCTTTGCAGCATGGTCCCGCGGAAGGCGAAGAAGGCTTCAGGAAAAACATCGAGAAGCTCGCCGACATGCGCAGCCGTGTCGGTGACGATTTCTGGCTCATGTACGACTGCTGGATGAGTCTCGACGTGCGTTATGCGACACGTCTTGCGCAGGCCACCCACGAGTACGGTCTGAAGTGGATCGAAGAATGTCTGCCTCCCGACGACTACTGGGGCTACGCCGAACTGCGCCGCAACGTGCCGCGCGGCATGCTGGTGTCGACCGGCGAGCATGAAGCGACCCGCTGGGGCTTCCGGATGTTGCTCGAAATGGAGTGCTGCGATTTCATCCAGCCCGATGTCGGCTGGTGCGGCGGGATCACCGAGTTGATCCGTATTTCCGCGCTCGCCGATGCGCACAACGTGATGGTGATACCGCATGGCTCGTCGGTGTATAGCTATCACTTCGTAGTGACGCGGCATAACTCGCCGTTCGCCGAGTTCCTGATGATGGCGCCGAAGGCCGATGAAGTCGTGCCGATGTTTACGCCGTTGCTGCTCGACGAACCGGTGCCTGTTAATGGGCGGATGAAAGTGCCCGAGACGCCGGGCTTCGGCGTGCGGCTTAATCCGGACTGTGCGTTGGTGCGACCGTATCAACACTAATCGCGCAACGTCCCTCAACCAACGATCAGGAGAGTACCCGTGCTGCTCAAGGACAAGGCGGTCATCGTGACAGGCGGTTCGCGCGGCATCGGCCGGGCGATTGCCGTGGCCTGTGCGGCCGAAGGTGCGGACGTTGCGATCAACTACTGGGGCGACAACGACGCATCATATGGTCGTCGTTCCGCGATTACCGAGGTGATCGACGAGATCGAGCGGCTGGGCCGTCGCGCGATTGCGGTGGAAGGCAACGTTGCAGCGCCGCAGACCGGCGTCGATCTGGTGCGCCAGACCGTCGAGGCATTCGGCAAGGTAGATGTGCTCGCGAGCAATGCGGGCATCTGTCCGTTTCACGCGTTTCTCGACATGCCGCCGTCGGTACTCGAGCGCACAGTCGGCGTGAATCTGAACGGTGCGTTCTACGTGACCCAGGCGGCCGCGCGGCAGATGAAGGAGCAGGGCCACGGCGGTGCGATTGTCGCGACCAGTTCGATCAGCGCGCTGGTGGGCGGCGGGATGCAGACGCATTACACGCCGACCAAGGCGGGGGTTCATTCGTTGATGCAGTCGTGTGCAATCGCGCTGGGGCCGTACGGTATTCGTTGTAATTCGGTGATGCCAGGCACGATTGCCACCGACCTCAACGCCGAAGATCTCGCCGACGAAACCAAGAAAGCGTACTTCGAGAAGCGCATTCCGTTGGGCCGTTTAGGCGCACCTGAAGATGTCGCCGATTGTGTCGTGTTCCTCGCCTCGGACAAGGCACGCTATGTGACGGGTGCGGCGTTGCTGGTGGATGGCGGTTTGTTCGTCAACCTGCAGTGACTACTTCAGTGAACCGCTCAATGAGCCGGCGTATGCGCGAGCGGCGCACCGTGCTCCGTATCGAACGGCTGCGAAAAACGCCGCAACAGGCCGACGAAATGTTCGGCCGGTTCGGCGAGCGGTTCGCCCTTGCGCGTGAGGATGCCGAAGCCCGGCAGGCTCTTGCCGATTTCGATCGGCAGCGCGACGAGCAGTTTGCCGCGCACGTGGTCGCGTACCACCGATTCCGGCAGCATCGCGATCGCATCGAAGTTTTCGAGCAGTTGCAGCGTCGCGAAGATCGACGCGCATTCGGTGAGATTGACTGGCGTAGCGAGCCCGGCACGCGCGAGTTCTTCCTCGAACAGCACGCGCGCAGGACTCGTGATCGGCTGCGCGACCCACGGCCACTCCATCAGTTCGTGCAATGCGACGCTGCTGCGAGAAATGAGCGGATGCCGTACGCGCACTACGAGTACGAGCGGTTCGCGCGCGAGCGGCTCGAAGCTGAAATCGTTGTGCTGCAGCGGCGAGGTCAGCCGGCCGAGCGCGAGGTCGACCTCGCGGCGATGCAGCAACTGCACGACCTGGTCGCTGGTTTCGCCGAGTATCCGCACGTTGAGCAGCGGCCGTTCGGTTTTCAGCGAGGCGACGGCCATCGCGAGCAGATCGGGTGCCGCGCCCATGATCGCGCCGACCGTCAACTGGCCGTGGCCGCCGCGGCGCTTGACGTCGAGGTCTTCGGCAAAGCGCGTGAGTTCGGCGAGCGCGCGCCGTGCATACGCGAGCGTGACGACGCCGAGCGGCGTGGGCTGCATACCGCGCGCGTTGCGCTCGAACAGCAGGAAACCGAACGCTTCCTCGATGTCGCCGAGCATGCGGCTCGCGCTCGGTTGCGCGACGTTGATCGCGTCGGCGGCCTGATGGACGTTGCGGGTGTCGTCGAGCGCGACCAGCAGCGCAAGGTGCTTGAACTTGAGGCGATTGACGAGAGCGACCGTGGCGGCTTGTCGGTTCATGGGACCTGTGCGATTCGGTTTCTGGATCGCCCAATCCCAACTACGGATTGAGACGCTATCGACCGCGGAATTATAGTCGCTCCAGACGCTTCGTCGATAAAGCGCAGGAGCATGAACGGAGACAGGTTCGCATGGAGACGATCGCTTTCCGGATGGCGCTCAACCCCGGCATGCGCGAAGAGTACGCACGGCGGCATCGCGAGATCTGGCCCGAACTGGTCGATGCGCTGCACGAAGCGGGCGTGCACGATTACCGCATCTTCCTCGACGAATCCACGGGCGCGCTGTTTGCGGTCCTGACGCGCACCGATCACCACACGATGGACACGCTGCCCGATCTGCCGGTGATGCGCAAATGGTGGGACATGATGGCCGACATCATGCAGACGGCACCCGATCGCACGCCGTTCCAGCAACCGCTCGTGCCGGTATTCGAGCTTCCCGCGCGACAACCGCTAACCCGCTGAACCGACACCCAAGGAGCGCGCTTCATGCAAGTGGTCGATCCGCACATTCATCTGTGGGACCTGCGCACGCACCGCTACCCGTGGCTCGAGAAGCCCGGTGTGTCGTTCGTCGGAGATGCGCGAGAGTTGCAGCACGACTATCTGCTCGAACATCTGTTGACCGACGCGCAGGACGTCGAGGTGCTGAAGGTCGTGCACGTCGAGGCGAATCACGATCCCGCCGATCCGGTCGAAGAGACGCGCTGGCTGCAGCGGATCGCCGATACCGACGGTTCGCATGGCATGCCGAACGCCATCGTCGCGGGGATCGACCTCGCGGCGCCCGATGCGCCGGCCGTGCTCGAAGCGCACGCATCGTTCGCGAATACGCGCGGCGTGCGGCAGATTCTCAACGTACATCGCGAGAAGCTGTTCGATTATGTGGGCCGGCATTTCATGCGCGAGCCGGTGTGGCAGGAGCGTTTCGCGCTGCTGCGCCGGTATGGTTTGTCGTTCGATCTGCAGGTGTATCCGTCGCAAATGGACGAAGCAGCAGCGCTGGCCCGTGCGCATCCGGACACGCAGTTCGTTCTCAATCATGCGGGCATGTTCGTCGACCGCGACAGCGTGGCGGGCTATCGCGCGTGGCGCGACGGGCTGCATGTGCTGGCCGCGTGTCCGAACGTCGCGGTGAAGATCAGCGGACTCGCGATGTTCGATCACGACTGGACGGTAGAGAGTCTGCGTCCTTATGTACTCGCAACGCTAGATGCCTTTGGCGTAGAGCGGGCGATGTTTGCATCGAACTTTCCGGTCGATCGGTTGTTTGGCTCGTATTCCGCGCTGTGGCATGCGTATGCGGCGATCGTCGCGGGAGCGAGCGATACGGAGCGCTCGGCGCTGTTCAGACACAACGCCGAACGGACTTACCGCATCTGAAGCAGCGGCAAAAAACTCATAAGAGAAGTGCGACGTGTCCACGTCGCTCGAAGAAGGAGACAAGCCTGTGCAGGAACCGACCACCGCCGTTCCGCGATTGCAATTAACCCACGCGAGCAAGTCGTTCGGCCGCGTGCGTGCGCTCTCGGATGGCGAACTCGTGCTGCGCAGCGGCGAGGTGCATGCGCTGCTCGGCGAGAACGGCGCGGGTAAATCGACGCTCGTGAAGATCCTTGCCGGCGTGCATCGTGCCGACACGGGCGAACTGCGTATCGACGGCCAGTTGCGCGAATTCGCGAGTCCCGCGCAGGCACGCGATGCGGGCATCGCTGTGATCTATCAGGAACCGACGCTGTTCTTCGATCTGTCGATTGCCGAAAACATCTATATGGGCCGGCAACCGGTGGACCGGCTCGGCAGGATTCGTTATGACACGATGCATCGCGAGGTCGATGCGCTGCTCGTGTCGCTCGGCGTCGATCTGCATGCGGACCGGCTCGTGCGCGGCCTGTCGATTGCCGACCAGCAGGTGATCGAGATCGCCAAGGCGCTGTCGCTGAACGCGAACGTGCTGATCATGGACGAACCGACCGCGGCGCTGTCGTTACCCGAAGTGGAGCGCCTGTTCGCGATCGTGCGCAAACTGCGCGAGCGCGACGTCGCGATCCTGTTCATCACGCACCGGCTCGACGAAGTGTTCACGCTCACGCAACACGTGACGATCATGCGCGACGGTGCGAAGGTGTTCGACGCACCGACCGCCGATCTCGACACGGCCGCGATCGTGGCGAAGATGGTCGGGCGCGATCTCGAGACGTTCTATCCGAAAGCCGACGTCGTACCTGGCGATGTGCGTCTGGCGGTGCGCGGGCTGACGCGCATTGGTGTGTTCAAGGATGTGTCGTTCGACGTTCGCGCGGGCGAAATCGTTGCGCTCGCAGGTCTGGTTGGTGCGGGTCGCAGTGAGGTTGCGCGTGCGATCTTCGGTATCGATCCGCTCGATGCGGGCGAGATCCGTATCGCGGGCAAACGGCTCGCACCGGGACGTCCGGCCGCCGCAGTGCAAGCTGGTCTTGCGCTTGTACCCGAAGACCGCAGGCAGCAGGGTCTCGCGCTCGAACTGAGCAT
Organism: Paraburkholderia megapolitana; assembly: GCF_007556815.1. Classification (NCBI taxonomy): domain Bacteria; kingdom Pseudomonadati; phylum Pseudomonadota; class Betaproteobacteria; order Burkholderiales; family Burkholderiaceae; genus Paraburkholderia; species Paraburkholderia megapolitana. The sequence continues at coordinate 2,308,036 of NZ_CP041743.1, forward strand.
CGCACGCAACGCATCGATGACGGTGCTCGGCAGGCTCGTGCGATTCGGTCTGATTTCCGCACGAAGCGAAACGGAGCTGGCGAACCGCTGGGGCAAACGGCTGCAACTGAAAGCCGACGATCCCGCCGCGCCGGTCGGTACGCTATCGGGCGGTAACCAGCAGAAGGTCGTGCTCGGCAAGTGGCTGGCTACGCATCCGCAGGTGCTGATCATCGACGAACCGACGCGCGGTATCGACGTCGGCGCGAAGGCGGAGGTGTACGGCGCGCTCGCCGAACTGGTGCGCGAGGGTATGGCTGTGCTGATGATCTCAAGCGAGCTGCCTGAAGTGCTCGGTATGGCCGACCGCATCCTCGTGATGCACGAAGGGCGTATCAGCGCCGAGATCGCGCGCGCAGACGCGAGCGAAGAACGCATCATGAGCGCGGCGCTTGGCCAGTCCGGTGGTCATCTGGGGCACGCGGCATGATGCGCGAATCGACAACCCGTCCTGTCGATCTGCATGCCGACGGCCCTTCACGCGTCCGACCGCGTGGTGGCTTCATCGCCGCACTTGCACAGAGCCGCGAAACGACGCTCTTTGTCGTGCTGATCCTGCTGATAGCGGGCACAGCGCTCGCGCGCCCGCAGTTCCTGAACCTGCAGAATCTGCGCGACGTTCTGCTGAACGTGTCGATCATCAGTCTGCTGACCGCCGGCATGACGGTGGTGATCCTGATGCGTCATATCGATCTGTCGGTGGGTTCGACGGTCGGCGTGAGCGCCTATGCGGTTGGCAGCCTGTACGTCGCGTTTCCTCACATGCCGGTGGTCGTCGCGCTCGCAGCCGGGCTCTCGATCGGCTTGCTCGCGGGGGCGATCAACGCTGCGCTTGTAGCGATCGGTCGGGTGCCGTCGCTGGTTGCAACGCTGTCGACGCTCTACATTTTTCGTGGCGCAGATTACGCATGGGTGCATGGCGGACAGATCAACGCGACGAGCCTGCCCGAAGCGTTCTCGCGTCTTGCGACCGGCCGGCTGCTCGGCATCCCGACGCTCGCGCTGATCGCGGCCGTCGTGCTGATCGGCCTCTCGGTGTACCTGAAACAGTTTCGCGGCGGCCGCGAGCACTACGCGATCGGCTCGAACCCCGAAGCGGCGCGGCTGGCAGGCGTAGCCGTCGAGCGCCGCGTGATGACGGGCTTTCTGATCTCCGGCGCGATTGCGGGTTTCGCAGGCGCGTTGTGGCTCGCGCGCTTCGGCACCGTCGATGCAAGCACGGCGAAAGGCATCGAGTTGCAGGTCGTCGCGGCTGCCGTGGTCGGCAGCGTCGCGATCACTGGCGGCGTCGGCACGATACTCGGCGCCACGCTCGGCGCACTCGTGCTCGGTGTGATCAGCATTGCGCTGGTGGTGTTACACGTCTCGCCATTCTGGGAACAGGCGATCGAAGGGGCGTTGATCGTTGTCGCGATCGCTGCCGATACGTTGCTGGCCCGCTCGGTGGCAAAACGCATGATGAGAAAACGCGATCATGGCTAAACCCGATTCCGCATTGAGTACGCGCAAGCCGACGGTCCCGCTGCGTTGGGAAACGTTGCTGGTGGTGTTGTTCGTTTTATCGCTGGTGCTCGGGCGCGTGTTGTCGCCGGAGTTTCTGAGCGGCGCGAATCTCGGCAACGTGCTGGCCGACCTGACTGAAGTCGCGCTGATGGCGCTGCCGATGACGCTGATCATCGTTGCCGCCGACATCGACCTGTCGGTCGCGTCGGTGCTCGGTGCAGCGAGCGCGCTGATGGGCGTGCTCTGGCACATGGGTCTGCCGATGCCGCTTGTGATCGCACTGGTGCTCGTGGCCGGTGCGCTCGCGGGTCTTTTGAACGGTCTCGTGATTGTGAGGCTGAACCTGCCGTCGCTCGCGGTAACGATCGGCACGCTTGCGCTGTTTCGCGGGCTCGCTTATGTCCTGCTCGGCGATCAGGCGGTTGCTGACTTTCCGCCGGGCTATACCGCGTTCGGCATGAACGCATTGGGCTCAACCTTCATTCCGCTGCCGTTCGTGATCGTGATCGTCTGTGCGGTGCTGTTCACCGTGCTGCTGCAGGCCACCGCGTTCGGTCGCAGCCTGTTCGCGATCGGCGCGAACCCGACGGCCGCGGCGTTCTCCGGCATCGATGTCGCGAAGGCGCGGCTGCGTCTCTTCGTGCTGTCGGGCACGGTCAGTGCGCTCGCCGGCATCGTTTATACGCTGCGTTTTACGAGTGCGCGCGGAGATAACGGCGAGGGCTTCGAGCTGTCGGTGATCGCGGCGGTGCTGTTCGGCGGCGTGAGCATCTTCGGCGGACGAGGCTCGATGGTCGGCGTGCTGTTGTCGTTGCTGATCGTCGGTGTGTTGCGCAATGCGCTGACGCTCGTGGATGTATCGAGCGAAGTGCTGACGATCGTGACCGGCGCGTTGCTGCTCGCGTCGGTACTGATTCCGAACCTGGCCGCGCGCTGGCGGGCGCGGCGCGACCGGCGTTTTATCGCGGGGTCGACCTGACGGGCAACACGGTACGACACAAGGCACGAGATGTAGCACGGTAGGTAACGACATCACGACTTCGGACACACGTCCGATTATCAGGAAGAGGAGACACTCATGTTGAGACCATTACGAAACATACGCACGGTGGCCGGCAGCACGGCGCTCTGTGCGCTGCTGCTCGGCCTAAGCACGATAAGCACGACAGCCGACGCGGCCGGCATCAAGGACGGGCTGAAAATCGCGTTCCTGCCCAAGCAGATCAACAACCCCTACGAGGTGATCGCCGACGACGGCGGCCTCGCTGCGATCAAGGAGTTCAAGGGCGAAGGCAAGGTGGTGGGGCCATCGGATGCAGGCGCGTCGTCGCAGGTGCAGTACATCAACACGCTGATCACGCAGCGGCAGAACGCAATCGTCATCGCCGCGAACGATGAAAACGCGGTCGTGCCGTATCTGAAGAAAGCGATGTCGCAAGGCATCAAGATCGTCACATTCGATTCCGATACCGCAGCGGATGGTCGGCAGATCTTCGTCAACCAGGCGAACGCGGAAGGCATCGGCCGCGGCCAGATCCAGCTCGTGTCGAAGCTGATGGGCGGCGAGGGCGAGTTCGCAATCTTGTCGGCGACGCCGAACGCGACGAACCAGAACACGTGGATCAAGTGGATGCAGGAGGAACTGAAGAAGCCCGAGTACGCGAAGATCAAGCTCGTGAAGATCGCGTACGGTAACGACGACGACCAGAAGTCGTTTGTCGAGACGCAAGGTTTGTTGCAGGCGTATCCGAACCTGAAGGCGATCGTCTCGCCGACGACGGTCGGGATTGCCGCGGCGGCCCGCTATATCTCGACGTCGTCGAGCAAGGGCAAGGTGGCCGTGACCGGGCTCGGTACGCCGAACCAGATGCGCGCATTCGTCAAGAACGGCACCGTGCAGGCGTTCCAGTTGTGGGACCCGGGTCAACTCGGTTATCTGGCGGCGTATGCCGCGGCGGGTCTCGCGTCGGGCACGATCACGGGTAAGGAAGGCGAATCGTTCGATGCGGGCAAGCTCGGCAAGCGGACCATCGGCCCGAAGGGCGAGGTGATCCTCGGACCGCCCACGACCTTCGATGCGAGCAATATCGACAACTTCAATTTCTAGCCACAGGCAGGGCTGCCGGGTATACAAGTCAAGCGCCCCTCAGGGCGCTTTTTTTTGACCGCGCTGCGGCTCAGCGCATTGCAAGCCGCCAGAAAGCTGACACAGGATCGACATCGCGCGCTTTCACACTGAAACGCGCACCGGCAAGTTTTTCCATCCGCGCACCGGTTTTGCGAAGTCTTCCAGGTAATAGCAACTTGAGGAGCCGCACGCCCACCCGCTTGCCGCCGCACTGAGCGGGCCGGCGTGCAGTTTACGCACCCGTTCTGGAACGAGGCATTACACTTGCTCGGTTACTCCGCTTGTCCTGACGCGATTACCTCGCGCCGCCCGGTTACAAGACGTCCAAGGAGTCGCAGCATGCCGAACCCACCCACCGATCTCGATCGTCTTTCCATCGACACCATCCGCACCCTCGCGATGGATGCAGTACAGAAGGCCAACTCCGGCCATCCCGGCACCCCGATGGCACTCGCGCCCGTCGGTTATCACCTGTGGCAGGAACACCTGCGCTACGACCCGGCTGAGCCGCTGTGGCCGAATCGCGACCGCTTCGTGCTGTCGGCCGGGCACGCTTCGATGCTGCTCTATGCGCTGCTGCACCTGACCGGCGTGCAGGCCGTCGACGAAGCCGGCCGCCCGAACGGCTCGCCCGCGGTATCGCTCGACGACCTCAAGCAGTTCCGCCAGCTAGATAGCGTGACGCCCGGCCACCCCGAATACCGCATGACGACCGGTGTCGAAACGACGACCGGTCCGCTCGGCCAGGGGCTCGGCAATAGCGTCGGCATGGCGATGGCCGCGCGCTGGTACGAGTCGCACTTCAATCAGCCCGATGCGACGCTGTTCGACTACCGCGTCTACACGATATGCGGCGACGGCGACATGATGGAAGGCATCTCGCACGAAGCGGCATCGCTTGCCGGACACCTGAAGCTGTCGAACCTGATCTGGATCTACGACAGCAACCGCGTCACGATCGAAGGCCATACCGATCTCGCGTACAGCGACGACGTCGAAACGCGTTTTCGCGGTTATCACTGGAACACGCTGCACGTCGCCGATGCCAACGACGCAGCCGAGTTCGGCGCCGCGCTCAAGCAGGCGAAAGCGAATACGGACAAACCGACGCTGATCGTAGTGCACAGCATCATCGGCTGGGGCGCGCCGCACAAGCAGGACACGTCGGCGGCGCACGGCGAACCGCTCGGCGTCGAAGAGATCAAGCTCGCCAAGCGCTTTTACGGCTGGCCTGAAGATTCGAGTTTTCTCGTGCCCGACGGCGTCTACGCGCACTACCAGGAAGGTATCGGCGCGCGCGGCAAGGCATTGCGCGAACAATGGCAGGCGTCCTTCGAAGCCTACGCTGCGAAATATCCCGCACTAGCCGAAGAATTCCGCGCGATCGAAGCGCACACTTTGCCCGAGGGCTGGGACGCCGATATCCCGACGTTCGAGGCGGACGAAAAGGGCATTGCCTCGCGCGACTCGTCGGGCAAGGTGCTCAACGCGATTGCCAAGCGCCTGCCATGGATGATCGGTGGCTCAGCCGATCTGTCGCCGTCGACGAAGACCGATATGAAGTTCGAAGGCGCCGGTAGTTTCGAAGCGGACAGCTACGGCGGACGCAACCTGCACTTCGGCATTCGCGAGCACGTGATGGGCTCGATCTGCAACGGCATCGCGCTGTCGAACCTGCGGCCTTACGGCTCGACATTCCTGATTTTCAGCGACTACATGAAGCCGCCGATCCGCCTGTCCGCGCTCATGGAAGTCAACGTGATCTACGTCTTCACGCACGACTCGATCGGCGTCGGCGAAGACGGTCCCACGCACCAGCCGATCGAACAGCTCGCGTCGTTACGCGCGGTGCCCGGTCTCACGACGCTGCGCCCAGGTGATGCGAACGAAGTTGCCGAAGCATGGCGCGTCGCGCTGTCGAATCCGCGCGTGCCGGCCTGCATCGTGGTGTCGCGTCAGGCGCTGCCCACGTTCGACCGCACGAAGTACGCACCTGCCAGCGGCGTACGACGCGGTGCTTATGTGCTCGCAGACGCGCCCGACGGCCGCAAGCCGGAGGTGATCCTGATGGGCACCGGCAGCGAAATGTCGCTGTGCGTCGGCGCGTATGAGAAGCTAAAGAGCGAAGGCATCGCGGCGCGTGTCGTGTCGATGCCGTCGTGGGACATCTTCGAGAAGCAGGATGACGCGTATAAAGAGTCGGTGCTGCCGGCCGCTGTCGACGCGCGGGTTGCAGTCGAACAGGCAGGCGTACTCGGTTGGGATCGCTACGTGGGCCGCACCGGCTCGCTGATCGCGATGCATACATTCGGCGCGTCGGCGCCGCTGAAGGCGCTGCAAACGAAGTTCGGCTTTACGCCGGAGCGCGTCTACGAAGCGGCGAAGCAGCAGCTCGCGCGGGTTCGGCAATCCAGTTAACGAGGGAGACGACATTATGCAGATCGGTATCGTGGGATTGGGACGGATGGGCGGGAACATCGGCCGTCGGTTGATGCGCAACGGGCATACGTGCGTGGTCTACGATCACAGCCCGGAAGCCACCGAGGCGCTCGTGAAGGAAGGCGCAACCGGTTCGAGCGACCTGGGCGGCCTCGTGAAGGGACTCGCTGCACCGCGCGTGATCTGGTTAATGCTCCCGGCCGGCAAGATCACCGAAGACACGCTGAACGACCTGTACCCGATCCTGAGCCCCGACGACGTCGTGATCGACGGCGGCAACAGTTTCTACAAGGACGACATCCGCCGTGCGGTGCGCTTCAAGGAGAAGGGCATTCACTACGTCGACGTCGGTACGTCGGGCGGTGTGTGGGGCCTCGAGCGTGGCTATTGCATGATGATCGGCGGTGAGGAAGAGGTGGTGCACCGGCTCGATCCGATTCTCTCGACGCTCGCGCCCGGCGCCGGTAACGTGCCGCTCACACCGGGCCGCGAAGGCCGCGATACGCGCGTGCAGAACGGCTATATGCACACCGGGCCGACCGGCTCCGGCCACTTCGTGAAGATGGTCCACAACGGTATCGAGTACGGGTTGATGCAGGCGTATGCCGAAGGCTTCGACATCCTGAAGCACAAGGCATCGACCGAGTTGCCCGAAAGCGAACGCTTCAGCCTCGATCTCGCGGACGTGGCCGAAGTGTGGCGGCGCGGCAGTGTCGTGTCGTCGTGGTTGCTCGACCTCACGGCTGGCGCGCTCGCGAAAGATGGCGCGCTCGGCAATTATTCGACCGAAGTGGCGGACAGCGGCGAAGGACGCTGGACGATCGAAGCCGCGATCGAAGAGGCGGTGCCGGCGCAGGTGTTGTCGGCGGCGTTGTATACGCGGTTTCGTTCGCGTGACGACGAGTCGTTTGCCGAGCGCATGCTCTCGGCGATGCGCTTCGGCTTCGGCGGGCATCACGAGTTTTCGCCGAAGTAACGACGTAAAACTTTGGGCGGCGCTTTATCGCCGGCGACTCTTGCCGGCGAGCGCCTGCGCGGCCTCCGCGATGCACTCGCCGAGCCGCGCGGCGGGTGCTTCAGCGGCACGGCGCCGCCGCTCCACCAGCACGATCTCGCGCTCGAAGGTCTCGCCACCGAGCGCGAGCGCCTTGACCGTGCGCGGCAACGCACCGAATGCGGCGGCCAGCGGCACGAGCGCGACACCGGCGCCGCGCGCCACCAGTTGCACGATCCCCAGCAATTCGTCGAGTTCGATCGATTCGGACACGTTCACGCGCAGGCGGCGTAGAAAGCGGTCCACCTGGCCGCCGCCGAACGAACGACGGTCATAGCGGATGAACGGCTCGGTCGCGAGCAATTCGCGCCACGGCTTGCGCGCCAGCCGCGCGGGCACGAGCAGCACGAACGGCTCCGTGACGAGCGTGCGGCATTCGAGATCCGGCGGCAGCGAGAACGGCGGCTTGATGATGACGGCAAGATCGAGTTCGCCGGCATCGACCTGGCCGAGCAGGTTCAGCGATACGCCTGGTACGATGCGCAACCGCCAGCTGGGCCAATCTTTACGAAAATTTGCCAGTGCGTCCGCCATGAAGGTCGGTTGGACGGATGCGATCGCGCCTACCGTGAGTGTGCCGCCTCGCTCCGTGGGTGCGGTCTGGCCGCCCAGTTGCGCGTACAACGACAACAAGTCGTCGGCGAGGGCGAGCGTTTCGCGGCCGGCGTCGTTGAGCGTCGCGGAACGGCCGGTGCGATCGAACAGCGCGAAGCCGAGATTCTTTTCGAGCCGCTGCATCTGCGCGCTGACCGCTGACTGGGTCAGCCCGATCCGCTCGCCGGCCGCGGCGAAAGTGCCGTGCTGCGCAACGGCGACGAAGGTTTTGAGTTCCCGGAGCATCGCGGATTCATCGATTTTGTTGGTGGTCAGATCGAAAATATATCGCTTTTCAGCAATTTTGTTCATACATAAACTGGCTGTCATTGACTCCGCCCGGAGTTACAAACCACTCCCCACCGCTACCAGGATCTTCGACATGAGCGATTCCACCGCCGTCATTCCGCCGTTCCATCTGGCGTTTCCGGTCCACAGCCTTGCGGCTGCACGCGAGTTCTATGGCGATCTGCTCGGTTGCCCCGAAGGCCGTAGCTCGCCGGAATGGGTGGACTTCGATTTCTACGGGCACCAGATCGTCGCGCATCTCTCACCCGAAGAAGCGGGCCACCGCACGACGAACGCGGTAGACGGCCATGCGGTGCCGGTGCGCCACTTCGGTGTCGTGCTGTCGGTGCCGCAATGGCAGACGCTGGCGGACAAGCTGCAGGCGGCGAACACCGCGTTCGTGATCGAGCCGCATATCCGCTTCAAGGGCGAAGTCGGCGAGCAGGCGACGATGTTCTTTCTCGATCCGTCGGGTAATGCGGTCGAGATCAAGGCGTTTGCGAATATGGCGTCGTTGTTCGCGAAGTGAAGGACTAGCACGCGCTGACGCCAACAGACTTTCCTTCCCACCGCATTTGACCTATAGTTAGCCACATGGCTAACTATCAGGCTGGCGTCAGCGACATCTTCCACGCTCTCTCCGATCCGACCCGGTGCGCGATCGTCAGCGCGCTCTGCCGGGGCGAGCAGGCGGTATCCGTGCTTGCAGCGCCATTCGACATGGCGCTGCCGTCGTTCATGAAGCATGTTTCGTTGCTCGAGCGCAGCGGCCTGATCCGGACGCGAAAGGCGGGGCGCACGCGCACCTGCGAGCTGATGCAAGGCAGATTGTCGGAAGCCGAGCAGTGGATAGCGGGTCAGCGAGCCATATGGGAAGCGCGATCCGACCGCATGGTCGATTTCGTCGAACGTCTTCATGAAGAGGAGCAACGTCGTGCCAGCAAACCCCGCAAATCACGCCGAACCCGCTGAAAGCAACGACCTCGTTATCTCGCGCGTGCTGCGCGCGCCGCGCACCGCGTTGTGGCGCGCCTGGACGGAACCCGATCTGCTCAAGGAATGGTGGTGCCCGCGACCGTGGACCACCGAAGTGCTCGCCTTCGATTTACGCCCCGGTGGCGCGTTTCACACCCTCATGCGCGGTCCCGACGGCGGCACCAGTGACAACCCCGGTTGCTTTCTCGAGATCGTGCCGCAAGCGCGTCTCGTGTTTACGTCGATGCTGACCGCGCAGTGGCGACCCAATACACCGTGGCTCGGCTTCACCGCGATCATCACGATGGCCGATGAAGGCGCGGGCAGCCGCTACGAAGCCCGTGTCATGCATCCGGACAACGCCACGCGCGAGCGCCACGAAACACTTGGGTTCTTCGACGGCTGGAATACCTGCATCACGCAACTCGACGATTTCGCGTCCGCGTTGCGTTGAGCAGGGACTTGTCCGGACAAAACCCAGCTGGATCGCGCTAGTTGTGGCTCAACGTATTCGCGTACGTGACTTCCGAGTTGAGATAGCTCGGCATCTGCGCCCATGGGTTGAGCGACGTTCCGACCATGTACGCATCGGTTGCATCGACATAGCCTGCGTAGCGCTGGAGCGCTGTATCGAGCACGGAAGACCAGGTGGCCTGGCTGGTGTTGTAGACCAGATGCCAGAAGCTCGTCGAGTCGTACTGCGTGCCCAGCGCATATGTACCGTTGACGATGACATTGCCGCCAACCCAGCCATACTTCCAGCCGACATCGACGGCATTGGTCATGTAGTGATCGGCCGTATCTTCAAACGTGACGAACACGTCCGCTGCACGATGTGCCGGATCGAGGTAGCAGTCGTTGACGGCGGTGCCGATGTTGATCACTTCAAGGCTCTGCGCGCTGGTGGGATATTTCGACCAGACGTATTCGCGCAGCGTGCGATAGTAATCGCGGTATTGCATCGAACCGGCGGTCGGGCCGCAATCGGCGATACCTTCGTCGAAGAAGATGCCATCGTAATGCACCGCGCCGTTACGCGGCGCGAGATACCGGTCGATACTGGCTTCGACATCCGCGACGGACCGGGCGCCGTGAGTCGTATGCACGTAGCCGATCACCTTGACGTGTTCGCGGCTCGCGGCTCGCGGCGACCCTGGCCCGCAGGAGGTCGGCATCATGATCGAGAATGGATTCGTCGGCGTCGCCGTTGGCAATATTGACGATCACGATGGACGGCGGCACAGGCATCTTCACCGGGTCTTCCATCGTCGTGAGGAAAGGGTCGCCAGGAAAGACATAGGCTGGAACCGCGACTTCGATGCCGGTGCTTTGGGCGGCCATCGCGATGTTCGGGAAAATAAAATCCGTCGCACCGAGTGCGCATAAAGCGACTGCTGCGTATTTGTTCATGGGTGTTGTCATCCGGAAGAAGCGCCGCAAAGGTGGCTGGAAAATCGGGTCGCACGTCGCAGGCATTCTGACTGACGACGAACTTCACGAAGGCGATGTTTGACAGTCTGTTACGATTCGCGCGCGCTATTCGGTCCAGTCCAATCCCGTTCGATTCACGCAGCATCTTCCATGCTGACGACGTTATTCGCACGGCGAGCAATCAGCAATTTGATGCGTTCGACATCGGCCGGTGTGGCGGGTGTGTAGGTCACGAGGTTCAGATCGGGATGCCCGTGCACCGCAAAGACCGAATACTCCAGCGCGATCGGTCCAACCAGCGGATGTTGAATCTGTTTCGTGCTGCTGTCGTGTGCGCGGACGTCGTTGTCGCGCCATATCGCCGCGAATTCGGGGCTCAGCCGGTGGAGTTCGTCGACAAGAGCCTGCACCTTCTGCGTCGTTCCCGCACGCACGGTATCGGCCCGGAACGCCGCGACCGCAAAGCGCGCGACGCGGTTCCAGTCGGGCTGCGCGGCGCGCACGGCAGGATCGAAAAAGATGCGGCGCAGGACGTTGCGCTGCTCGGGCGGGAACACTTCGTAGTCGGTGAGGGTCACGAGTGCCGCGCGGTTCCACGCGACGATGTCCCACGTCGAGGTTCGCACCACGGCCGGGCTGAATTCCATTGAATCGAGGACGTGTTGCAGCCGCAGGAGTGCGCTGTCGGCGGCATCGTCGCGAGGCTCGGCGTGTCCGGAAAGGCCCGGTGCGCGCCCAAGTCCCAGCAGAAAGACATATTCGCGCTCGACATCGGTCAGCATCAGCGCCCGGGCGATCCGCTCGAGCACCTCGGCGGAAGGCGCACCGCCGCGTCCCTGTTCGAGCCACGTGTACCACGTTGCGCTGACATGGGCGCGCTGGGCAACTTCCTCGCGCCGCAATCCCGGCGTGCGCCGACGCGCGGTGGAGAACCCTAAAGCCGCCGGGTCGAGTTTCGTGCGGCGATCCTTGAGGTAGGCTCCAAGCAGATTTTCGTTTGCGTCCGCCATGCTCATCCTGTTAGTCCGTATACCCCTAAAACGTCACGACTTCATCGTGTGCGGTGACGCGTAGATAGTAATCCTTCGTCTCAATCCGGAGGTTGCACGATGCGCGTCTTTGTTACTGGAGCAAATGGATTTGTCGGCTCGGCCGTGGTCAACGAACTTCTCTCCGCCGGGCATCACGTGCTGGGTCTGGTGCGTTCGGAGGCCGCGGCGCACTCGCTTGCATCGAGGGGAGGCGAGGCCTTGTATGGCTCGCTTGAAGACCTCGATAGTTTGAGAAACGGTGTGGCCGCCACGGACGGCGTCATTCACACCGCGTTCAATCACGACATGTCGAAGTTCGCCGAAAGCAGCGAAGTGGAACGACGTGCGATCGAGGCGATCGGTGCTGCGCTGGCCGGCTCCGATCGTCCGCTGCTGGTTTCGTCTGGCGTCGCGCTGCTCGCACCCGGTCGTCTCGCGACCGAGGACGATACGCGCAATCCCGATCCCGCAGTGTTTCCGCGTCTGCCGGAAGCGGCCGCTACGTTGCTGGTGGAGCGCGGCGTACACGCGTCCGCAGTGCGTCTCGCGCCGTCGGTGCACGGTGACGGCGATAGCGGCTTCGTGCCGCGGCTGATCGATATCGCGCGGCGGCTCGGCGTGTCGGCTTATGTGGGCGACGGGCTCAACCGTTGGCCTGCTGTGCACCGGCTCGATGCCGCGCGTGTCTACCGGCTGGCAATCGAGCGCGGCAGCATCGGCAGTCGCTATCACGCGATCGCGGAAGAGGGGATCGCGTTCAACGAGATTGCCGGTGTGATTGGCCGACGTCTCGAGCTGCCGGTCGTGTCAATTTCCGCCGAAGAGGCAGCGGACCACTTTGGCCGGTTGGCGCAGTTCGTTGGCAACGATATTCCAACCTCGAGTGTGCAAACCCGGGCGTGGCTGAACTGGACGCCGACGCAGCCTGGGTTGATTGCCGATCTTGATCGGGCGCGTTATTTCGAACGGTGACGCTCCAGCGCCTGGCTGATCGCTATCTGTTGACGAGCCGCGCCGGCACGAGCACGACGATCAGCAACGCCGACAGCGCAAGCGAAGCCGCCACGACAAAAAGCCCCGACGACAGCGTATGCGTGACGGTCTTCAGCCAGCCGATCACGGCCGGACTGATAAAACCCGCGAGGTTGCCGGTGCAGTTGATCAACGCGATACCGGCCGCCGCGCCGGTCCCGCCGAGAAACGCGGTCGGCAGCGCCCAGAACATCGGCAGCGCGGTCACGACGCCGACCGCGGCGAGCGTGAGCCCGACCATCGAGAGCAACGCGTGATCGCCGTTCAGTGCACACACAACGAACCCGCTCGCCGCAAGCAGCGCCGGCCCGGCGACGTGCCAGCGGCGCTCGCGCGTGCGATCCGCATGACGGCCCACGGCGATCATTGCGACGAGGGCGGCGGCGTAGGGAATCATCGTGAGCAGACCGATCACGAACGGATCGTCGATGCCGGTGCCGCGAATAATGGTTGGTTGCCAGAAACCGATCGCATACGAACCCATCACAATGCCGAAGAGGATCAAACACATGAGCCAAACGCGCGCCGACGTGAATACCGCGCGCACCGAACTATGCGTACGCATGGCAGCCGTCGCATCGATCTCCTGCTGGATCAGTCGTTTTTCGTGCTCATCGAGCCAGCGCGCATCGGCGACGCGGTCGTCGAGAAAACAGAAGATCACGATGCCGAGCACAACCGAAGGCAGCGCCTCGATGATGAACAGCCACTGCCAGCCCGCCATGCCCGACACACCGTGTGTCGCGTGCATGATGTAGCCCGATAGCGGCCCGCCCACGAGTCCCGACACCGGATTACCCGCCATCAGCACCGCCACCATCTTGCCGCGCCGGTGCGACGGGAACCAGTACGTCAGGTACAGGATCATGCCGGGAAAGAAACCGGCCTCCGCCACACCGAGCAGAAAGCGCACGGTGTAGAACATCGCCGGTGTCGTGACCCACGCGGTCGCCATCGACAGTACGGCCCACGTCACCATGATCCGCGCGATCCAGCGGCGCGCGCCGAGCCGGTGCAGCAGCAGATTGCTGGGCACCTCGAACAGGAAGTAGCCGACGAAGAAGAGGCCCGCGCCGAGTCCGTAGGCGGCTTCGCTGAGATGCAGGCTGCCGAGCATCTGCAGTTTCGCGAAGCCGACGTTCACGCGGTCCAGATAGGCGACCACGTAACCTGCGAACAGCAGCGGCATGAAGCGCAGCGCGACACGACGAAACAGTCTGTCGGCGGTGTTTGCGCCGACTGCCGGCGAAAGGGCGGTGCGGATGAACAAGGTTGTCTCCTGACGCGCTGGCGCGAAACGTGTAGTCGTTGCGTGTGGCCGCGGGCGTTGTCGTGCTGCGTCTGAACGTAGGCGAAGCTTGCTGTGCGGCGCTACCTGCCTGGATGCACGACTTCCTCTGCGTGTTCTGCCAGCGTTGCGGCGCCGTCGATACGAAAGCCAATGTTCGTCAACGCAGACTCCAGATCGCGCCGCTGTGCCGCATCGAGTTCGACGAGCGGTGGCCGTACGGCGGCCCAGCCATCGTCGCCCGATTGCCACGCAATCGCCGCTTTCATCGCAGCGATCATCGGAAAGCGCTGGAGCGCGGCGCGTGTCGTATCGAGTGCCCGTTGCTGCGCGGGCGCATCGTCTGCGTGCCATTCGCGTGCGAGTTGCGCAATCGCTTTTGCGTTGACGTTGGCGGTCGCGGTGATGCAGCCCGCACCACCGCGTTGCAGTGTGCGCAACAGAAACGTCTCGCTGCCGGCAAACACATCGAAGCCATCGGGCTGGAATGCATCGAGCAGGACCTCGGTGTTCTGCCAGTCGCCGGAGCTGTCCTTGATACCCGCGACGATGCCCGGATAGGCACGCAATAAACGTTCAATCAGCGCCGCGCTAATGCCGACCTGCGCAACTTGCGGGATGTGATACAGGTAGATACGCAAACGCGGATCGGCGACCGTATCGATCACGCTCGCGAAGCTGCGGAACAGGCCCTCGTCGCTCACGCCTTTGTAGTAGAACGGCGGCAGCATCAGCACGCCGGCGCAGCCGTACGCCAGTGCATGACGCGTTAGTTCAACCGTGTCGGGAATCGCGCACGCCCCGGTGCCTGGCATCATGCGTGCAGTGGGCAAACCGGCTTCGACGAGTGCATCGAGCAGCATGCGCTTTTCGCGCACGCTCAGCGAGTTTGCCTCGGAGTTCGTGCCGAACGCGGCGAGGCTCACGCCTTGATTCAGCAGCAGGCGGCAATGCCGGACATAGCGCGCCGCCGATGGCGTGCCGTCGGCGGAAAACGGCGTGAGTACCGGCGCGAGCACGCCGCGCAGACGGGCAGTCGATGCATTCATGGGCGGTTGTCTCCTTCGTTGGCTGTCTGGATCCGCCAGCGCAGTATTGCGTGGCACAGACCCGCGAAGAAGAGCGGCCCGGTTGCTTCAAACGTTAATAATTTTTGTGTCCGGACCGTTACGCGACTTAGAAGCCCCTCTCACTGACACCACGCTTCGGGATTTAGTTGGCCCTGGAAATCAGGATGACCGGTTCGCCCGAAACCGCGTCAAATTTTCTTCACAGTGTGCTGGAACAGGTTTCGTTGGACCGGATCGCTTCAGATTTGAATAATAGGTGAACGGTCGCCGTGCAGCTTTATCGGTCTCCGTTTTTCAGTGCATCTGATGCAAAGAAAAACTGTATCGAATGAAAATTCATTAAACAGCGGAAATTAATTGATCATCCCCACAGGAGTAAATCATGAGTGAAAAAGTCGACTACAACAAGATCTCGATCAAGACGCCTGAGCAGATTGCGATGTTGCGCGCGGCAGGTCGAATTGCCGCACAGGTTTTGCAGGACTTGACACCGCACGTTCAACCCGGAGTTACCTCACGGCAGATCAATAATATTGCGTATGACCTTATCGTGAACAAGTACGGCGCGGAGATTGACCGCGAAGACCTGGCCGGTTACGACTCCAGCGAGTATGCGTGCATTTCCATCGCTCATAATGAAAACGCTTTTAGCGGTGAACCAAGCGATATTCCGTTAAAGCGCGGCGATCTTTTCGGTGTTGATGTCAGCATAAAGAAAGAAGGCTGGTGTGGCGACACGCAGCGCATGTGGATTGTAGGTGAGGAAACGAGTTCGGAAGCGCGTCTGCTGATGTCGGTCGGGTATCAGGCAATGTGCCTCGGCATTAGTCTGGTGCGTCCAGGTGCGAAACTTCAGGACATCGCAATCAGAGTGCAGGAGTATGTTGAATCGTTTGGTTTTTCGATGCTGCGAGTGCCGAGTGGCACAGGGCATTCGACCGGCCAGGTTCATGCGGATGGATGGCTTATTCCGTACTACAAGGATCCCCGCAATGAAGGGCGTGTTCTGGAAAAGGGCATGGTGATCACGGTTGAGCCTTTCATTTGCGCAGGTAGCGGCGAGGGTATCCGTCTGCCGAATGTCACCCGTTCGGCACAGACGTTAGACAAATCTCTCGCGGTGTATTGGGAGCATGTTGTAGCAGTTACAGACGACGGTTGTGAGGTCCTCGATTTGCGCGATGGCGAAGACGTTACCTTCCACGACGCTGGTAGACGCCACTAAGAGCAGGCGTTGTGTCATTTTGCATCGCGCGGCATCGTGTATTGGACGATGTCGCGCGATGCGCGCGCCACAAGAATAACCTTGATCTACATTGTTTCAATGCCCTGTTGTAGCCATAGATAAAGGCAACGTATGGCTGACTCTCTGAGATTCTCCTCTTGCCAGACGAAGTAGTACTCGAGATGAGCCGGTATGCGCACGTCTCCAATCTGCACGAGCGCACCACTGCGCAGGAAAGTACGAGCGAGTTGCTCCCGTATCATGGCAACCCCCAAACCGGCCAGTGAAGCGTTGAGCAACGATGCGGCGTCACTAAACGTCGGTCCAGGGCCTGGCTCTGCACGGGTAAGCCCCGCGGCTTGAAAGAACTCGCGCCAGGACCGGGAATGAAAATGCAGGAGAGGAATATCCTGCAATCGGTCGAGCGAGAGTGGTCCATGCTTCTTCTGAAATCCTGGACTACACACCGCTATGACCTGATCTTTCATGAGTTTCTCGGAGCGGAATCCTCGCTCGTCGATGCGACGGTGCCATATTCCGACGTCCACCGAACGCGGATCGGGCGGCGTGAAGTCATTGTGCACGGTCAGAGTCAAATCGATATCGGGGTGGAGTTGGGCGAAGTCTGCGAGCCGCGGGATGAACCAGACATTCGCGAAATCCGCCATTACGCTGACACTAAGCTGCCTCCTCGATGGTTGACCTTCCGTCCTGGCTTCGTCCAGCGCTGCATCAATTTCCAGGAGACCGCGCCGCAAACGCTCTGCGAGGCGACTGCACGCTGGCGTAGGAATCATCTCCGAGCCAACGCGAGTAAACAGCGTATTTCCAAGCACCGCTTCGAGTTGCCGGATTTGATGACTGATCGCACTATGAGTTAGATGCAGTTCCTCGGCTGAAAGCGAGAAGTTTCTGCATCTCTCTGCAGCCTCCAGGGCGCGCAGCGCCGCGAAATTCGGACGTATTTTTGCTTTCATCTCATCGAGGTCGTGGCGGAAATTCGGTTGGTTCAACGGGATTATGATGTCGGGCAGAGGTTTCTGACCAGTCATCCGGACTTTGCCTGTCCGGTCCATGTGCAACAGCTTTCGTAAACCGGTATGAAACTCACTGTTAAAGCTCTGGTGATTCGGTTGAAGGGTTACCTTCGGCCAGTTGCAGGAATATTCGCGCTTGGGTTGATCTTCACCGCGCTGGTTTCCGCAACCGAGGCCGCGGTACCACTTTTTATGAAAACGATGCTCAACGACGGGTTTGCGCCAAATGCCCCGTCGTCCGCCTGGTGGCGCATTTCGCTCGTATTCGTCGCGCTGGCCGTCGTTCGTGCGATCGCGCAGTTTGCTTCCGGGTATCTGACTGGGTATGCATCGAACACGATTCTGGTGCAGATCAGAAAGGACATGTTCGAGCGTGTCGTGTCAGCGAAGGCATCATTCTTTCAACGGGAGACAGCAAGCTCGGTCATCAATGCCGTGGTCTACGAGGTCAACCAGCTACTCTCGATCTTCACATCTGTGCTGTTCTCGTCGGTGCAGAATCTCCTGACCGCCATCGGATATCTGGCGGGCCTGTTTTACCTGAACTGGCGGCTGACCTTGATCATCGCAGCGGTTTTTCCGTGCATTGGATGGCTCGCCGCACAGGTCAATCGACGTTTGCGCCGCCTTGGTCGCGAACAGCAAACCATGACGAGCGGTCTGTCGTACATCGTCGAAGAGGTTGTATCGGGCTACAAGGTGGTGAAGATTCACGGCGGCGAGCAATACGAGGTCGACCGCTTCATGGCAATGAACCGGCGCCTCAAGGGCTACGCGATCCGGATGATCGTGTCGAGCGGGCTCGCGCAATCGACTACGCAACTGCTCGCATCGACCGCGATAGGCATTGTGATCGCCATATCGCTGTTTCAGTCGTTGCACGGCCAGGGGAGCGCGGGCAGTTTCGTTGCGTACATCACCGCGACTTTATTGGCGATCAACCCGCTCAAGCAACTGATGTCGGTCAACCAGACATTGCAGCGCGGCATGTCCGCGGCCGAACTGATCTTCAAGCTGATCGACGAACCGCCGGAGCAGGTTCCGGGCCGACGTCATCTCGACCAGACGAGCGGCGAAGTGGAGTTCCAGAACGTCTCGTTCGGTTATGCGGACGCCGAGCGGCCGGCGCTCGATCGCATTTCGTTTAACGTCAAGCCGGGACAGATGATTGCCTTTGTCGGGCCATCCGGCGGCGGCAAGACGACACTGGTCAACTTGCTGCCGAGATTTTTCGATCCGACAGGCGGCACGATCCTGCTAGACGGCGTGCCGTATGTCGACTACGACGTGCATGATTTGCGCAGCCAGATGGCGATGGTCAGCCAGGACGTCATCCTTTTTAACGACACCGTTGCAGCGAATGTTGCGTATGGGCAAACGCCGGATCGTGAGCGCGTCGAAGCAGCGCTACGCGCGGCTAATTTGTGGAGCACCGTAGCGGACATGCCGCTGGGAATCGATACACTGGTTGGCGATAACGGTGCGCGCCTGTCGGGCGGACAACGGCAGCGACTCTCGATTGCCCGCGCGATCTATAAGGATGCGCCGATCCTGATCCTCGACGAGGCCACCTCGGCGCTCGATTCCGAATCGGAGCATCACGTCCAGGTTGCTCTCGATACGTTGATGAAGGGCCGCACGGTGTTTGTTATCGCACACCGTCTTTCGACGATCGAGCGGGCGGACCGGATTCTGGTTCTGGAGCACGGCAGGTTAACGGAGGAAGGAAGTCACGCTGAGCTGCTGGAAAAAAACGGGTTGTATGCGCAACTGCACCGCATCCAGTACCAGCACGCGTAGTGCTGAATGGGTGTGACAGCCGTATGCACTAACTCCGCGGCGTCGTCCCGGTGGTCTGCGCGGCACGCAGGAAGTCGAAATCGACGCCACGGTCCGCTTGCGTGACGGTTTGCAGGAAAAGCTTGTGGTAACCGCGCTCCGCGGTCGGTTCTACAACTGGCGTTTGCTGGGCCCGCTGTGCAAGCGTCGCATCCGGTACAAGCAAGGTAAGTTCGCGCGCAGCGACGCTCAAACGAATCCGGTCGCCCGATTGCACCCACGCGAGCGGCCCGCCCACGGCCGCTTCCGGCGTGACGTGCAACACGATCGTGCCAAACGCGGTGCCGCTCATGCGGCCGTCGGAAATACGCACCATGTCTTTCACGCCGAGCCGCGCGAGCTTCTTCGGAATCGGAATGTAGCCCGCTTCCGGCATACCCGGTGCGCCCTTTGGACCGATGCGCTTGAGCACGAGGATATCGTCGGCGGCGACGTCGAGATCGTCGCGATCGATGCGGCTAGCGAGATCTTCGGCGTCCTCGAACACGACGGCGCGGCCCTCGTGTTCCATCAGCTTCGCATCCGCGGCCGACTGCTTGATGATCGCGCCGCCCGGCGCAAGATTGCCGCGCAGCACGGCGATGCTGCCCTGCGGATAGATCGGATCGGCGAACGGTCGCACGACATCCTGCGCGAAGCCAGGGCCGGCGTCGTCGATCGTCTCGCCGAGCGTGCGGCCCGTGACGGTCAGCGCATCGAGTCGCAGCAGCGGCTTCAGTTCGCGCAGCAGCGTCGCCATACCGCCCGCCCTGTGGAAATCCTCCATGTAGTGCTGGCCTGACGGCTTCAGGTCGAGCAGCACTGGTGTTTCGCGGCCCATACGGTCGAGCGCCTGCAGGTCGACATCGAAGCCGAGCCGCCCCGCGATCGCGGTCAGATGCACGATGCCGTTGGTCGAACCGCCGATCGCGAGCAGCACGCGCATCGCGTTTTCGAATGCATCGGCGGTGAGAATGCGGTCGATGGTGAGGCGCTCGCGCGCAATCTGCACCGCCTGCGTGCCGGTCAGCTCCGCGATGCGCATGCGGTCGGCGGTGACCGCGGGCGGCGAGGCGCCGCCTGGCACCGTGATGCCGAGCGCTTCCGCGAGGCACGCCATCGTGCTCGCGGTGCCCATCACCGAGCAGGTGCCGACGCTTGCAACGAGCTGGTTATTGACGTCGGCGATCTCTTCGGCGCCGATGTCGTCGGCACGAAAACGCGCCCAGTAGCGACGGCAATCGGTGCAGGCGCCAACTCGCTCCGAGCGATGCGAGCCGGTCAACATCGAACCGGTGATCAACTGGATTGCCGGTATGCCCGCCGACGCCGCGCCCATCAACTGAGCCGGCACGGTCTTGTCGCAACCGCCGATCAGCACGACCGCATCCATCGGTTGCGCGCGGATCATCTCCTCGGTATCCATCGACATCAGATTACGCAGATACATGCTGGTCGGCTGCGAAAACGATTCGTGGATGGAGATGGTCGGGAAATCCATAGGCAGGCCGCCTGCGAGCATCACACCTCGTTTCACTGCTTCGAGCAGTTGCGGCATATTGCCGTGACACGGGTTGTACGCGCTGCCGCTGTTGACGATACCGATTACCGGTCGATCGAGCGCGCTGTCGGTGTAGCCCGCGCCCTTGATGAAGGCCTTGCGCAGGAACAGCGAGAAACCGTTGTCGCCATAGTTCGTGAGGCCTTTGCGCAGACCGGTGTGGGCGTTGTCGGAAGTGTTGTCGTCGGCGGCGCTGGGAGCGGGAGGGAGCGGGGCGGTCATCGAGAGCCTGGAGCCAGAAAGTTGACAGGAGCATGCAAAGGCCGTGACGCGTGCGAGCAACGGGCAGCGAGCAACGGCTTCAAGCAGACATTATCGCGGCGTCGGGCGCAGCGATGCATTGCGTGGGCGTTGCTTCAGACATCAGTAAAACTTTGCTTCGGGCCAGTCCTGCTCGATACCGACGTGCCGTTCATCGATGCGGCAGCGCGAGCGCAGTATTCAAAAACGCCTGCACGAGCCGCATACGCGCCGACGAACGCCCCCACAGCAACCCAACCACGCGTTTCGGAAACGGATGCGGCAACGGCCACTTCGCAAGCGACAGTCCCGCGAAGCGAGTCATCAACCAGTCCGGCACGAGCGACACACCGATGCCGCGATCCACGAGCACCGCAATCGCATCGAGCCCGTCGAGTTCGCACCGTTGATGCGGCCGGATGCCATGCTGGCGCAAATACGCATCGGCAAGCTGACCGCCGACCACATTGCGGTCATAACGCAGGAACGGCTCGCTCGCGAGTACCGCGTGCGGATCGCTCACCGGCATCGATGCCGGCGTGAGCAGAATCAGCGGCTCTTCGCGAAAGGTTCGCCAGTCGCAGCTTTTCGGCAGCTCGAATAACGGCTGCACGATCATCGCCGCATCGAGATCGCCGCTCACCACCTTGCGGTACAGATCGAGCGAGGTGCCCGGTTCGAGATAGATGTCGATCTGCGGATGACGCGCGAGCAGCCCGGCGAGCACATCGGGGATCAGGCTCGTCATCATCGTGGGTGTGCCGCCGAGCCTCAGTTGTCCGGCCAGCTCGGATGCATCGTTGAGATCGGAGCGGAGGTCGCGGATATCGTGCAGCACCGCCCGCGCGCGCTCGAGAATGCGCTCGCCGGCTTCGGTCGTGCCGACCGTGCGCCCCGAACGGCGCACGAGTTTCGCGCCGAGTTCCTGTTCGAGCATCTTGACGCGCTGCGCCACCGCGGCAGGCGTCAGATCCAGCCGGCGCGCGGCTTCCGCGATCGAACCGAGCTCGACCACGTAGACAAAGCTTTGCAGGTAGCGCGAATCCATCGATAAAAGTTTTATCTTTTAAAGAAGCCAAAGGATACTGTTTTTGATCCGTGGCCGCCATCACACTGCGTTGCTGACGGTCGTGCTCTTGCCGCGACCGTGTTCAATGGAGGAGTGCTGCAATGCCCAGAATCGAATCGGTCTCGGTGTGCGCGGCGAGCGTGCCGCTCGATCGCGTGACCTCGTTTGCCACCCGCACCGTGTCTACGCGCCACTACGGTCTCGTGAAAGTGCGCTCGACCGATGGTGTCGAAGGGCTCGGCTTCTGCTATGTCGGCAGTGCGGGCGGCGAATTGCTCAGGGTCGCGGTCGAGCAACTGCTTGCACCGGTGCTGATCGGCAAGGACTCTTACGCGGTGGAAGGTTTGTGGCAGGCGATGTATCAGGAGGCGTTGTTACAAGGGCGCGCGGGGACGGTGATGCGTGCGCTCAGTATTCTCGATACGGCGCTGTGGGATTTGAATGCGCGCACGCATGGTTTGCCGTTGCACAAATTACTCGGCGCTGTGCATCTTGAATCGGTGCCGGCCTACGCGAGCGGCGGCTACTACCTCGACGGCAAGACACCGCAGATGCTCGGCGAAGAAATGGCAAGTTACGTCGAGATGGGTTTCAAGGCTGTGAAGATGAAAGCAGGGCGTTTGTCGCCGCGCGAAGAAGAAGCGCGCGTGCGCGCGGCGCGCGAGGCGGTCGGGCCGGACGTCGAATTGATGCTCGACATCAACAACGGCTGGACCGACACGACGCAGGCGCTGCAATATCTAAAGCGTTTTGAACCCTACGATCCGTACTTCGTCGAAGAGCCGTTTTCCCCCGACGATATCGACAATCACGCGCGCCTCGCGAAGCTCACGCGCATTCCGCTTGCCACCGGAGAGATTGGCTATGGCCGCTGGTATCACAAGGAACTGCTCGACAAGGGCGCTGCGGCGATCCTGCAGAGCGATGCGCTGGTGTGTGGCGGCATCTCCGAGTGGCGGCGCATCGCGGCGACCGCGGCGAGCTATGGCGTCGTGATGTGTCCGCACTGGTTTCACGACGTGCATGCACCGCTCGTTGCCGCGACACAGAACGCGCGTTATGTGGAGTTCTTCTGGGACGATCAGGTGTTGAACTTTCGGCGGTTGATCGATCGGCAGCTTGGGCATCGGAATGGGAGGGTGGTGCTGCACGATGCGCCTGGGCTTGGGTTTAATTTCGATGAAAGTGCGGTTGCGCGTTATGGTAGCTGGACGACGGTGCGGTAAACGTTGCGCGATGGTCTGAGTCGGATGCGGAGCGCGGCAGGCTCCGCTTCCGCGCCTAGTGCCGGTTCAGACAGTACGTCATGCTGTCATCGAGTATCCCCAGCGCCTGATCGATTTCGCTGTCGCTGATCGTCAGCGGCGGCGCAAGCCGGAACACATCGCTCATCCCCTTCAACTGCACGATGTTCATGTGCAGCCCCAGTTGCAGGCAGCGTTCGGTGATCGCTGCAGATAACTCCGGCGCCGGTGCCTTGCTGTCCCGATCGGCAACGATCTCGATGCCAAGCAGCAACCCTTCGCCGCGCACGTCGCCGATGCAGCGATGGCGCTGCTGCATCTCGAGCAACCCTGCACGCAGTCGTTCACCTGCCTGCGCTGCACGTTGAGCGAGTCGATCGCGCAGCACGATCTCGATCACTTTCACACCGACCGCCGCAGGCAGCGGGTCCGACACGTGGGTCGTGTAGAACAGATAGCCCTTCTCGAAGGCGCGTTCCTCGATCGCCGATGTGGTCAAGACCGCCGACAGCGGAATTCCTGCACCCAATGTCTTCGACAGTGTGAGGATGTCGGGCACGACACCGTCGCGCTCGCATTCGAACATCAGCCCAGTACGGCCGATCCCGGTTTGCGCCTCGTCGACGATCAACAGCATGCCGCGTTCCACACATTTGCGTTGCAGCGCGCGCAGATAACCCGACGGTAGCGGAATCAATCCACCCGAGCTGATAATCGGCTCGGCGATAAACGCAGCGAGGCTGCCCGCCGACTGGCGATCCAGCAGATCGAATGCGTAGTCGAGTTCGGCGTTCCAGTCGTAGCGCCCGTTGCGCTCGAACGCGGGACGATAGGGATACGGCGTAGGGATCGCGAACGAGCCGACGGCCGCTGGGCCGTAACCGCTGCGACCTGCGCTGTAGGTCGACGATGCGGCCGCGCCGGTCATGCCGTGCCACGAGCGCGCGAAGCTGACCACTTCGTATTTGCCGGTGACGAGCTTCGCCATCCGGATGGCCGCTTCGTTGGCTTCCGCACCGGTGCTCAGCAGCAGCGAGCGTTCGAGACCGCGCGGTGCGATCTCCGCAAGACGTGTCGCGAGTTCGACCACCGGCCGCGACAGCATGCCGCTAAACAGATGCGTGAGTTCACGCGCGCTGTGTGCGATTACGTCGGCCACTTCGGGATGTGCGTGACCGAGTACGGCGCTCATCTGTCCGGACGTGAAGTCGAGAATCGCGCGGCCGGTCGAATCGAATACGTACGAACCGCTGGCGCGTTCGATGATGACCGGCGAGAATGAACCACCGTAGCGGATCAGATGGCGCTGCGCGGCCGACCAGAATGCCGTTTCGGAGAGTGGCGTCATGAGGTTCGTTTCCTGTACGAAGATGCCGGCGCGAAGGGTACAAAACAAATGACGCCGGCTTGACCCGATGCTACGACCGAACGCCGTCACACAGGAAACGAATACCGTTGATGGATGCCATTCGCTAGCTTGATACCTGAGTTGATACCCGCGTTGTTATCCGCCTCGATAAATCATGACCAACCTCGACATCGACCTGCTCAGAACCTTCGTCACGATCGCCGACACGCGTTCGTTGACGCGTACCGCGACCGAAGTCGGTCGTACGCAGTCTGCGATCAGCATGCAGGTGCGGCGCATCGAGGAGGTCGCCGGCGGCGCGGTGTTGCTGCGCACGGTGCGCGGCGTCGAGCTGACTGCACGCGGCGAAACGCTGCTGCATCACGCACGCGAACTGCTGCGCATTCACGACGAGGCGCTCGCCGAACTGACCGGACGCAGTCTGAGCGGCGCGATCCGCTTCGGCTGTCCCGACGACTACTGCATTACGTTTCTGCCGGCGCTGCTGCGCGAGATCGCGGGCCGCCATCCTCGCGTTGCTGTGCATCTGGTGTGCGCATCGACGACGCATCTGCGGCGCATGCTGCGCGACAAGCGGATCGACCTCGCGCTGATCTCACTGGCGCCAGGCGACGACGGCGAGGCGGCCGTGCGCTACGAAAAGCTCGTGTGGGTAGGCGCGCATGCACGGGCTGCGGAACACGGCGATGCGTCGCTGGCACTCGCGCTTTCCGAACCCGATACGCTCGATCACCAGGCGGCGCGGCGCGCGTTAGACGGCGCAGGTATCGCGTACCACGTCGCGTGTGAGAGCGCGAGCAAGGATGGGTTGCTCGCGATGGTCCGCGCCGGCATAGCGATCACGGTCCTCACCGAAGGCGCGGTACCCGCCGATCTGACGGTGCTCGATACGCAGACAGGGCTGCCGGCATTGCCGTCGTTCGGCATGGCGATCGCATCGGCGCACGGCAACGGCGATTCATTGCTGGTGGGAAGCCTGAAGGTGCTGCTGGTGGATGCGCTGAGCGCAGCCTAGGCTTCAAGTTGCAGCCCATTCACTGAGCGTAGCGACGGTGTTCATGTTGCGGGCGGTGCCGGTTTTCGCAGCGGGAATTTTCAGCTTCGTGTGCGCCATGCCGTCCCCATAGTGCACGTAGATCTCCTGCTTGCCGAGCGCAACCTCTTCGGCTTGCTGGCCGCTTATCTGCGCAAGCGTATCGGCGGGTGGCGGAGCGTCCAGAAAGATCGCGACCGTGCGGTTCGGCGGCGTTGATTTGAACGGATTCGCAGCGAGGACTGCCGCCATTTCCGGACCGGTGCGGATCGCCACGCCGACCGGCTTGCCCGCATAACCCGCGAGGCAAGCTTCCAGTTTCGTCTTGACCGACGCTTTCGACAGCGTGCTGGCAAAAACAACGTTACCGCTCGCAATGTAGGTGCGCACATTCGTGCAACCGATGGATTCGCACATTGCTCGCAGTTCGGACATCGGCAGCTTGCCGGTGCCGCCGACATTGACGGCGCGCAACAGGGCGATATAGGTAGTCATGCGCGAATTCTAGCGCTGCATCGTGCGGTGGGGCGGCGATGCTGACCAGTTGCACACGCGGTATTGATCATACGATTCACTCGCAGGAGACGTGAGTAGACAGGTCTGTACCGGTGGAATGAAAAGAAAGATGTTGGGCTTAACTAAACAATGATGCACGGCTATACTTTCCCGCCATGTGCGAACCGTTGTACGGGTATCGAACGTGCGTCGCAGCGTGCGGCAGCGAGCATGAACACGGAGCACAACGCAGTACCGTCTCTCAGGTTCTGGTACGCCCTCGGAATAGCCAGAACCCTTACGCCGGCCTTGGCCGGCGTTTTTTTTTAGCGCTTGCGCGCCTGCCGCCACGCGTCGTACGCGGCGCGGGTCGCTTCGTTTGGCGGATAGGTGCCGGGCAATGCCGCGCCGTCGCGAATGCGCTCAGTCAGAAATTCTTCGAGATGTTCCTGCTCGACGGCGGCCTGGGCGACATCGGCGGCCATTTCGTGCGGAATCACGACCACACCGTCCGTGTCGCCGACAATCACATCGCCCGGAAAAACCGCGACGCCGCCGCAGCCGATCGGCACGTCGATGTCGATCGCGTGATGGCGCAGCAGGTTCGGCGGCGCGCTGGCGCCCGCGCAGAACACTGGCAGGCCGAGCGCGGCGATCGTTACGCTGTCGCGCACCGGACCGTCCGACACCATGCCCGCCACACCACGCACCTGTAGCCGTTGCGTGAGAATCGAGCCGAACGACGCACTGCCGCGCTCGCCGCGGCAATCCTGCACCAGCACGTAACCGGCGGGAATCGTCTCGACGCATTTGCGCTGCGCGTATTCGGGGTTCGCGAACAGTTCGAGCACATCGATATCTTCACGCGACGGGATGTTACGCAACGTGAACGCGGGACCGACGAGGTTCGGTCCGCTGTGCGCAGCGAGCGGTGCGACGCCTTGCATGAAGGTATTGCGCAGGCCGCGTTTGAACAGTTGCGTGGTGAGCGTCGCGGTGCTGACGTGACGCAGGGCTTCGAGCGTGACGGAATCGGGGGCGGGCATCGTCGTATGGGAGCAGGAGGGTGGGCGCGTGTTACGTGCTCGCGTCCGGCGGGCGGGAGAGCTTGGCCCGCCGTCGCGGAACCCGCCCGCGTCAGCGGGCAGGGCGAGCGCTCATGATAGCGCTGCAATATGGCGCCGGTATGGGGGCCGGCCTAAGTTGCCGACATGAGTTGCCGGCAAAGCAGGATCAGTGCGCGTTCGAACGCGCTTCGAGCGGACCATCCAGTCCTGTATCGAGCGCAGCGCCGCCGCCGGACAATGCCGCTGCCGCGCGATGCTTCGGCGACAGCGTGCCCCAGCGGCGCGACCACAGCGAGGTGAGGATCGGCGTGAGCAGCGCGGTGATGACCACCGAGGTCGCCACGAGCGCCGTCGCGGCAGGCGCCACCGCGGCATAGCGCGGCTCGATCCCCGCGATGATCTGCGGCACCGCTACGGCCGCGCCGGCCGTCGACGACGCGCCAATCCCGGCGGTCCCGTTACCTTTCGCGAGAAAGATGTCGGCGAGCACGAGCGTGGTCCCGGTGACAAGAATCACGCAGACGCCGATCAGCACGCCCAGCAGACCGGTGTTCAGGATCACAGCGAAGTCGAGATTATTGCCGAGCGCGAACGCAAAGAACGGCACCATCACCGGCACGGCCTGGCTGAAGAACTGCCGCAGTTCTCGATCGAGATTGCCGAGCGCGAAGCCGATCAAAAACGGCAGCAACGCACCGAACAGCGTCGCATACGGAAAGCTCGCGAGCCCCGCAATGCCGAGCGTGACCATCGTCATGAACGGCCCCGATTCGAGCGACATCAGACAGAACGCGCCGGCTTCTTCTTTCGTACCGTACTGCTGCATCAGCGCCATGTAGAGACCGCCGTTGGTCTCGTTCATCACGCAGATCACGGTGAGCGCCGACAGCCCCGTGAGAAAACCCGACGTGATGCCGCCGGGCGGCAGGAAGTGCGAGGCAATCACACCGCCGAGTGCGGCCGTCGCGACCTTCGTCAACACCAGCACGCCGCTCTTGCGCAGCACGACCGGCGTCGCCTTCAGGCTGATGCTGGCGCCCATGCAGAAGAACCAGACCGCGAGGATGGGCAGCGTGCCGGTGATCAGCGCGTTGGTGAACGAGCCGAGCGTTTTGCCGGCATGCGGCGCGAACGTGTGCACGCATGCGCCGAGCAGCAACGGAACCAGCATCAGGCCGCCCGGTATGCGGTCGATGGACCTCTTGATGTTCATGCGGATTGCTCCTCCACGAGCCTGCGCCCGATCGGTTTATGTCTTGATGGTGTGGTTGTGCGGCGCTGGGCACGCGCTTCTGCGAGCGCGCGGCGGTCAGCGCCTGGATCGCAATTTAGCATTGACGTGGAACGGCGTTTCGGATTTTGTGGCTATCGTTTACACCTACGTAAACCGGGCGAAGTCGATGCGTAATGAAATATGAAGCGGCCACCATTACAAAATCCGGACCGTCGTTCCGAAATTAAACAATCTATGTTTTAATGCGCCGCATGGACGGTCGCACGCCTCCCACGGCGGCCTCGAACCTTCATCACGGAGACAACCATGGACGTCCGGCAAAGCATCCACAGCGAGCACGCCCGTACGCTCGATACCGCGGGATTGCGCAAGCAGTTCCTCGTCGAAAGCGTATTCGAAGAGAACGCGCTGAAACTGACCTACAGCCATATCGACCGGATCATCGTCGGCGGTGCGCTGCCGGTCACGCGGCCCGTCGAGATATCGGCGTCGCTCGGCAAGGCGATCGGCGTGAACTATCTGCTCGAGCGGCGCGAACTGGGTGCGATCAATATCGGCGGCGCGGGCTGGATCGAAGTGGACGGCAAGCGCCACGACGTCGGCAACGAAGAGGCGCTGTATATCGGCCAGGGCACGCAGTCGGTGACGTTCGGCAGCGTCGATGTCGTGCGGCCTGCACGGTTCTACCTGAACTGCGCGCCGGCGCACACCGCTTATCCGACGCGCCGCATCACGCTGGCCGAAGCGTCGCCGGAAACGCTCGGCGATCCGAAGACAAGCAACCGCCGCACCATCTACAAGTTCATCGTGCCGGAGGTGCTGCAGACCTGTCAGCTCTCGATGGGCATGACGAAGCTCGAAGAAGGCAACCTGTGGAACACGATGCCGTGCCACACGCATGAGCGCCGCATGGAGGTCTACTTTTACTTCAACCTCGCCGACGACGCGGCGGTCTTCCACATGATGGGCGAGCCGCACGAAACGCGGCACATCCTCGTGCATAACGAGCAGGCGGTGATTTCGCCGAGCTGGTCGATCCATTCGGGTGTCGGTACGCGGGCCTATACGTTCATCTGGGGCATGGTCGGCGAAAACCTCGTGTTCAAGGACATGGATCATGTCGCCGTCGCCGATCTGCGCTGAGCGCCCGGACGTGGGCGTAAATCCGCTGGCCGCGCGGCTGTTCGATCTGACCGGCAAGGTGGCGCTCGTCACGGGCAGCAATACCGGGCTCGGTGCGGGCATGGCACAGGCGCTCGCGGCGGCCGGCTGCGATATCGTCGGTGTGCATCACAGCGGGCCGGGCGACACACCAGGCATCGTGCGCGATCTCGGTCGCCGCTGTATCGACGTACAGGCGAACCTCGCGACACTGGAACCGGTCGAGCGCATCGTGCAGGAAGCCGTCGCTGCGTTCGGCAAGATCGACATACTCGTGAACAACGCCGGGACGATCCGCCGCAACGATGCGCTCGATTTCACCGAAGCGGACTGGGACGCGGTAATCGACGTGAATCTGAAAACGGTGTTCTTTCTTTCGCAGGCGGTCGCGCGTCAGTTCGTCGCGCAACAAAGCGGCGGCAAGATCATCAACATCGCGTCGATGCTGTCGTTTCAAGGCGGTATTCGCGTGCCTTCGTACACGGCTGCGAAAAGCGGCGTACTCGGCCTCACGCGGCTGCTCGCCAACGAGTGGGCCGCGCGCGGCATCAACGTCAACGCGATCGCGCCAGGCTACATGGCGACGCGCAACACCGAACCGTTGCGCGACGACGCGCAGCGTAACGACGAGATCGTGTCGCGTATTCCGGCAGGGCGTTGGGGCACGCCGGACGACCTCGCAGGACCGATTGTGTTTCTCGCTTCCGCGGCGTCGGACTATATGCATGGGCACACGCTAGCGGTAGACGGCGGATGGCTCGCGCGCTAAACGGCGCCCGGCGTTATGCCGGCCAGAAATTAATCGCGTTATGCTGACGGCCTGAAGTCGGGCAAGAACGGATAGTGACTATGCGAGATGCAGCAAGAGCGGCGGCAAGAAAAACGAAAGCGGACGACATCGCGCTCGCCGATTCCGCCGATCTGATCGCGGACGGCGGCGGGGCGGAGCGCGTCGAATCGGTGGCGGCGGTCAACAAGGTGTTTGCGATCCTGCAGGCGCTTGGCGAAAACAACCAGATCGGCATCAGCGAGCTGTCGCAGCGGCTCGTGATGTCGAAGAGCACCGTGCACCGTTTCCTGCAGACGCTAAAAGCACTCGGCTATGTCGCCCAGGAAGAAGATACCGACCGCTATCGTCTAACGATCAAATTGTTTGAACTCGGCGCGAAGTCATTACAAAGCGTCGATCTCGTGCGCGAAGCCGATGTGCAGATGCGGCATATTTCGCGGCTCACGCGTGAAGCCGTGCATCTCGGTGCTTTCGACGAGAACAGCATCGTCTACATCCACAAGATCGATGCCGATTACGACCTGCGCATGCAATCGCGCATCGGCCGGCGCAATCCGCTCTACAGCACCGCGATCGGCAAGGTGCTGCTGGCATGGATGGAGCCGGATGAGGCACGCCACGTGCTATCTACCATCGAGTTCCGCAAATCGACGCAGAAAACGCTCGGTTCCGCGGATGCCGTGCTGAGCATCCTGCCGCGCGTACGCGAGCAGGGCTACGGCGAGGACAACGAAGAGCAGGAAGACGGCCTGCAATGCATTGCCGTACCGGTGTTCGACCGTTTCGGCCATGTGATTGCAGGTTTGTCGGTATCGTTTCCGAGCATGCGCTGTGGCGCCGATACGAAGGCGCATTACGTCGCGTTACTGAAAGAGGCCGGTCGTGCGATTTCCGTGCAACTCGGCTATGCGGAAGCGGTGGCGGGCAACGGATAGGCTTCATGGGCGCTGGCTGCGAGAGAGACGGCGCCGGCGGCGCCGTTTTTCATTTCGGTGCCTTGCTGGCCGTCTAGTCTGCGAGGCGTGCCACAATTGCAACTTGGCGCGCGTCAGCGGGTCCGATTGTCAGATGCGACAGACGCGTCGCGAGCAGGCGAGCAGTAGCGATGCGATGCGCATGCCTTACCGGTTCTTAACGGCTTTACAGCAACAACGCAATAAATACGCAAAATGAACGCAGTCTTGAGACTCGATCAGGCAACCATCGTCCTGGTAGAAGACGACCCGCATAGCCGGGCGTCGTTGACCATGTTGCTCGAATCGGAAGGTGCACGCGTCGTGGCGGTAGCGGACGCGGAAGAGGGTGTCGAAGCGGCTGTACGCGAATTGCCCGATGCGGTGATCTGCGACCTCGACCTGCCCACCATGGACGGCTTCTATCTGATCCAGCGGCTACGCGATCACGAGATTCGCGGCGATCATGCGCCGTCGGTTGCCGTGGCGCTGACTGGCCACACCGACGACAGCTACCGGTTGCGCAGCATCGGCGAAGGCTTCCAGCATTTCATGATGAAGCCGGCACAGCCAGACGAACTCGTCACGCTGCTGCACGATGCGATCGATGCGCGTGCGGCGGGCATGCACTGAGCCGGGCACAATCGGCGCTTATCTGCTCGCTTACCTGCCGGTAGCGCTCGCAACCTTCTCGGAATGCTGTGCTGCTTCGCACGCGGCGCACAGGCCCTTCAATTCGATTTCATCGCCAGCGAGCCGGTAACCGGCGTCTTCGATCTGCGCGACGAGTGCCTGACGCAGCTTCGGTTGATGCAGCTCGGTGACGTCGCCGCATTGCTGGCACACGACGAGGATGCCGTGCTGACATTGCGTCAGATCGTGGCAGACAGTGAATGCGTTGATCGATTCGATCCGGTGGACGAGCCCCGCGGAAAGCAGGAAATCGAGCGCCCGATATACCGTAGGCGGCGCCGAGCCCGGATGGATCTGGCGCATGTCGTCGAGTAACGAATACGCCTTGGTCGCGCGGCCCGATTCCAGCAACAACTCCAGTACCTTGCGACGAATCGGCGTCAGTTTTTCACCGCGTTCGCGGCAATATTCGTCCGCGAGCGCGAGCGCGCTTTCCTGCGAACCGGCATGCGTGTGGGCGCTATCGTCGTGATGGTCGTGCGGTGCGGCAGCCGGTTTTCTGGCTGCCGGAGCGGGCTTGGCGTTCTTCATCGCGTGATTATAAGCGGCATCGCGAGCGGCTGCCGTCACTCGAACTGAACCGCAAAGCCGCGCTGTACGCCCGGCCGCGCAAACAGCGTCTCGTACCAGCGCTGCACGTGCGGATAATCGGCGAGATCGACCAGGTGGCGTTCGTGGCGCCACGCCCAGCCGAGAATCGCGAAGTCCGCCACCGACAAATCCCCCGCAACGAATTCCACCTGTGCGAGACGCCGGTCGAGCACGCCATAGAGCCGTCGCGTTTCTTCCGAATAACGCTGCAAGCCATAGCGCCGGTCGGTTTCCGATTCGAGCGCGGCGAAATGATGAACCTGTCCCGGGATCGGACCGAAGCCGCCCATCTGCCACATCAGCCATTCGAGCACCGGCACGCGTTCGCGCAGCGGTTTCGGCAGGAACTGGCCGGTTTTTTCGCCAAGATAGAGCAGCACCGCACCCGATTCGAACACGCTGATCGGTTGTCCGTCGGGACCGTCCGTATCGACGATTGCGGGGATCTTGTTGTTCGGGCTGATGCGCAGGAACTCCGGCTCGAACTGGTCGCCGCGGCCGATGTTCACCGACTTGATCGTGTAAGGCAGCCCCATTTCTTCGAGCGCAACCGTGACCTTGCGGCCATTCGGCGTGCCCCATGCATGTAGCGTGATTGTCATATGGTTGCGCCGGCGTGGGTCAGGTCAAGGGAAGGTCGACGTACTTCTTGAAGCCGGTGCGCGTGCCGAGACGCGAGTACCAGCGCTCGAGATTCGGCAGCAGCGGGCGCTCGACACCGTCGAGTCCGAACCAGCGCTTCGCATACGAGCCCAGCACGATGTCCGCGAGCGTGCAGTGCTCGCCTTCGATAAAGAAGCGCCCTTGCAGATGCGTATCGAGCAGCTTCCACAGCGCGCCGACGCTCAGCAGATCGGCGGCGAGCTTTGTCGTGTCGCGCTCGGCAGCGGGTGTGCGCACGAGCGCCCAGAACACCGGGCGTTCAGCCGGTTGCAGTGTGGACAGCGACCAGTCGAGCCAGCGGTCGACGCTCGCGCGTGCCCGCGGTTCGACAGGGTACAGAAAGCTCGACGGCGCGTACTGCATGACCAGGTAACGCAGGATCGAGTTGGATTCCCACAGCACGAAGTCGCCGTCGACAAGCGTCGGCACGCGGCCTGTGGGATTCATCGAGAGGTAATCGGGTTCGTTGTTGCGGCCGTATTGCAGGCCGGCGTCGATGCGTTCGTACGGCAGTGCGAGTTCGTCGCAGCACCACAGAAGTTTCTGGACATTCACCGAGTTGGCGCGTCCCCAGAGTGTGATCATCCGGTCAATCTCCGTTTCAGTATTTGGCAAGCCGCGCACCTGGCGCGGCGTTCAGTCGCTAACGATACACGATGACGGCGCGTCGCATTGGGCGATGAAAAAACTGCCGCTGCGCGACGGGCTCACACGCACTGCAAGTGTGCCGTCGGCGCGGCCGCCCGCATAACCTGCGCGGTCGCGTCGCGTAGCACACGTTGCGTACAATGTGCGCACCCGAACGTGATGAGGCACAGCATGGCCCGTATTGTTCCCGACGACTGGATGCATCTCGCCGCCACCGGCGCCGCCGCACGCGAGCGCGAAACCCTCGCGTTGTTTGCGGATGCATTACCCGCCGATTACACCGTCTATCACGGCGTGCACTGGACTCGGCTCAACGAAGGCTTCTCGGTGTTCGGCGAAGCGGACTTCGTGATCGTGAGTCCGGCGGGGCGCACGATGATCGTCGAGCAGCGCACCGGCTTTCTGCGCGAAACGCCGAAGGGGCTCGTGAAGGTGCATCTGAAAACCGAGCGCAATGTCGCGATCGGACTGGCGCGGACGATCGAAGGGCTGCATCGACGTTTTACCGCGGCGTTCGGCGCGGGCACTTATTTCATCGAAGAGCTGCTGTATTGCCCCGATCATGTGGTCAAAGAGGCGGCGATCGCCGGTGTGAACCCGGCGCGCATCGTCGATGCGACACGCAAGGACCGGCTCGTGTCTGTCATTCTCGATGCGCTGCCCGCCGATGAACCGCGTTTGCCATGCGCCGCGAAACTCCATCATTTTCTCGCCGACGAACTCGCGTTGACCCCCGACGCAAGCGCACTGGTCGGCCAGGCCGGTACGCTCGTCACGCGCCTTGCCGGTGGGCTTGCCACGTGGGCGCGCCGCCTCGAATTCACGCCGTTCCGCTTGCGCGTGATCGGCACGGCCGGCTCGGGCAAGACACAGCTCGCGGTGCAGGTGATGAAGGATGCCGTCGCGCGCGGCCAGCGGCCGTTGTATGTGTGCTTCAACCGGCCGCTCGCCGATCACATCGCGCGGGTGGCTCCCGCGGAAGCAAAGGTCGCGAACTATCACCAGCTATGCGACTGGATCGCGCGCGACGCGGGCCGCACGCCCGATTTCCAGGCCGCGGACATCTTCCGGCAACTCGAAGCAACGTTCGTGCAGACACCGATCGATGCGCGCTGGCAATACGACGTGCTGATCGTCGACGAGGGTCAGGATTTCCAGCAACCGTGGGTGAGCGCGCTCGAACGGCTGCTCGCGTCGGGCGCCGCATGGTGGTGGCTCGAAGATCCGCTGCAGAATCTCTACATGCGACCGCCCGTCGAGCTGCCGGGCTGGACCGTACTGAAGGAGACGACGAACTACCGCAGCCCGCGCGACATCCTCGACTACGTGCGCGACATCGTCGGTGCGTCGGTGCCGTTCGCCGCGACACTGGCGTCGGGCAGTCCGTTCGACGGCTCGGACGTGTCGATATCGACCTACGACGACGCGAACGCTACCGAAGGCTGCTTCGAAGCGACCAAGCGCGCGATTACCCAGGCGCTGGCACTCGGGTTTCGTCGCCAGGACATCGCCGTGCTGTCGTTTCGCGGACGTGAAGGTTCGGTGTTGACGGAGCTCGACCAGCTTGGGCCGCACCGGCTGCGCAGCTTTACCGGCAAGTACGATCTGTTCGGCAGCCCGGAGTATCGCGAGGGCGAGGTGCTGCTCGAATCGATCTACCGCTTCAAGGGGCAGTCCGCGCCGTGCGTGATTCTCACCGAGGTCGACTTCGATGCGTTCGACGAGCGCATTGCGCGCAAGCTGTTTGTCGGGGCGACGCGCGCGACGATGAAGCTGATCGTGGTCGCATCGAAACGCGCTGCGGCGCATCTGCGCGCTGACGAATGACGCTGTGCGGTCGTACGGGTTCTAGCCGCTTTTAAATCCGCCTTTCAACTTGCCGGTCAGCCCCACGACGATGCACTGGCGAGCGTGCCGGTGCGCGTCGTCGCGTCCCACCAGACCACGCGCAACAGCGGCGCCTCGCGCGCGATCAGCAGCGCCTGCGCCGGATCGCTTTCGATGAAATGCGTCACCCCATGGCGCAGCGCCGCTGCGGCTTTGTGTGCGGCAGTGCCGGCCGGCGTTCCATCGTGCGCGTCGGGCGTTCGCATCACCAGTTCGAGATGACCGAAGCCGTGACGCTCGAGCCACGCAACCGTGCGCTCGCGATCGAAGAGCGGCCTTCCTGTTACGATCGCGCGGATCCGCGTCAGATCGATACCCGGCAGCGCCTCATAAGGCGACAGCGCGTCGCGTTCGTTCAGCGCGGCGGCGAGGTCGGCTTCGTAATGGGCGGGCGGTACGTCGGGCAGCAGGATGCCGTCCAGATCGATCGCGTAGGTCGCGTGCTGT
Source organism: Paraburkholderia megapolitana (assembly GCF_007556815.1). Lineage (NCBI taxonomy): Bacteria > Pseudomonadati > Pseudomonadota > Betaproteobacteria > Burkholderiales > Burkholderiaceae > Paraburkholderia > Paraburkholderia megapolitana. The sequence continues at coordinate 2,344,133 of NZ_CP041743.1, forward strand.
TGATTGTCGCTTGCCGGATCGGCGGGATCGATGTCCGCCTGGTCGTCGGCGCCTGGCCAGTCGTCGCGATGACGTTCCGACGACACAAGGCGTTCCCACGGAAACAACGAGAAGTAACCGGTCGCGTCGAGCCCGTAATCGGGGCGGATGCGGCTCTCTTCATCGAACGTGCCGGTCAGCGTCTTCACCACGAGGCCGTGCTGTTCGAGAAACGCAATGCAGTCGATCAGCGTGAAGCCGCGCCCCGCGATGTCTTCGCATAGCAGCACCTTCGAGCCGTGCGGCGGTACCGGCAGCGTCGAGTCCCACGTTACGTGGCGCGAGCGCCGGTCACAGCGCAGAAACGCGACCGGGATTCCGCCGACATGCGACGCCATCAGGGCGAGCGGTGCGCCGCCACGCAGGATGCCGATGGCTGCCGTGAATTTTTCCGCTGCCAGTTCGGGCTGCAGCGATTCGATCCAGTGATCGAGCTGTTCGTACGTCAGAGGAAGGACGGGTCGGTTCATGAGTCACAGGGCGTGAGGCTGAAGCGCGCCGCCGACGGCGGGGCCGCGTTTTTGAGACGTATTCGGAATGACGATATTATGCATGCGGTTCGGCGGATCTGCGCCGGACCGACGGAATCGGGCCGCGAACGCACGCGCGGGGGCCGTATCAGGCCGGACGGCCGCTCGACCACGCTCGTGCGCAACGATGCGACGCCGGCGTATACAGCCATATCGATGTGACAAAGGGGTGGTTTTGATGCACAACAGGAAAGGCTGGTGGCAGGCACTCTGGATCGTCTTCGCGTTCGCAGCCTGGACGTCCGCGCAGGCTGCGCCGCTCTCGCTGGACGTGAGCGGCAAGATCCGCAACACCAACGACCCCACGCACAAGGTGTTCCATTTCACCGAAGCCGCGCTGCTGGCGTTGCCTGTGCATGCGATTTCGACCACCACCACGTGGACGCCGAAGTCGACCTTCACGGGCCCGCTGCTCAGCGACATCCTGAAGACTGTCGGCGCAACCGGGACCGAGATCGAGTTTCATTCGTACGATGACTATTCGTACACGATTCCGGTGTCCGACGCCGCGCACTACGGCGTGATCGTCGCGTATGCGATGAACGGTACGCGCCTGAAGGTCAGCGATTACGGCCCGCTGTTTCTGGTTTATCCGCGCGACGCGTTCCCCGGCGAACTGATGAACGTTTCCGCAGACTCGAAGTTCATATGGCAGATCAAGTCGTTCATCATCAAGTAATCCGGCGCCCGCTGCGACGTCCGCTCTACATCATCGTCTGGCTCGCGGCGCTTGCAGCGCCGATCGCGGCGGTCGGCTATCTGCTGTACGCGAACCTGCTCAACCCGCGTGTCACCCAGCAGCTCACCACCACCTACGACAGCTTCTACTGGGACGCGGCGCAGTTGCAGATCGCCTATGGGCGACTCGAGAACCAGTTGCTGCTCTACAAGGCGGGGGTCGACAGCGACTACTCGAAGATCCAGTTGCGTTTGCAGGTCGTGCAGTCGAAGGTCGGTGTGGTGACCGTCTCGACACGCATGCTGGGCAACCAGAAAGCGCTCGCACAGCGACAGCAGGGCGAACTCGACAGCCTCGATGCCGTGCTGAACTCCATCAGCCCCGATGTCGATGCACTACAGCATGATCCGGTTCGCGCGGCGCAGATCATCGCAGTGCTGCGCGCGCACTGGATGGAGGTAAACGACCTCGCGCTGAGCCGGCGCTTCGCCGACATCGCGGATCGAGAGGCGCTCAATCGCGACTTCATCGAGAAACGGCGCTTGCTGTTCGCGGCGGGCCTCGTGTTGATGTTGCTGTCGACGGCCTCGACAGCGCTGCTGGTGTTGAACGGCCGGCGGCGTACGAACCTGATCCGTCAGCAGCACGCGGCGCTCGAAGCCGAGCACCAGGCAAGTCGTGCGGCACGCGAAGCGAGTCTCGCGAAAGACACCTTCCTCGGCATGATCAGCCACGAACTGCGCACGCCGCTGCATGCGATCGTCTCGTCGGTGGAACTGCTCGGCTTTAACTTTCATTCGGATAGCGACAGCAAGATCATCCGGCGGCTCGAGACGGCGGCGCGCCATCTCGAAGCGCAGATGAAAGACCTGACCGATTACGCGCGACTCGGCGCCGGCAAGCTCGAATTGCGGCACGAACAGTTCGATCCGCGCGAACTGCTGGCGTCGATCATCGATGAACACCATGTGGCGGCGCTTGCCAGGCGACTGAAGCTCGACGGCGATGCACACGGCGTGGCTGCGCGCGTCGATTCGGATCCGCACCGCATCCGGCAGATCGTCAACAACCTCGTCACGAATGCGATCCGCTACACGGAGAAGGGCACGGTGAACGTGCGTTTCGCACTCGATGCGGCACACGTGCCCGCCGTACTGTCAATCGTGGTACGCGACACCGGTCCGGGTGTACCGCACGCGCAGATTCCGTTGATCTTCAAGGAGTTCACGCAGCTCGATTCATCGCGCTCGCGCCGCTTCGAAGGGGCGGGCATGGGGCTCGCGATCGTGCAGGGGCTGGTCGATCTGTTCGGCGGTCAGCTGGAGATCGAAAGCCGGCTTGGCGAAGGCACGACGTTCACGATTTCGATCCCGGTCGGGCTGGTGGAACTGGCCGCGCCGCCGCCGGCCGCAACACCCGCGCCGGACGACGGCGCACGACCGCGCGTGCTGATCGTCGACGACAACGAACTGGTGCGCGAGTCGCTGCGCGAAATGGTCGAACACATGGGCTGCGATGCGGCCGCACTGGGCGGTGCCGACGATGCGATCGGCTGGCTCGACACGCATCACTGCGACGTCGTGCTGCTCGATCTGCACATGCCGGGGCGCGACGGCTACGCGTTCATCGAAGAGTTCACCGCGCGCAGCGGACCGGCCGCGGGCGCGCCGGTGATCGTGGTCAGCGCTTATGCGCCCGAGCAACCGTCGGACGAAACCACTGCGTTTTTCGATTGCCTGGCGAAGCCGGTGCACTACGAAGTGTTGCGCGAAGCGGTACAGCGTGCGCTGACCACGCGCATGCGGCCCGACGTCATGCGCGGTTGAGCCGCTTCGACAGATCGGCGACCAGAATCGCCATGCGTGCGGGCTTCTCGTAGCACGCGACGTCGTAGGTGCGGATCACCGCGCTGATCTCCGATTCGCTTGCCTTGCCCGTGAGCAGTTCGCCGGTCAGCACGAGGATTGGCGCATCGGGGTTTTCGGAGGCGCGCACGGCGCGGATCGCGGCGGCGGAAGTCTGGCTGCCGAACAGCCAGTCGATCACGATGCCGTCGAACACCTGGGTCTGCAACGCTTCGGTAAACGCGGTGAGACCGTAGAGGGCGAGCGCGGCGAAACCACTACGTTCGAGATAATCGCGCAGGTTGTCGGCGGATGAGTGATCGTCGTCGACGACGGCGATCAGCGGCTTGTCGGTTTCCGCGCGGCGCGGATAGATCTCGATCTTGTGGACTTCGTAGGCGTTCTGATAGAGCGCGCCGTCGTGCCGGACCACGCGCCACTGGCCGAGCTTCGAATAGGCAACGAATTCTGGCCGGCTGCCCGGCTCAAGCGCCGCACCGACCCATGCGGTACACGACATGTCGATTGCGCCGACCGAGAACACCGCTTCTTGCGCGATGGCGCCGACCATGCCGGGGTCGAGCGATTGCGCGCCGAACAGTTGCGCGGCAGGCTCGCCGTACACTTCGGCCACTTTCTTGATCTGCGAGAGCGTCCACGGGCTGTTGCCGCGCAGTTTGCGGTGCCCCTGGGAGAAGCTCAGATCGAGAATCCGGCACAGCTCGGTAGTCTGCTGACGCTTACCGATGCCGTGCCGGCTCATCAGCTCGCGGACGCGTTCGGCGACCGCGAGGGAGTCGGGTGAAGTTGCTTCGTTGGCCATGCTGCGAAAAATGCCCGCCGATGTAAATTGGATAGCCGATGAGCCGTTCGAGACGGCGCGATGCAATACCTGGGACGCCTGTCGGACGTCCTGGGGACAGCAAATGTACCGCAAAAAAATGCCCCGTTGCTGCTTTTATGTGAAGCGCGGCGCCGCAAGCCGACCTCGGCCAGGCGTTGTGCACGGGCGTGCGGTCCGGCGCAGGCGGGTGCCGCGGGATTGCAGCCGGCGGACGAGCCTGCGAAGATGCTGCGGCACGGGCGCAGCGGGTGTTTCTACCGCGCTGCCCGGGTTTCGACTCAACGCGCATCTCGCCCACTACACCCATCCGATGACGACCACCTATCCGCTGCACGCCACACTAACACCCGCCGACGAACCGTTTCCCGACGCCGCGGACGTCGTGATCGCCGGGGCCGGCATCATGGGTTGCGCCGCCGCGTATTATCTCGCGCGGCGCGGCCTGAAGGCGGTTGTGCTCGACAAGTCGCGCATCGCCGGACAGCAGTCGACGCGTGCATGGGGCTTCGTGCGGCAGCAGGGTCGCGAAGCGGCCGAAGTGCCGCTGATGATGGCCAGCATCGGCATGTGGGCGCAGCTCGAAACGGAGCTGAACTTCGATCTCGAATGGCGTCAGGGCGGTTGCCTCTACGCCGCCACCGACGAAAGCGATTGGGCCTCGTTCCAGCAATGGATCGACGTTGCGCGTCAGTACGGGCTCGACACGCGCACGCTGGATCGCGCGCAGATCGATGCGCATGTGAGCGGCATGCAGGGTACGGCACTCGGCGCGCTCTACACGCCGAGCGACGGCCAGGCCGAGCCGCGGCGCGTGGCGCCGGCGTTCGCTGCCCGCGCGATTGAAGCGGGCGCGCGGTTTTTCGAAGGCTGCGGCGTGCTCGCTATCGAGCGTGCCGGTGGAGCGATTGCCGGCGTCGTCACCGAGCGCGGCACGATCCGCACACGCCACTTCGTCTGTGCGGCCGGCGCGAGTAGCTGGCAATTGCTCGCGACACTCGGCATTGCACTGCCGCAGCAAACGGTGCGCGGCACCTGCATGCGCACCAACGCGTTGCCGCCCGTCACAGCAACCGCGTTCTGGGGCGGCGGCGTCGGCATTCGCCAGCGGGCGAACGGCACGATCAATCTGGCCGACGAGATGCAGGTCGACGTCGATATGACGCTCGGCCATCTGCGTGCGCTCAGCTGGTTCCTGCCCGAACTGTGGACGCAGCGCGATTCATTTAGTTTTCATCTGAACGATGCGTTCCTGCGCGATCTGCGCGACCGCATACCTGGCGTCGTGCCTGCTCGCGAACGCGTGCTGCAACCGCGCGATCCGCAGCCGCAACCGAACCGCGCTCATGCTCCGCGTGCGCTGCACAAATTGCGCGCGCTGTTCCCTGCGTTGAAGGATGCGCAGGTGGTGGAAGCATGGGGTGGGTTGATCGATGTGCTGCCGGATGGGATTCCGGTGATCGATGCGCCGTCGCAGATAGACGGGTTGCTGGTGGCGACCGGTTTTTGCGGTCATGGTTTCGCGATGGGGCCGATTGTCGGGCGTTTGTTGGCCGAGTGGATCGATGACGGGCAGCCTTCGCTCGATCTTGCGGCGTTCCGGCTGCGGCGTTTTGCGGATGGTACGACGCAGCGTCCGCGGAGCATGCTGTGATGCACGACACCGAACTTCGCCATGCCGGCGTGCCGTATTACACGCAGTGGGGCAGTCCCGAATGGGTCCGTGCCATCGTCGAAGACGGCGCCGATCCTTGCGCCGATCCGGCGTGGATGCGCAGCGGTTTCGTCGATCCCGAGCGCTACCGGTTCTGGGCGAAACGTCTGTGCGGACTGACCTGTCTTGAATCGGCGCTGGACTTCTGGCGCATCGCGCATGCGCCGCGCGCGGCGCTGCTCGACGACGCGTTACGCCATGACGTTTACCGGATGCGTGACGACGGCGGTGTCGATGGATTGATCTATCGGCCGTTCGCGAACTGGGTAGCCGCTGATTTCGGTTTGCAGGCGGATGTGTTGACGGATATCGCGATCGAGGATATTGCCGCGCGGATCGATAGCGAGACGCTGGTCATCGTTTCGGTGAGCCCGGAGGTTCGTTATCCCGACCGAGAGAACAGCAGGCGCGGCGGTCATCTGATCCTGCTGCACGGGCGCGATCGTGACGGTGTGTGGTTTCATAATCCGTCGGGCGTTGCGCCGTATCAGCAGGATGCTTATCTGCCGTTTGATGTGATGGCGAGGTTTTATGCGAGTCGGGGGATTGTGTTGACTCGCGCTGAGTAAGCACAGCGCCGCGTTACTTCGGCGTTATATCCCGCCGTACCCGCATGATGTGCTGCTCGACATAAAACGCCGCCGCATCCCCATCCCCACCGACAATCGCCTCATAAATCAACCGATGCTCCGACACATAAAGCCGGATGCGCGCCGGGTCATCGATCCCATCGTCCTTGAGCCGCTTCCACAACGGCTGATCCATCGTCTTCGCGACTTCATCGGCAATCTTCACGAGTAACGCATCGCCGGTCATCACCGCAAGCTGGCGATGAAACAGCCGGTCGCTATCGTTCCACAGCGCCCGCTGCTCCGCATCCGTCACATCGACGATCGAATCCATCTGCGCGAGATAGTGCTCGGCGAGCGGATCGCGTCGCCCGTGCGCAGCGGCACGCCGGGCGATGGCCGGCTCGAGGATTAGCCGCACGTCGAGCGTCGAACTCGGGCTGAAGTCGGGGTCCGCCGCCGGCGCCATGTCATCAGGCGGTACGGCCGAAAGGCGTTGCAGCGCATCCGCGCAAACATAGGTACCGGAGTTGCGCCGCGTGAGCACGAGCCCTTCGTTCTGCAGCGCGCCGATCGCTTCGCGCACCGCCGGCCGGCCAACGCCGAACCGCGCGGCCAGTTCGCGCTCGGACGGCAGCCGCGTTTCCGGCGCGAACTGGCCGCCGCGGATGTCGGCGCGGATCCGCTCCGACACCTGTTCGTAGATCTGCTTCGGGCGAAACGCGCTCTCGGATGCGAAAGTTGTCGTGACCATATCGCCAGGATTCGAGGATTGCGGGGAAACAGCTCGACGCAGCTGATCTGCTTTCAAACCAGATCGCTGCGATTATTTTGAAACTGGTTGATGCGAAATCCAATGTGGTCTAGATTTTGGGCCAGTATAAAACAGCATCGAGGAGAACAGGATGGTCGGGGTGAAGGATGTCGGGGCTGCACAACGAGGGCGCGCAACAACATGAAACTGGATCGCGTCATCAGTACGGTCGAGGTGCACACCGGCGGCGAGCCGTTCCGGATCGTGACGAGCGGGCTGCCGAAATTCCCCGGCAAGACCATCGTCGAGCGTCGCACGTGGCTCAAGGAACACGCGGATCATCTACGGCGCGCGCTGATGCTCGAGCCGCGCGGTCACGCGGATATGTACGGTGGTTATCTGACCGAGCCAGTCAGCGAAGGCGCCGATTTCGGCATCATCTTCGTCCACAACGAAGGCTATAGCGACCACTGCGGACACGGCGTGATCGCACTCGCCACCACGGCCGTGGCGCTCGGCTGGGTTGAGCGGAGCGAACCGGAAACGCGCGTCGGCATCGATGCGCCGTGCGGCTTTATCGAAGCGTTCGTGCAATGGGACGGCGATCATGTGGGCAGCGTGCGTTTCGTCAACGTGCCGTCGTTCATCTGGCAGCGCGACGTCACGGTGAATACGCCATCGTTCGGCGAAGTGCGCGGCGATATCGCGTTCGGCGGCGCGTTCTATTTCTATACCTCGGGCAAGCCGTTCGGACTCGAAGTACGCGAAAACGCGGTCGACCGGTTGATCCAGTTCGGCGCCGAAGTAAAGCGTGCCGCGAACGCAGCGTTCAAGGTCGAGCATCCGCAGATTCCCGAGATCAACCATATCTACGGCACGATCATCGATAACGCGCCGCGTCATGCGGGCTCGACGCAGGCGAACTGCTGCGTGTTCGCCGATCGCGAGGTGGATCGCTCGCCGACCGGTTCGGGCACGGCGGGCCGCGTCGCCCAGCTGTATCTGCGCGGCGAGCTGGCGCGCGATGCGACGCTCGTCAACGAATCGGTGATCGGCACGGTGTTTCGTGGCCGGGTGCTGGCGGAAACGAAGCTGGGCACTTTCGATGCTGTGATTCCCGAGATCGAGGGCGACGCGCATATCTGCGGCTTCGCGAACTGGCTGGTCGACGAGCGCGATCCGTTGACCTATGGTTTTCTGGTGCGCTGAGCGAGTGCGACGCCGCGTATTGATAGCGATCGACAACAGGAGCAGCGCAAGATGAGCAGCAGGACCACGCAGATCTACGACGCCGCCGAAACCGCGCGCGTTACGCCCTATGCGGCGCTCGTCGAGGCCTTGCGTCGCGCCACCGGCGATTACGCGAGCGGGCGCATCGTGAGCCCCGAGCGACTGGTCGTGCCGCTCAACGACGGCGGCATCCTGCTGTCGATGCCCGCTACCGCGCCCGACCTCGCGATCCACAAGCTCGTCAACGTCTGCCCGCGCAACGGCGAGCGCTCGTTGCCGACGATCCACGGTCAGGTGATGGCGTTCGACGCCGATACGGGCGAGACGCTGTTCATCCTCGACGGCCCGACCGTGACCGGGCGCCGCACCGCGGCGATGTCGATGCTCGGCGTCGCCACGCTCGGCCGCGCGGCGCCGCGCGACGTGCTGCTGATCGGCACCGGCACGCAGGCGGCGAACCATCTGGAGGCGATCGGCGAACTGTATCCGGATGCCCATGTGCGGGTGCGCGGCAGCGCGCCGGAGCGGGCGAGGGCATTCTGTGTGGCGCATGACACGAAGGTGCGTAGCCTCGAAGCCTGCAACGACGCGCAAACCCCGGTCTCGGTCGATCTCGTGATCGCACTGACGACCAGTCGCACCGCCGTGTACGACGAAGCGCCGCGCACGGACCGGCTGGTGATCGGTGTTGGCGCTTTTACGCCGGAGATGATCGAACTCGGGTCGCGCACGGTGCTGGGCAGCGCGCTCTTTGTCGACGATCTGGCCGGCGCGAAGCACGAGGCCGGCGATTTCCTGCAGGCGGGGGTCGACTGGAATACTGTTACGGGTATCGCGGCGGCGCTGGAGCGCCCTGCATCCGCGGCCCCGGCCGACCGGCCGGTCGTCTTCAAGTCGGTTGGCTGCGCGGCGTGGGACCTGGCTGCCTGCCGCGTTGCGCGCAGCACGCTTGCTTCGGCGCACGGGTCGTAGCCCTCACAGCCTTCACAGCCTTCGTAGCCGCGCCGCACGGGCCAGCCAGCAAGCCGGCACCGGCCGCGACCTGAACCGCGACACATGCAAAGCGGCTCACATCGACAAAAAAGTGTCGCTCAGGTGGCGCATGCTGCTGTGCAAACATTCCCAAAACGTTGCACCATAGGCGTCTTGCGAAAAAAGCGGGGCCCGGCAAGACGCCGCCGCACCGCCGTTTTTCGCGCCGACCTTTACCACGACGCTGCGACCGCACCATGACAACCCAGACCGCTCCTGCTTCGCCCGACCTTCCGCTCGACATGATCATCTTCGGCGGCGGCGGCGATCTGTCGGCCCGCAAGCTGCTGCCCGCGCTGTACATGGCGCATGTGCACGGCAATCTGCCCGCCGATACCCGTATTCTCGCCATCGGCCGCCGGCCCTGGTCGCGTGACGAGTACCTGTCGTTCATGGAAGAGCACTCGAAGCCTTTTGTCGGCGACAAGGTCATCGACGCAGCCGCATGGGACCGTTTTCTGGCGCTGTTCGAGTACGTGCAGGTCGACGTGGGTTCGGGCGACGACTATGCGCGGCTCGCTCAGGTGTCGCGTCCCGGCGTGCGGCGGGTGTTCTATCTCGCGACGTCGCCGAATCTGTTCACGACGATCTGCGATCACCTCGCGTCGGCGGGGCTCGTCGACGAGCATTCGCGCGTCGTGCTTGAAAAGCCGCTCGGCTCGGACCTCGCATCGGCCCAGGCGATCAATACCTCGGTCGGCACGCATTTCAACGAAGCGCAGATCTACCGGATCGACCACTATCTCGGCAAGGAAACAGTGCAGAACCTGATGGTGCTGCGCTTCGGCAACGCGATCTTCGGTCCGCTGTGGCAGGCGCCGTATATCAAGAGCGTGCAGATCACGGTGGCGGAAACGGTCGGTGTCGGTAGCCGCGCGGGGTTCTACGACGAAACAGGCGCATTGCGCGACATGGTGCAGAACCACTTGCTGCAACTGCTGTGCATCGTGGCCATGGAGCCGCCGGTATCGCTCGATCCCGACGCCGTGCGCGACGAAAAGCTCAAGGTGCTGCGCTCGCTGCGCCGCATGACCCCCGAAGACATCGCGCACGATACGGTACGTGGCCAGTACACCGCGGGCGCGGTGGGCGGCGAACCGGTGAAGGGTTATCTGCAGGAAGACAACGTGCCGGCCGATAGCCGCGCGGAAACCTTCGTTGCGCTGCGTGTGCATATCAACAACTGGCGCTGGGCGAACGTACCGTTCTTTCTACGTACCGGCAAGCGGATGCAGAAGAAGGTGTCGGAGATCGTCATCGAGTTCGCCGACCTGCCGTTCTCGATCATCCCGAGCGGTCCGCGCAACTACGGCAACCGGCTCGTCATCCAGTTGCAGCCGGCGGAATCGATCCAGTTGCAGATGCTAGCGAAAGAACCAGGTAGCGGCATGCACATGCTGCCCGTAAATCTGAATCTCGATCTCGAGCAGGCTTTCACCGAGCGACGCGCCGAAGCCTACGAGCGTCTTCTGATCGACGTCGTGCGCGGCCGACTCACGCACTTCATGCGCCGCGACGAACTGGAAGCGGCCTGGGCATGGGCCGATCCGATCCTCGAAGGCTGGAAGCAATCGAGCGACCGGCCGCGCGGGTATACCGCAGGTACCTTTGGACCGTCGGCTGCGACCACGCTCGTGGCGCGGGAAAACATCGTATGGGCTGAAGAATCCTGAGTACGCCGGGCGGTGCGTAGATGAGGCGCGGATGCCCCATCGCTACGCGCCAGCGGTTCCAGCAGATAGAAACGGGCCTGTATCGCCATTGCTACACCGGCGATACGGGCCCGTTTCTTTGGTGTTCCTCTTTCCCCGATTAGGCCCCCTGATCGTTCAAATATGAACCGGCGGGTTCGCATTTTATGTATGCCCACCGGAATTTGCCTGGAAAAATTCGGTAGCGCTCACCCCGGAATTTGACTTCGTGAGAGGCTAGGTCGGTCATGCCGTTTGCACGCATTTCGTGTCTCGGCATGGCGTTTTCCTATCTTGTCACTTAAAAGAGGCCACACAATGGATCGCCTTAATTCCGCGGTGATAGAGACTCAATTTCTCCGCGAACACGCCGATAGCCCGGACTTTCCGGCCCAACCGACCTTACTGAAACAGGAGCGCTTGCCTTTTACCATTCGTATCGTCGCCGATGACAACGGCCTTGAGAAAGCCGTGCAAATGCGGCGTATTGCTTATCGTCGTCATTTACCAGATTTTGCAGACAAAATGACGATAGAAAATAGCGATCGCGAACCCGGTACGGTCGTGCTGCTTGCTGAGTCGAAACTTGATGGTGGGCCGCTCGGTACGATGCGTATTCAGAGCAACGAGATGGCGCCGCTTGCGCTTGAGCAGTCGGTGGTGTTGCCGGAGTGGTTGAGCGGGAGTCGGCTCGTGGAAGCGACGCGGCTTGGGGTGGCCGCAGGTACCATAGGAAGAATGGTCAAGATCGCGCTGTGCAAGGCGCTATTTCTGTATAGCGAACAAGAGCAGATCGACTGGATGGTGATTACCGCGCGCGCGCCGCTGGACCGCGAATACGATGCGATGTTATTTATTGACGTTTTCGCAAAGGAACAATTTCTGCCAATGGCGCATGTTGGTGGTTTGCCGCACAGAGTAATGGCGAAGCCGGTCGCGCTCGTGCAAAAGCGTTGGGAAGCGGTCCGGCATCCGCTATGCCCGTTCTTTTTTCAAACTTATCATCCGGATATCGATCTGAATTCTGTGCATTTATCTTTCGGGGCGGAAACGGTAGGATGCCCCAGAGATTCGCAAATTGCCTAGGCGATCAGAACGAGGTACTCCGGAAGGCTGGCTAGTCCAGCACGGCGATGGCGAATTTTTGAGGTTTTCGCCATCGCCTTCGCGACGCCCATGGTGCATGAGGGGACAACTACGTATGGAACCGGCGGCTCTATTTTCGCGGTCAAGATATATGCGCGCGGGCATCGACCGGTTGCTATATGCATTTTCGGTCTACGTTGTGCCAGTGCTGATTGCGGCTGCCAGCGTCCTGATCCTGTTGTGGTCACCGCACCGATTCGAGTCGAGCGGCGCAATGCCGCTTACTTTGCGCGCGATCCACGACAATCGCGCAACCCTTATACCCGCGGCAGCGATGAAACTGCTGCAGCAGGCCTCCGGCACGCGACGTTACAGCACGCAGCTGGCCGAATCCCCCATCTGGTTTACCTTCGATGCGCCTGCTATGCAGCCGGCGCGTCCCTTGCTCATCGAATTTCCGTCGCGTCATGCGCAAACGTTGGCGTGCTGGGTTGCCTCGACGATGACACCGCTTGGAACTGCCAGCCGCAGGTCTACCAGCGGCCAGATGCGTCCAGTGAAAGCCGGATTTTCCGTCGAACTCGGTACGCTCACGAGTGCCGAGTCGATCCTCTGTCGTGGCACGTTCTCGGGACCGGCCTACATTAACGTGTTCGCGTGGGACCGGTCTGGTCTTGCGGTGTCCGCGCTCGATTTCGAAGAAAGTTCTGCACTTATCGCTGGCGGCCTGTTGACGCTCGCCGTGTTCGTGTTCGTCACCGCGTTGATCAATCGCGAACTGACCTACGTGATCTTCGCCGCGTGGCTCGTCGGCAACCTGCGATTGTGTGCGAACGCGATGGGCTGGGACACCGAGTGGCTCGGTCACACGATCGCACCGGAAGCGATGCAGCCGCTACGACAGATCACGTTCGCTGTGTATTACCTGTTGACGGTCGCATTGTTCGGCCAGCTGTTTCGGCGCGAGCTGAAGCGGGTCGGCTACCGGAGGGTATTGCGCGTCGTCCAGTACAACGGTCTGGTGTTGTTCGTCGCATCGCTTACGCTCAGCTACGCGCACTTCATCCCTGTGCTATGGGTGCTGGGCAGCTTCTGCATGGCCGTGCTGATTTTCCTGCTTGGGCGGCTCGTCTGGTTAGCGCGCTCACGCACGGTGATGTGGTATGTCGCATCGATGGCGGTCGTGCTGTTTTCGACGTTTTCGGAGGTGCTGAGTGCCGCCTTCGGCATCAAGCTATTGTTCGGCGGCGTGAATCCGGTCGTCGCTGCGTTGTCGTCTAGCATGATGGCGGCGTTTGCCATTGCCGAACAGGTGCGTGCCGAGCGCGAGCGCAGGCGACAGATGCAGATCGAGTTGCGCAACGCATACGAGGTTACGCCGATCGGTCTCTTCACGCTCGACGGCAATGGTAATTTCGTGCGCGCCAATCCTGCACTGCGCACGATGCTCGATCTGCGTCGCGCCGATTATCGCGTGCGCCGCTGGAACGACTACTTTGAGCCAGGCGCGTGGGATGCGTTGCAGACACTCGCGGCCAAAGGCAGCGACGGCGAACTTGAACTCGACGGCGTGGCGAGCAAGGGGGGCCGGCAGCGTCGTTTTCTGCTGAAGGCGACGCATTCGAATGGCTGGATAGAGGGGTCGCTGCAGGATGTTACGGAGCGCGCGAAGGCTATCGAACAACTGCATTTTCTCGCCGAGCACGATCCACTCACCGGTTCGCTTAACCGCCGCGGCGTGGAGAAGGCCATTGCCGTTCAGGCGACGGATCCGCAACCGTGGGCGCTTGCGTATATCGATCTCGACCGCTTCAAGCTGATCAACGATCTGTTCGGCCACCGTGCCGGCGATGAAGTCCTGAAGCAGGTCGCCGTGCGCACGCGGACATTGTTCGAAGAGCGCTATCCGGTCGGCCGGATCGGTGGTGATGAATTCGTCTGCGTGATGAGTAACACACAGATCGACGATGCGATTGAACAGTGCCACGAACTGATCACCGTGTTGAGTGCAGCTCCGTATCGGGTTGGCCGGCGCTCGTTCCAGGTGAAGGCCTCGATCGGGCTTGTCGAATGTTCGACGGGCGCGCGCGTCCAGGACACACTGTCGAACGCGGATCGCGCGTGCCGCGAGGCCAAGCGCGTCGCGCATGCGCGGCTCGTCACGTATCGCAAGGGTTCGGCCGCCTTCGAGGAGCGCGCGAAGGAACGCATGCTGGTCGAATCGCTCGGCCAGAACCGCGTGCCGGCCGGTCTCTTCGTCGTGATGCAGCCGATCATGTCGCTGAGCGCGCCGACCGCTTCGTTGAACTTCGAGGTGCTGTTGCGCATGCGCGCGCAGGATGGTTCGACGCTGCCGGCGGGCAAGGTCGTTGTCGCTGCCGAAGAGTCCGGCAATATCGCCGCGATCGACCGTTGGGTGCTAACCACCGTACTCGAATGGGTCGATGCGAATCGCGCCGCGCTGCCCAATACGCGTTTCATCTGCGTGAACCTGAGCGGCGGGTCCCTGAACGACGAGCAGTTCGTCAACGATATCTTCGCGTTGTTCAGCCGCTACCGGTCGGTGGTGCACTACCTGTGCTTCGAGATCACCGAGAGCGTTGCGCTGCACGATCTCGAGAACACGCAGCGTTTCATCGCGCGCGTGCATGAGATGGGCGGCAAGATTGCGCTCGACGATTTCGGCGCGGGCTATACGTCGTTCCGCTACCTGAAAGATCTGTCGGCGGATGCGCTGAAGATCGACGGCGAGTTTATTCGCACGATGTGTGCGCATCCGGCGGACACCGCGATCGTCGAGGCGATCGTTGCGCTTGCTCGCAATCTCGGTATGCGCAGCATCGCCGAATGGGTCGAGGATGTCGACACGCTGCGTGCGCTGAAGGAAATCGGCGTCGACTATGTACAGGGTTTTGCCATCGCAAAGCCGCAAGAAAGCGCAGCGATTCTCGCGGCGAGTTCGGCGGCGAGCTTTGTTACGGATGCCGAGGTCTCTAGATTCGTCGAGAGCCTGACGACGTCAGAGGAGGCACTGCAAGCGTGGAAAATGGGCCAGAAACCCTCTGTTCCATTGGTGCGTTAAAGAACCGAACGAATTGTCGTCCAGATCGAACGCGCAGCGGTCTCTTCGAGACGCAAAGCGGTGCGATTTAACTCATACTCGCCGACAGAGCGTGTCATCGGAATAGATTGTCCGCCGCGATTCCCAAAGGCATTTGATTATTCCCCTGTCTTCCCAACTGCCACACGCAATATTTATCGGGAGAGTAAGATCACAGCGGACTCTCTCAATCGAACGCAGTTAAATAGGGAAATGGATTTTTATCGAAGCTAGTAAGAAATCTTTTCCTGCGAAGGAGTATGCAATAAGCATATTTGTTCGAGGTCGCAAATTGGCGTTGCTTCGCATGTCGTTGTGAAGAAACGAGGGGCGACATAGCAAGGAAAGAGGCTAGGTGCCGCTTTCCGGATTGGTACGAGTCTAGGCGAGCATGACTGAGGCGATAGCAGTGCGGATGGAGGGGGTATGGGTTCGGAAGTAAAGCGTTTGGTAAAGATGTTTGTATCTACGGGGCACGACTACGAAAACAGGTTACGCATCTTTGAGCAAGATGCCGACGTGGTTGTCGAGCGCGAAACGCTTATTGGAGCTGGGCGGGAAGGTGAAATAAGCTTTACGGTCGTATATGCGGACACCGCGCTTCGAATTGAAGATCTGGTTTCGCATGATCCGGACATCCATCTAAGCATGCGCGGCACAGAATTTCTGACTGGCCGATTCCGGTCCCGCCCGACTGACCGGGGTGACCCGGTGACGGATCAAATTCAGACATTGGCCGGTATTACTTCGGAAGCGAAGCTATGTCGCACGATCCTGGGAATGATTAGCCCGTTTGGGGCTAATGCATTCGGTGTAATTTATGTGACTTCCGACCCGCAGACACGTCAACCGCGCACGTATCGGGTGCTCGCCTCGGGCGACAACGGATTCCTGCAGATGTTCGTAGAAAAGCGGTGGTTTGCAATCGATCCTTTCCTGACTCACGCGGCTGCGTCCAACACGCCTATCTATAGCTCCTCCATAGGCTTGCTGGACAACTTGACGGGTAGCTGGCGTGACATGGGTGTTACTGCCCGGGGTTGTGGATTATGCAGTTGGGCCGGGTTTCCTACACATCGTCCGGGGACGAATGATTTCGGGATGTTTTACATTACCTCGCCCACACTTCCGGCCGACGGTGGGGAGCGCCCCTTCCAGGAAAATACGGTTTTTCTTCGTGGCCTCGGCGCTGAAATATTCGACTGGCAGTTGGCGGCCCGACGCGCGCAGGATCTTAATGATCGCAATTTCAACGCTCGCGATCTTCGGGTACTCAAGGCCGTCGCATCCGGTAACACCGCGAAGGACATCGCGTCGGCACTCGATATCAGTGAACGGGATGTTCTGAAGCGAGTATTTCCCGAGGTAGTAGCGAAAGCTCGCACCAGGAACGTCAGGGACGCAGCACGTTACGCGGCCGAGCGCGGCTTGCTTCCGACTCTCGATGGCAAGAAGGTCGTCTATGTCGCCGTATCGGATACGCGCGGTGTCTACCTCGGAACTCTCTCCGGTACGCCGTTCTGGTCGAAGACCAATCCCTCCGGCATTCGTGACGCCTTTGCTTTTGCTACAGAGCCAGAGGCGCGCGAGATACTGAGCAGTGTCGGGATAAACGATGGGTATCACTTCGTCCGCGTCGAAGTAGACCAGTCAGCCGATACGGTAGCCGAGGAGATTTGCGTCGCCTTCGGCCTCCCCGGTTGGAACGACCCGAATGTGCAGTCGAGCCGCGGATAACTCGTACACATTCCAGTCGCCTTTGCAAGAGAAGGAAAAGGCTGGCGAAGCTAACTAAGATCGCCAAGTGGAAATAACGAAACGCGCCGGCTGGAAGTGCAGCGGCGTCTGCCAACCTTACTTTCATGAACTATACCGATCTCGCCTCCCCCGATTTCTACCGCGATCCCTATCCGGTTTATCAACTCCTTCGGCAAGCCGGCAATCTTGTTCCTATTGCGCCCCGAACGCTAATAACCGGGCATGCCGACATCGCCCGGACCGTGCTGGCTGATCGAAAGATGGGGAAAAGCTATCTGGAAGCCGTCCGTACGCGCTACGGCGAAGCTGGAGTAAGTCAGCCAGCTTTCCAGGCGCTTTCAAAAATGCTGTTGATGATGAATCCCCCCGCACACACACGACTGCGGGCGCTGCTCATGAAAGCCTTCAATTCAAGGCAAATCGATCTGCTGCGAGATATCTCGCAGTCGACGGCAGACGAATTGATCGACGCACTGGAGGCAAACCGTCCAATCGATCTCGTGTCGGAATTCGCTGCGCCGATGCCCATCAGGATTATCTGCAAAATAATGGATGTGCCGCTGGATCACGCTCCGACGCTAGGTGCGAACGTCGGCCGGTTAGCCCAGACCCTCGAAGCGGCCCCCCTCAGCCCAGAGCAGATAGCAGCAGCCAACACCGCGCTAGAAAACCTCGAACACTATTTCAAAGACATCATCGCAACCCGCCGATCGCACCCAGGCACCGACCTGATATCGACAATGCTGTCGATAAACGACAACGGCGAGACATTCAGCGAAAACGAAATCATCTGGAACGTCATCTTCATTTTCGCCGCAGGTCATGAAACGACCTCGAACATGATCGGCAACGCACTGATCGCGCTACACAAGCATCCCGACCAGCTCGAAAAACTACGAGCCCGTCCAGAACTCCTGACGCAAGCGATCAACGAATGCATGCGCTACGACAGCTCCGTACAGATCGTGCAACGCGTGGCACTTGAAGATACCGACATCCACGGCGTAGCCGTCCCGAAAGGAACGATCGTCCTGTTGTCGCTTGGCGCGACGAATCGCGACCCCATGCAATTCGATCAGCCGGACACGTTGCTTATCGAACGACCGGAGAGCGCGAATGCACCGCTCGTGTTCTCTGGCGGAATCCACTATTGTCTCGGCGCGCGTCTAGCCATGTTCGAGCTCGAGACGGCATTGGGAACGATCCTGCGAAGGCTCCCCGACCTGCGCCTGACCAATCTGGACGCGCTTCAATGGCATCAGCGAAACACGCTGCGAGGCGTGACCTCGCTGCTCGGACATATTGACCAGCGTCCGCTCGCCGCGTAGCGACTATGACTGCAGCGAACCCCGTTCCTGCTGATCCTTCTCCTGCGATTCGAACAACGCCTTGAAATTGCCTTCACCGAAGCCGTCCTCGCCACGCCGTTCGATGATTTCGAAGAACACGGGCCCGATCTGACGTCGGGTGAATCGTTGCAGAAGGATACGTTGCGACCCAGTGCCGTCGACGAGAATGCCTCGACCGGCGAGACGATTCACGTCGAGCCCATGCGCCGGTAGACGTGCATCGATACCGCCGTAGTAGGTCTGTGAAGGTGCCGCCATGAATTCGATCCCGGCGTGGGTGAGCTTGTCGATCGTGTCTTCGATATCGGAGGTCAGCAGTGCGATGTGCTGGATTCCTTCGCCGCCGTAGTCGCGAATGAACTCGTCGTTCTGGTTGAGTACGCCGGGTTTGTCGTGCGCCGCTGCCGCAACGGGAATCGACACGCGCCCGCATGGACTGACCATCGATCGCGCGCGCATACCCGACCTGTCACCCTTGACATCGAGA
Source organism: Paraburkholderia megapolitana (assembly GCF_007556815.1). Taxonomy (NCBI): domain Bacteria; kingdom Pseudomonadati; phylum Pseudomonadota; class Betaproteobacteria; order Burkholderiales; family Burkholderiaceae; genus Paraburkholderia; species Paraburkholderia megapolitana. The sequence continues at coordinate 2,362,836 of NZ_CP041743.1, forward strand.
TATTGCTTCTCGATGAATCCGAAGTTGTCGCGATAGAAGTCTGCCCAGCGATCGAGATTGTCGGGACGCACGATGTTCGACGTGTGATCGACCGCGACGATGTTTGCGTCGCCGGCTGGTACGTCGCGCGGTTCGACCGGCAGGTGAAACGCCGCACGAAAATCGCTGTCGACGAAGTACACGAGGCTATCGCCGATGCCTAGAATCGTGGGCGTGTCCATGACGAATGCGCCTTCGCGTTCCGGCGATGCAACGCGTGCACCGCCGGCCAGCGCCTGTTCCAGTGCGACATGCGCATCGTCGACGCGAATGCCGATTGCCCGCACGGACGCTCCATGCTGTTGCTGGAACGCATTGCGATTCCCGTTCACGATGAACGCGGCCGAGCCTTGCGTCATCAAGACCATGTCGTGTGCCGAGCGGCCGCGAAGGCGAAAGCCGAGACGTTCGAACAACTCGATGAGTTCAATGGGGCGTGGCGAGACGAATTCGACGAAAGCGAATCCATCTGTTTTAACCTGGGTGGTCATATCCGGTTCCTGATTTGCAGCAACGCTTAAGTGCGCGTTAAGCCTCAAGCGTCGCGCGTTGCCGCGACCACCTTGATTTCGACGATGAGTTCCGGACGCGCCAATGCCGCAACACCGAGAATCGTCCATGCCGGGAAATCCGCGCGGATGTACTGCTCTTTCACCGCACGAAAATCCGCCAGCTGCGAGCCGATATCGACGTGATAGGACACGAGTTCGACGATGTCCGTGAAATCCAGATGCAGATGCTTGAGGATCGCTTCGATCCGCCTGAAGGCCACATCGATCTGTTCTTTGGGCGACTCGGGGATCGAACCGTCGGCGCGCAGGCCGATCTGTCCGGCGATAAACACGAGGCCGTTGGCCGTGACGGCCGGCGCATACTGGAAGAGATCGAACACACGGTTGCTGCCGAAAGTCGCGTCGTCTTCGGGGAGGCGCAATCGTTCTATTCTGCTCATGACTTTTCCTTCTCGTAGCGTAGAGGGCACACGGCAGGACTGCCGATGTACCGGACTCTACGGACGAGCGGGATGCAAGTCTGTATAGGCGTTTACGAAATCAGCCGAGAAGTTTCGACGGATCGAGCACCCAGATGCGGCGCTGTTTGATCTCGACGGCGCCGACTTCCGACAATCGTTTCAGCGCACGCGTAACGGTCACGCGTGTCGCTCCTGTCATCGCCGCGATCTGCTCGTGTGTGAGGGAAATCGTGATGAGGGTGCGCCCGTCGTGCTGTTCTCCGTACAGATCCGACAGTCGTCCCAACAGTTCGCCAATGCGCATTTCCGGCTTGGGGAGCGCCAGGTACTGAATGCGCGATGCGAGGATGCGCTGTTTGAGCGCGATGACGCGTAGCAACGAAATCGCAAGCTCCGGGTTTGAGGGTATGGCCGCTGTGATGACCCCGATGTCGAATTCGAGCAGCTCCGAGTCTTCGACGGTGATTGCCGTGGCGATGCGCGGATAGCCGTCTACTGCGGGGCTTTCACCGAACATCGACCAGCATCCCATGACCTCGAGAATGAATTCGGCGCCGTCGTTCTGAAAAATGGACACCTGGACGCGGCCGGACAGCAGGAAGTAGAACGTGGACCCCTGGTCGCCTTGCCGGTAGATCGTCGCGCCTTTGCCGTACCTTTTACGGCGCCCAAGATGCGCAGCGCGTATCCACGTGCCGGCCGTGGCATCGTCCATGTGCCACGTCTCGGTTGTTAGCGTCTCGTGCTTTTTCATACGCGGTCCCTGTGCGTCGGTGCGTGACGCATGTGGGCCTGCGCACGATCCATCGAGGCCGAAGTTCGCCAGTCGGGCGAACTGAGTGCTTTCTGTCATGGGGACACGCCTTGTCAGTACCTTCGGACATAGGAGCCGAGGACGCGAATGTCCTTGTGTTCGGGCAGGTACGTTTTGAGCGCGCCCTCGTGAGCGTGGCCCGCGACCTCGATCAGATAGCGATGGGTGTCGAGGGTTTTTTTGCTTGGCCGTTCGTATATCGTCAGTACCTGGATTCCCGCCGCGGCAAATGACGACAGCAGACCGGACAGTTGCGCGTCGGCGACTTCCACGAGCAGGGAGGTCTTGTCGTGGCCCGTCGGCGCCGGCATGGTTTTACCGAGTACCCACCACCGGGTCACGTTCTGCGGTCCCTGTTCGATGCCATCGGCAAGCGACACCAGACCGTAAATCGTGCCGCCGATTTTCGGACCGAAGGATGCGCTGTCGTGCGTGTCGCTCTGTGCGACGGTCTGTGCCGCAGCGCCGCCGCTAGTTGCCGCCACGCGCGTGACGGTCGGCATTTCCCTGTCGAGCCAGGGCTTCACCTCTTCAAATGCGACCGGGTGCGCGTAGACCTGCCGGATATCTTCCCGGCGGGTTCCAGGGCGCGCGAGCAGGCTGTAGCCGAGCATCTTCGGGTACTCCGCGACGACCTGTACGTCGGGTAAATCGAGTACGGCATCCAGATAGGGCGTGATGCCGACGGCGGAGGTCGTTACGGGCACACACGCGCGCTCGATCTTCCCGGATGCGTACGCCGAAAACAGTGCTTCCCGGTCCAGTGGAACCAGTTCATCTGGGCCATAGAGATCCAGACAGGCCTGATGTGTCCACGAGCCGGCCGGCCCGAGATAGCCGATCTTCCCGGGCGGATTCGCGGCAACGGTATGGGAGAGTGTCATGGTGAGGAGGACAACGCACAGGCATCGGATGATGGCGAGGTCCACGATAGCTTGTTCATCCAGTGAGTGACGCGCGGGGAGGCAGAACCGATGTGCATATTGTGGTTCTGTACCGGGTCACACAAAAGAACCAGGAATGAACATTCCTGATGGTCCAGAACCGGTCGTCAACGAAGAAACGACGCTAGTAGACGTCCACCCGCCCCGGAAACGTTTCATTGATCGCCGCCGCATCGTCGGCAGGGGCCGCGCCGCGTTGCTCGCGAAACATCACCGGCGGCACGCCAAATTGCTTGCGGAATTCGCGTCCCAGGTGCGAGGCATCCGAGAAACCGCAACTCGAGGCGATATCGGCCACGGTGCGATCCGAACTGGTCAGCAGCCAGGCCGCGGTGCGCAGCCGCACCTGTTTGGCGAAGACCTGCGGGCTTTTGCCGGTCTCTGCCTTGAAGAGACGCTCGAGCTGCCGCGGCGACAGGTCGAGCTTGCAGGCGAGTTCTTCGAGCGGCAGCGAACGTCCGACGTGCTGTTCCATCAACAGGATCGCGCGCTTAACTTTAGGATGCGTGGCCGGTTCGAGCCCCGGCGGATGCGGTTGCGGCGCATTGCCTTTTTGCATTTCGCCGACCAGCAGGATGCGCAGCGCCTTCTGCACGGTTGCGTGCTCGAAATGCCTGAGCAGGATCGCAGCGGCGACGTCGATCGACGCACGACCGCCCGAACACGTAATGCGCCGCCGGTCGATCACGAACAACCGGTCAGCGATCAGCAGGTCGGAATTCACGGCCGGAAAGCGTTCGACGAAGTCCCAGTAGTGAAACCAGCTCACGCAGATCCGGTGCGCGTCGAGCACGCCGGCGCGCATCAGCGCGAACACGCCGGTGCAGATACCGACCAGCGTCGCACTGGTGCGCGCGGCTTCGCGAATGAACTGCAGGGTTTCGTCGCTGGCCTGCGGCCCCGAGTGCAGCAGGCCGCCCACGACGACCACGTAATCGAACGGCTCGGCGCTCGCGAAGGTTTCCCACGGTGTGATCTGGATGCCGCAACTCGCGCGCACGGGCGCCAGCGTATCGCCGATCACGCTCCACGAGCAGCGCACGGGTTTGCTGTAATCGCCTTCGTCGGCGGACAGCCGCAGCATGTCGACGAAGCCCGAAAACGCGGTCAGCGTGAAGTTCGGCAGCAACACGATGCCGAAGCGGATGCGCTCTTTCGGCGCGCCGTCGATGGAGGTGAGTGGTAACGGTTCTGCGGTTTTCATCGTGAAGCTGGGCCTGCTGTGGTATCGGGCGAGCTGCTGGGGCGGCGCGATGGTCCTAGCGTCGCCGATCGGGTGCGCCGCGACTTGCGCTTTTCCGCCGTGAACCATCGCAGAAACGAACGGCACGGGCCGGCAACCCCGTCGTGGCGTCGCCGTCCCACGTCGATGCCGTTTTTGTTCTATCGGCGGATTTTACGCTTTGGTGTACTGGCGCCATCCTGGAGAAACGCGCGCCGCGCCGATTTCCGCCCCCATTCGCGAGGCAGCTCCCCATGAACGTCAGCGTCTTCGATCTGTTCAAGATCGGCATCGGACCGTCGAGTTCGCACACGGTCGGCCCGATGATCGCGGCGTGCCGCTTCGCTTCGCACGTCGAGGACGCCAATCTGCTCGGCTTTGTGCGGCGCGTCAAGATCGAGCTGTATGGGTCGCTCGGCGCAACCGGCAAGGGCCACGGCACCGACAAGGCGGTGCTGCTCGGGCTCGAAGGCCATCTGCCCGATACGATCGACCCCGATATGATCGCGCCGCGTCTTGCCGAGATCCGTGCGCAGAAGTCGCTGCGGCTGCTCGGCCAGCAAGCGGTGCAGTTCGACGAGCGCGAGCATCTGTCGTTCTACCGCAAGCTGATGGCCGGTACCGGCGTCGTGCACCCGAACGGTATGCGCTTCCAGGCCTTCGACGAGAACGACCAGTTGCTGGTCGAGAAAGAGTATTACTCGGTGGGCGGCGGTTTCGTCGTCAATCGCGAGGGTGATCGCGTGAACGGTGTGCGAGCGGGCGGCGAGGTGCCGTATCCGTTTCGTACCGGCGACGACCTGATGCGCGTGTGTCGCGACAGCGGGCTGTCGATTGCCGAGGTTACGTTGCGCAACGAGTGCGCGTCCCGTTCCGAACAGGAGGTGCGCGATGGTCTACTCGCCATCTGGCGCACGATGGCGGCCTGCGTCGAGCGCGGCTGCAAGGAGCGCGGCGAGTTGCCCGGTCCGATGCGCGTGAAGCGCCGTGCCGCCGATCTGTCCACACAACTGCGCGAGCGCTCCGAAGAATCGTTGCGCGATCCACTGTCGATGCTCGACTGGGTCAACCTCTACGCGATGGCCGTCAACGAGGAAAACGCCGCGGGCGGCCGCGTCGTCACCGCGCCGACCAACGGCGCGGCGGGCGTGATTCCCGCGGTGCTGCATTACTACGTCAAGTTCGTGCCCGGTTCGAACGACGCCGGCATCGTCGATTTCCTGCTCACCGCAGCCGCGATCGGCATCATCTACAAGGAAACCGCATCGATCTCCGGTGCCGAAGTGGGCTGCCAGGGCGAGGTCGGCGTCGCGTGTTCGATGGCTGCGGCGGCGCTTGCAGCGGTGATGGGCGGCACCCCGACCCAGGTGGAGAACGCCGCCGAAATCGGCATGGAACACAACCTCGGCATGACCTGCGACCCGGTCGGCGGCCTCGTGCAGATTCCCTGCATCGAGCGCAATGCGATGGGCGCGATCAAGGCGCTGAACGCATCGCGGATGGCGCTGAAGGGCGACGGCCAGCACTACGTGTCGCTCGACAACGTGATCAAGACGATGCGCGAAACCGGCGCCGATATGAAAACCAAATACAAGGAAACGTCACGCGGCGGCCTGGCCGTGAACGTCATCGAATGTTGAGTTGAAAGTTGAGCCGAATGTTGAACCAACCGATCATCAGAAAAGCAATCAGCAAGGAACCCGTCACATGAGCCGCTATTCGATATTCAGTCTGTTTCGCAACGGGTTGTCGTATCACGAGAACTGGGAGCGTCAGTGGAGGAGCCCCGAGCCGAAACGCGAATACGACGTGGTGATCGTCGGCGGCGGCGGGCATGGGCTCGCCACGGCGTATTACCTCGCGAAAGAGCACGGCGTGCGCAACATTGCGATTCTCGAGAAAGGCTGGATCGGCGGCGGCAATACGGCGCGCAATACGACGATCGTGCGTTCGAACTACCTGTGGGACGAATCGGCGGCGCTGTACGAGAAGGCGATGAAGCTGTGGGAAGGGCTCTCGCAGGACCTTAACTACAACGTGATGTTCAGCCAGCGCGGCGTGATGAATCTCGCGCACACGCTGCAGGACGTGCGCGACACCGAGCGTCGCGTGAACGCGAACCGGCTCAACGGTGTCGATGCCGAATTCCTCACGCCCGAGCAGATCAAGGCGATCGAGCCGACCATCAATCTGAATAGCCGCTACCCGGTGCTCGGTGCATCGATCCAGCGGCGCGCGGGTGTCGCGCGTCACGATGCGGTTGCGTGGGGTTTTGCGCGCGGTGCCGATCAACACGGCGTCGACATCATCCAGAACTGCCAGGTCACCGGGATTCGCCGCGAGGGCGGCGCGGTGATCGGTGTCGATACGGTGAAGGGTTTTATCAAGGCGAAGAAGGTCGCGGTTGTCGCGGCTGGCAACACGTCGACGCTTGCCGATATGGCCGGCATCCGGCTGCCGCTCGAAAGCCATCCGCTACAGGCGCTGGTGTCCGAGCCGATCAAGCCGGTCGTCAACACGGTGATCATGTCGAACGCGGTGCATGCCTACATCAGCCAGTCCGACAAGGGCGATCTCGTGATCGGCGCGGGCGTCGACCAGTACACGGGCTTTGGCCAGCGCGGCAGCTTCAACATCATCGAAGGCACGCTGCAGGCCATCGTCGAAATGTTCCCGGTGTTCTCGCGCGTGCGCATGAACCGGCAGTGGGGCGGCATCGTCGATGTGTCGCCGGATGCGTGCCCGATCATCAGCAAGACCGATGTGAAGGGCCTCTATTTCAACTGCGGCTGGGGCACCGGCGGCTTCAAGGCGACGCCGGGCTCGGGCTGGGTGTTCGCACACACGATCGCGAAGGACGAGCCGCATCCGCTGAACGCGCCGTTCTCGCTCGATCGCTTCTACACCGGTCACCTGATCGACGAACACGGCGCGGCCGCAGTCGCGCACTAACCCCACGCACAACGGAGATAACCACATGTTGCTGATCGAATGCCCGTGGTGCGGACCGCGCGCCGAATCCGAATTTTCCTGCGGCGGCGAGGCCGATATTGCCCGTCCGCTCGATACCGATGCCCTGACCGACAAACAGTGGGGCGACTACCTGTTCATGCGCAAGAATCCGCGCGGCGTGCATCGCGAGCAATGGCTGCACACACAGGGTTGCCGCCGCTGGTTCATGGCGACACGCGACACCGTGTCGTATGCGTTCCAGGGCTATGAAACCTTCGACCGGCCGACGCCGGCCAGCACCCCCAGCGAGGGCAATTCCTGATGAGCCAGAAAGACCGCCTCGGCGCCGGTGGGCGCATCAACCGCGCGATTCCGCTGACTTTCACGTTCAACGGCCGCACATATCAGGGTTTTCAGGGCGATACGCTGGCGTCCGCGCTGCTTGCGAACGGCGTGCACTTCGTTGCGCGTAGCTTCAAGTATCACCGGCCGCGCGGCATCGTGACCGCGGGTGTCGAGGAACCGAATGCAGTGGTTCAGCTCGAGCGCGGCGCCTACACGGTGCCCAATGCACGTGCCACCGAGGTCGAGCTGTATCAGGGGCTCGTCGCGACTAGCGTGAACGCGGAGCCGAGCCTCGAGCACGACCGCATGGCGATCAACCAGAAGTTTTCGCGCTTTTTGCCTGCGGGCTTCTACTACAAGACGTTTATGTGGCCGCGCAAATGGTGGCCGAAGTACGAAGAGAAGATTCGCGAAGCAGCGGGTCTTGGCAAGGCGCCCGATACGCTCGATGCCGATCGCTACGACAAGTGCTATGCGCATTGCGACGTCTTGGTCGTGGGCGGTGGCCCGACGGGTCTCGCCGCAGCACATGCGGCCGGTATCGCCGGTGCACGCGTGATTCTCGTCGACGATCAGCGCGAACTGGGTGGCAGCCTGTTGTCGTGCCGCGCGGAAATCGATGGACGTTCCGCGCTGCAATGGGTCGAGAAAATCGAGGCGGAACTGTCACGTCTGCCCGATGTGAAGATACTGAGCCGCAGTACCGCGTTCGGATATCAGGATCACAACCTCGTCACCGTGACGCAGCGTTTGACCGATCATCTGCCGGTATCGATGCGCAAGGGTTCGCGCGAACTGCTGTGGAAGATCCGCGCAAAGCGCGTGATTCTCGCGACCGGTGCGCACGAACGTCCGATCGTGTTCGGCAACAACGATCTGCCGGGTGTGATGCTCGCATCGGCGGTATCGACCTACGTGCATCGCTACGGCGTGTTGCCGGGCCGCACGGCGGTGGTGTTCACCAACAACGACGATGGCTATCAGTGCGCGCTCGACCTGAAGGCGTGCGGCGCGAACGTGACCGTGATCGATCCGCGCCAGCAGGGCAACGGCGCGTTGCCCGCCGCGGCGCGCCGGCATGGCGTGAAAGTGCTCAACGGTAAGGTCGTGACGGCGGCGCAGGGCAAGCTGCGGGTTGCGTCGGTGGAAGTCGCCGCTTATGAGAACGGCAAGGTCGGCGCACGCGAAGCCGATGTGCCGTGCGATCTGCTCGCGATGTCGGGTGGCTGGAGCCCCGTACTGCATCTGTTCGCACAGTCGGGCGGCAAGGCGCACTGGAACGACGACAAGGCGTGCTTCGTACCGGGCAAGGCCGCGCAGGCCGAATCGAGTATCGGCGCCGCGGCCGGAGAATTCAGTCTCGCGCGCGGGTTGCGGTTCGCCGTCGATGCGGGTGTAGAGGCCGCGAAGGCAACGGGCTTCGATGCACCGCGTCCGCAGGCCCCGCAGGCGGCGGACATCGCCGAGGCACCGTTGTTGCCGCTGTGGCTCGTCGGTAGTCGCGAGGCGGCGCCGCGCGGTCCGAAGCAGTTCGTCGATTTCCAGAACGACGTCTCGGCCGCCGATATCCTGCTCGCAGCGCGCGAAGGCTTCGAATCCGTCGAACACGTCAAGCGTTACACGGCGATGGGCTTCGGCACCGATCAGGGCAAGCTAGGCAACATCAACGGGATGGGAATTCTCGCCGACGCGCTCGGCAAGACGATTCCCGAAACCGGCACGACGACGTTCCGGCCGAACTACACGCCGGTTACGTTCGGCACATTTGCCGGCCGCGAACTGGGCGACCTGCTCGATCCGATTCGCAAGACCTGCATCCACGAATGGCACGTCGAACATGGTGCGGCCTTCGAGGACGTGGGCAACTGGAAGCGTCCGTGGTACTACCCGCAGGCGGGCGAGGACCTACATGCAGCGGTGGCGCGCGAGTGCCTCGCGGTGCGCAACAGCGTCGGCATTCTCGATGCATCGACGCTCGGCAAGATCGACATTCAAGGCCCGGATGCGGCGCAACTGCTGAACTGGGTCTACACGAATCCGTGGAGCAAGCTCGAAGTCGGCAAGTGCCGTTACGGCCTGATGCTCGACGAAAACGGCATGGTGTTCGACGACGGCGTGACCGTGCGTCTCGCCGACCAGCACTACATGATGACCACGACGACAGGCGGCGCGGCGCGCGTGCTGACCTGGCTCGAACGCTGGCTGCAGACCGAATGGCCGAGCCTGAAAGTGCGGCTCGCATCGGTCACCGATCACTGGGCGACGTTCGCCGTGGTCGGGCCGAAGAGCCGCAAGGTCCTGCAGAAAGTGTGCAGCGACATCGACTTCGCCAACGCCGCGTTCCCGTTCATGACGTATCGCGAAGGCACAGTGGCGGGTGTGGCCGCACGCGTGATGCGCATCAGCTTCTCGGGCGAACTGGCCTATGAAGTGAATGTGCCGGCCAATCTCGGCCGTGCGGTGTGGGAAGCGTTGATGGCCGCGGGCGCTGAATTCGACATCACGCCGTACGGCACGGAAACGATGCACGTGCTGCGCGCGGAGAAGGGCTACATCATCGTCGGGCAGGACACCGATGGGTCGATCACGCCGCACGATCTCGGCATGGGCGGGCTCGTTGCGAAGTCGAAGGACTTTCTCGGCCGGCGTTCGCTCGCGCGTTCCGATACCGCGAAGGCGGGCCGCAAGCAACTCGTCGGTCTGCTTGCCGACGACGCGCAATACGTGATTCCGGAGGGCAGCCAGATCGTCGCCGGGCCGTTCCAGGGCGCTACCGCGCCGATGCTCGGGCACGTGACGTCGAGCTACTACAGCCCGATCCTGAAGCGTTCGATTGCACTGGCAGTCGTGAAGGGCGGCCTCGACAAGATGGGCGAGAGCGTGACGATTCCGCTCGCGAGCGGCAAGCAGATCGCAGCGAAGATCGCGAGCCCGGTTTTCTACGACACCGAAGGAGTCCGTCAACATGTGGAATGAAACCAGAAGCAATGTACCGGGCACTGCGTCGGCGATCGTGCAGGCGGAGTCGCCGCTCGTCGGAGTCGGCGATCTGTTGAAGGCGCATCAGGCGGGCGCCGCAAAGAAGTTCCGGCTCGAAGAGCGGCCGTTTCGCGATCTCGTGAATCTGCGCGGCGATGCAAACGATGCCGCGTTCCTCAACGCAGTGGAAAGCGTCACGGGCTGCCGGCTGCCCGTCAAACCGAATACCGTCGTGCGCGGCAACGGCTACGACGTGCTGTGGCTCGGCCCGGACGAGTGGCTCGTGCGTTCGCAGCAGCAACAGGCGGCGACGCTCGAAGGCAAGCTCACGGCGGCGCTGGCAGGGCAGTTCGCCGCGGCGGTCGATATCGGCAGCGGGTATACGGTGCTGGAGATTAGCGGCGAGAAGGTGAGTGATGTGATTGCACGCGGTTGTCCGCTCGATCTGCATCCACGCGTGTTCGCACCGGGGCAGTGTGCGCAGAGCCACTACTTCAAGGCATCGATCGTGCTGATTCCGGTGGCCGATACCACGTATGAACTGGTCGTGCGCCGCAGTTTTGCCGACTACTTCGTGCGCATCATGCTCGACGCGGCCGAGCCGCTCATGTCATGAAGCCATTCGACGCACCGGTCGCCGCGTTTGCCGCGCCTTTGGTAGCGAGACAGGGGCGCGGCTGGCGCGTGTTCGTCGACGAACTGAGCGTCGCGACGCGCATCGGTATCCATCCGCACGAGCACGCTGCGGCCCAGCCGATCGTACTCGACGCGAGCCTCGTCTATCGCTGCGAGCCGTCGGAAACCGGCGCGCACGGACTGATCGACTACGAGCAGTATTGCGAGCGCGTAACGGCGTTTCTGTCGACGAAGCCGCACACCAGAACGCTGGAAACGCTGGCCGTCGAACTTGCCGTGCTGTCGTTCGGCGAGTGGCCCGCGCTCGATGCACTGACGCTGGCGTTGCACAAGCCGAAGATCCGCGAGGGCACGCGTCGTATCGGCGTCGAACTCGACTGGACCCGCGCCGACTACGACGCGTGGTTAGCCCGTGCCGCTGCGCCGGGCGTGGCGAGCTGAGCGGCGCGGCGCCCAGGCACAGTCCATCGACCATGCCGCGCGCCCACACCTCCGAACTCGTCAGGCGCGCATACGATGCCGGCGATGCGCAGGCCGCGATCACACTGCTTGAACAAAGTATGGCGTTGGGTCATCGGCGGATTGCGTTGATCCGCTATTTGCAGGCGGAGCATCTGCATGCGCCGCTCGATACGCGGCATCACGACTACGTGCGCGATATCGCAGCGAGGATGAGTGCCGCGACGCTGGCACGCGTGGTCGGCGAAGCGCGAACGCGCGCCCGGCGCGCTCACGATCCTGCCGATACTTCCACTACTCGTGACTTCGCTCACGATCCTGTTGCGGGCCACGCTGGTTGAGCGCGGCATGCCACGGTGTGTGCATCCGCTGTCTGGCGTTGCATTTGCAGACGCGAGACTTCACTCACGATCCCGTTGCCGGACATGCTGACCGATCGCGGCATACCACGGCTGCGGTGCGCACCACCGGCGCCTCGCGCCTCGACGGCAGACGCAGTACGCCAGTAGTCAAGGCCGTACCCGCGAGTATCACACCACAACCGATCGCCATCGCCATCGTGAAGGTCTCGCCGAGAAAGAGCGCGCCCCACAGCACTCCGAACGCGGGAATCAGGAACAGCGCCGTCATCGCGCGCGACGGCCCAACACTGGCGATCAACCGGAAAAACAGCACGTAGGCAAATGCGGTGCAAGCAAGCGCGAGCGCGAACAGCGCGGCCCACGCGTGCGGCGCCGGCGCAGTTGCTGGCCACAAAGAAACAGCGGGCACTGCAAGCACGATCGCCGATACGATCTGGCTGCCGGTCGCCACCGCGAGCGGCGAGACACCGCCAAGACGGCGCTTGCTGAAGTTCGCAGAGAAACCATAGAGCAGGGTGGCCGCGAGACACGCGGCAATCGCGAGCGCTGTTGCGTGCACCGCGGTATGCGAGACGGCGTGTACGTCGATAGCACCACCGTGTGCGGCGAGGGCCGTCTTGTCCCACACCAGCCACAACACGCCGGCAAAGCCCACAGCCAGACCGGCGACGCGCATGCTGCTCAACTTCTCGTTCAACCAGAGCCACGCGATCACCGCGGTGAAGAGCGGCGTCGCTGCGGTAAATATCGATGAGAGCCCGGCGGGCAGCGTCAGCGCGGCGAAACTGAAAAGCACGAAAGGCAGCGCCGAATTCGTGATGCCGACGAGCGCGATCGGCTTCCAGTGCATACGCAGCTCACGAAGGCCGCCTGCGCCGCGCAGCGCGAGCAGCGGGGTCAGCATCAACGCGGCGAGCGCGGCGCGTGCGCCGGCGAGCGGCACGGCGCCGAACTGGCCCGCGCCCATGCGGATGAACAGATACGACGCGCCCCATAGCGCGGCGAGCGAAATCAGCATAGCGAGATCGGACCGTTTCATGGCAATGCTCCCTGGTATCTGGATTTCAGCTGCGGGTGGTTTTGGTGCGGCAGGCCGGGTGCGACAGGCTCAACTCCGGCCAGCAACGGCAGCTTGCTGCACAGGCTTGCCCGGTTGCGTATAAACATCGGCGACGCCTTCGTACACGCGCTGCGTGGCGGGGCGGGTACGGATCGATTCGTACCAGCGCTGCAGGTTCGGAAAATCGCGCAGGTCCTGGCCGTGCGGTTCGTGCGGCACGATCCACGGGTAGCACGCGATATCGGCGATCGAGTAGTTATCGCCGGCAATGAACGCGCGACCGGCAAGGCGCGTATCGAGCACGCGGTAAAGCCGCGCGGTTTCCTTCGTGTAGCGGTCGATCGCGAACTGCACGCGTTCGTTCGCGTAGACGCGGAAGTAGCCGCTCTGGCCGGCCATCGGGCCGAGCCCCGCCATCTGCCAGAACAGCCATTGCAGGATCTCGACCCTTTCCGCCGCCGATGAACCGAGCAGGCGCCCCGACTTTTCCGCGAGATACAGCAGGATCGCGCCGGACTCGAAGACCGGCAGCGGTTCGCCGGCAGCGGGTGCGGTTCCGGCTGTGGGCGCGTGGTCGACGATCGCGGGAATCTTGTTGTTCGGCGAGATGGCGAGAAAGGCCGGCGCGAACTGCTCGCCTTTGCTCAGACTCACCGGAACGATGCGATACGGCAAGCCCGTTTCTTCGAGGAAAAGCCGGACTTTGAGGCCGTTCGGCGTCGGGGAAAAGTACAGATCGATCATGAGCAACCTCGCATCGAGCAGGGTTCAAGAGGAACAGGAAAGCTTGCGCCATAGACGCAGAATAGGCATTCTTCTGGTACGTATAAAGCACCATAAATGAGGAATTTTATGGAACCAGAATCGACGGCGACCGTGTCTTCCTCAATGCTGTCTTCCCCCTTCGAATTCCCGCTGGAACTGCCGCCGCGCGATTCCCGCAATCTGCTGCGCGAACTGCACCGGCAGCTGCGTACGGCGATTCTGGACGGCCGGTTGAAGCCGGGTCTGCGCCTGCCGGCCACGCGGGCGTTTGCCGAAGCGTGCGGTGTATCGCGCAATACGGCGATCGCCGCCTACGACCTGCTGCTCAGCGAGGGTTATCTGGTGACGCGTCGCAAGGCCGGCACCTACGTGGCCCAGGTGCTGCCGCAGCCGCCTGTCCGGACGTCTGCGCAGCCACAATCGCAGCTGGTCGCGCAACCGGACGGTCCGCGGCCCGGCGACCCGCGGCTGAACGCGTACTGGCGCGCGGCGCCGGCGCCGTATGTGCCGATGCCGGCGTCCGCGCCACGCGATTTCCAGTTCGGCGTCCCGGAGCAGGCGTTTTTCCGCTTCGATATCTGGCAGCGACTGTCGAGCCGGGCCATCCGGGCGCTAGCCAAAGCGCCTGCCATCTATTCGGATGCCCAGGGCCGTGGCGCGCTGCGCGAAGCGATCGCGGCGCACGTCGCGTTTGCGCGCGCGGTGGCCTGCAGGGCGGACGACGTGATCGTCACGGCCGGTGCGCAACAGGCCTTCGACCTGCTCGCACGGATTCTGGTAACGCACGGCCGCACGACAGTCGCCGTCGAGGACCCGGGTTATCCGCCGATGCGCGCCGCGTTCGCATTGGCTGGTGCGCGCGTAGTGCCGGTCCCAGTCGATGAGGAGGGGCTCATCGTCGATCTCTTACCCGCCGATGCCCGAATCATCTGTGTCACTCCGTCGCACCAGTTTCCGCTCGGCACGGCGATGTCGATGCGTCGCCGCACCGCGCTGCTCGAGTTTGCCCAGACACACGGCGCCGTGATCGTCGAAGACGACTACGACGGCGAATTCCGTCTCGGCGCCCGGCCGCTCGACGCGCTACAGACACTCGACCGCACGGCCTCGGTGTTCTACGTCGGAACGTTCTCGAAGAGCCTGTTCCCGGCGCTGCGGCTCGGCTATGTCGTGGCGCCGGCGTGGGCGCAGGGACCGCTGGTCTCGCTCAGGCAGCACGCGGAATGGCATCCGGCAGTGCTGCCGCAGGATACGCTCGCGGCGTTCATCGCCGAAGGGCATCTGGCGCGCCACGTGCGCAAGATGCGCGAGATCTACGGGACGCGGCGACGCGTGCTGCTGGAGTGTCTGCAGCGCGATTTCGCCGGCTCGCTCGAGCCGATTGCGTCCGATGCCGGTTTGCATCTGGCGGCGTTCGCGAATGTGGAGCCGCACGAGATCGAGCGAATGCTGAAACGCGTGCGCGACAAGGGCGTGCGACTCGAATCGCTCGGCGCGTATTACGCGGGGAGCAGTGCGCGCAGCGGGATCGGTTTCGGGTACGGCGGGGTGGACGAAGCGGGGATTCGCGAAGGACTCGCGATTCTGCGCGATGTGTGGCGCGCGGGCTGACGGTTGAGGACAGGGCGCGCGTTACACCGCGCGCCCCGCTTCACACGCTTATGGCAGCGAGATGGTGAGGTTGGCCGACTGCGGCCCAAGCTGGACGACCTGCGAATACGGTGCGAGCGTGCGCAACGTCGAATCGCGCAGATACGTGTTCAGGCCCAGATACGCGAGCAGCGCGACCAGCGCGAACACCGCGCCGATGGCCCAGATCGGCACTTCGCGCTTCAGCCGGTGCGCGACCTGGTCGGGCAGCGCCCAGTGCGGTGCGAACGGCGCGCGCTTGCCTTTGATGCGCGCGATTTCGTCGCCGAGGCGGCCCGTCAGGTAAGCGAGCTTCTCCGGTCCTTCGAGCAGATACTTGCCCTGGAAGCCGAGCAGCAGACACATGTGGAACACCTCGAGCGACTGCAGGCGCGCGGCACCCTGAGCACGGCATTCCTCGAGGTAGTGATAGAACTTCTCGCCGGCAAGCTGCTCGCCGAACAGCACCAGTTGCAGCGGGCGACGTTCCCACTCGGTACGGATCTTGAACGACGACGACAGCACCGATTCGTCGATAGCCGCACAGAAAGCGAACTTCGACGCGTAGACATCTTCGGCGGCGACGTTCAGCTTTTTCGCGCCGCGCTCGAAGTCGCCGAGAAACTGCTGGATGCGCGATGTGAATTCGCCGGCATCGCCGGGTTCGCGGCCGTTCTTCAGCAGGAACAGCATGAAGAAGCCGTCGTACAGCAGATCGAGCAGCGAGCGTACCTGATAGTTCGGTTCGCTCAGCGGCGCGGACGACGGGCTGGGGGACGGCGGACTGGCGTCGCCAAACAGGGAGGGCGCGTGGCTCATGATGTGACCGCGATCAGTTCGAGTTTGAGATCGTTAATACCGGAAGGCGCGTAGATCATCGCCGACTGGGCCTGCAGCATGCGGTCGTACAGCGCACCGCGCGTTTCGAACGAGAAATAGCATGCGCCGGGGCGTACCGGAATAGCGGGCGGCACCTGCGGCGTGTAGACGAGGCGCACGCCCGGCATGGCCGACAGCACCAGTTTGTCGACGTCGTCCGGTGCGCCGACCTTGAAACGTGCCGGCACCGCTTCGACGAGTTCGACGGTCGGCATGTCCGCCGACACCGCGATGTAGAACATCGTCTTGTCGTCGATCTTGCCCGAGTCGAGGCGACCGACGTGGAACGACGGACGCACTTCGTCGAGCGCGATCGCGAAGTAGCGCGTCGAGATCACGGTTTCGAGCAGATCGCGCAGGATCGTGTCGAGACGCGCGAAGCCTGGGCCGGGGTCGTCGTGCCGGTACGGCGGCAAATCGGCGAGCGCGTAGCCTTTCGAGAATGTCATCAACTGGCCGGCAAGGCGCAGCAGTTCCTGGAACAGTCGCTCCGGATGCAGGGCCGCGTGCTGGTACAGATGTGCAAGCGATGCGAAAGCCGCGCTCGCGGTGTGCAGCAGCCAGAACGACGCGATGTCGCCGGAACGGAATTCGATGATGTTCTTGGTCGGCTCGCGGTGAAAACCGTACAGCGCATTGACCTTGGCCTGCAGCGCGTCGATCAGCTGGCGCAACCGCTGATGCAGGATCGGCGAAGCATCGATCGCGAGGCACGGCGGCACGAACGTCTCGTCGAGCTCGAAACCCGAAGTCGCGGTGCGGCGCACACGTACGAGCGGCACCGACAGCAACTGGTCGCGCGGCTCGCTGTGCGCGAGCAGTTTGACGCTGGTTTTCAGGAACGTGATGTCGGCTTCGGCGGCGTCGGTGAAGTGGTCGGCAACCGGCGACTGCTCGCTCACATAGCGCGAGACGAACCCCGCGTTCTGGTCGGCCGAATAGTTTGCACCGGTCTCGCGCAACGGATGCAGCGCCAGATAGAACGTGAATTCGTTGATGCCGTCGGGCAGAGTGTCGAGCGCGATGGGCGGCGGCAGGTCGTCGGCCTGCGGCGCGGAGTAGAGCGCGCCGTCGGGGAACACCAGCGACAGCTCGCTCACGCGCAGCACGTTGCTGCCGAGCGCGTCGCGATCGAAGCGCACCGAGCGCACGCCCCAGTTGTACGGCTGGATCGCCTGGATCGATTCGAACAGGCGTGCCTCGTGATAGGCATCCTGCCGCTGAAAATGCTGCGGCCTCAGAAAAAGGCCTTCCCCCCAGAGCACCTTAGCTGAATAACTCATGTCAAACCTGTTATATGCGTCGGGCGAACCGCAGATCCATACAAAGCAACCTTGAATCGCCAAAGACTGTTAAATGACATTTGAGCGACATCCATCACATTGTCCTGTCGCTCCTTTTAGGTCCTTTAACCGCAACTGACCGATGAAAGCAGATTCAGCGGTTGTGCGGGCAATCCCTGTTCGGGCGGGATCACGGTGCCGTTGGTTACGGTCATTGCACAGTTATGCAGGCCAATCATTATGCCGGATTTCTCCGACTTCGCAGGATCGAAAGCGAATTTCCAGCGTTGTAGCGCCGGAGCGCGAAACAGGGCGACGATGCCAAAGCCCTGTGCCTCGCGCGAGACTTTCTCGGTCACGGTGTAGCGTTGACCCGGAATCAGCGTCACTTCGCGCACGCTGATCAGATCGCCGCCCAGGGTGCTCTTTTCCTTGTCGGGGTCGGTAAAGATGTCGAACGGCGCCTGCAGGAACGAGGTCGGGTCCTTCAGCGCATACAGCCGGACGACCAGTGCCAGCGGCTTGTTGTCGTTCGCGGCGTTCAGGTTCGGGGCGGCGTAGAGCGTCAGGCCGACATTGCGCGGCGGCTTTTGCGCGTCGGGCACATCGGGCTTGGTGAGACCGGTCGCCTGCATGACTGCCGAGGCCGCACTGCCCAGCATCGGCACTGCGGCTGCACAACCGGCGAGTACTGCGCACGCCGAAAGAATCGCTGTATAACGGATAAAACGCGAATTCATTTATACCAGCTGGCTTTGCGCCGGCCGCCCCTGTCAAAGCGTTAAGGAAAGTCAAATTGGAACGCACCGTTTTCATGCAAAGCGCATCGAACAGACCGTTACCCCATAAAGAATCCGGCAATTTTTTCCGCATCTTGCATTGGTTTTGTTTCGGCGCCGGAAACTATTTCTTCTTGGCGCCGCGACATAACCGGCATACGATTTTTCTGATCCACAGCCGTTTCACACGAAAGTTGAATTATCAAAAATTGGCCTGTACTATACCCGCGCACTTCAAGCAAAGCAAAACTCCGGTTTTTCCTTGAATTAAAAAATCGCAAGTCGGTGAAAAACGATGAAACAGAGACTCTTTTTAAAACTATCTGGGGTTGTACTGGCGTGCGGCGTGATTGCAGGCTGCGCAACACAGGCGAACAACGTTGCACCGACACCGGAGGCTTTTAATAAGAGCCTTGCGGACGCCGATACGGTCGCGAAGGGCGGCGACCAGGATCGCGCAATGGCGCTTTATCAGGCATTGGCGAAGTCCGATCCGACCCGTGAAGAACCGTGGTCGCGGATTGCACAGATCCAGTTCTCGCAGGCGCATTATGGACAGGCGATCGTCGCTGCGCAGGAAGCGCTGCAGCGCGATCAGACCGACCGGCAGGCCAAGAGCGTGCTGGCGGTGGCCGGGCTGAGGGTGGCAACCCAGTCGCTTGGCGAATTGCGGCAGGATGCATCGCTGGCCGGCGACGCGAAGTCCGATGCCCAGGCGCTCGCGAAGGAACTGCGCGACACGCTCGGCGAGGCTTCGCTGTTTCCGCCTGAAGTCACCGACAAGCCGGTTCACAAGCCACGCAGGTATGTACGCAGCAAGCCGAAGGCCACGGACAACGCCGCGACTGCAGCGGGCACGACGCCGGGCGCAACGCCGGCGGCGGGCACCACGGCAGCGGCTGTAGCAACCGCGCCGACGCCTGCACCCGCACCTGCGCCAGCAGTCCCGAAACCGGTTGCGCCGGCAGCGGCAGCAGCAAAAGGTTCAGGTGCTGCATCAGATCCTTTCAGTGCGTTGCGTTGAGTTTCGTCTTATCTATCGCTGATATCACACGCTAGTTTTTCTTGCATCTGGGGAGCCGACGATGGCGAAGAAAGAAAGTATTCAAAAGCGCTTACAAAAAGTGCGCCCTCCGCGCGTTCAATTGACTTATGAGGTTGAACGTGGCGATGCGATCGAAATCAAGGAACTGCCGTTCGTCGTCGGCGTGGTTGCCGACCTCGCGGGACAGTCCGAAGTCGAGCAGCCGAAATTACGCGACCGCAAGTTCGTGAATATCGACCGCGACAATTTCGACGACGTGATGAAAGGCATCGAGCCGCGCGCGGCGTTCCAGGTGGAAAACCGCCTGGCCGGAGGCGGCAGCAAGTTCGCTGTCGACCTGCGCTTCCGTTCGATTGCCGATTTCAACCCGGACGAAGTCGTCTCGCAGATCGAACCGCTGCAACGTCTACTCGACGCGCGTTCGAAGCTCGCGGATCTGCGCAACAAGCTTGCCGGCAACGACAAGCTCGAGGATCTGCTCAGCGAAGTGCTGACGAATACGCAGCAACTGCAGACGCTCAAGGGCGACAGCAGCGTGGGCGACCCGCACGACGGCAAGCCGGACAATGACAAGCAGGGCGAATAGCCACGGGGTGTGAGATGAATCAGCAAACGGCTGCAAATCAGGCAGCGGGCGCACCGGAGGCTAGCGCTGCGACTTCGTTGCTCGACGACATCGTCGAGAAGAGCAAGGTCGCGAAATCCGATTCCGAGCATGCACGCGCGAAGGATCTGATCGGCGAACTCGTACATCAGGTGCTGGAAGGCACCGTCGTTGTATCCGACAACCTGTCGGCAACGATCGATGCGCGCGTGGCCGAACTCGACCGTTTGATTTCCGACCAGTTGAGCGCAGTCATGCATGCGCCGCAATTCCAGAAACTGGAAAGCACGTGGCGCGGGCTCGACTACCTGTGCAAGGAAAGCAATACCGGCGCGACCGTGAAGATCAAGGCGCTGCATGCGCCGAAGCGCGACCTCGTGCGCGACTTCAAGACCGCCATCGAATTCGATCAGAGCGCACTCTTCAAGAAGGTCTATGAAGAAGAGTTCGGCACGTTCGGCGGTGCGCCGTTCGGTGCGCTGGTCGGCGACTTCGAAATCACGCGTCAGCCGGAAGACGTTTATTTCATCGAGCAGATGGCGCACGTCGCGGCTGCCGCGCATGCACCGTTCATTGCCTCGGCTTCGCCGGAACTGATCGGCCTCGAGTCGTTTGCCGATCTGGGCAAGCCGCGCGATCTCGGCAAGGTGTTCGACACCGTCGAATACGCGAAGTGGAAGTCGTTCCGCGACTCCGAAGATTCGCGCTACGTCGGTCTCACACTGCCGCGTTATCTGGGTCGTCTGCCGTTCAATCCGAAAGACGGTGCCACGGCGGAAGGCTTCAACTTCGTCGAAGACGTGGACGGCACCGATCACAGCAAGTACCTGTGGTGTAACGCCGCGTGGGCATTCGCTGCGCGCCTGACTGCTGCGTTCGACGATTTCGGCTGGTGTGCGGCGATTCGCGGCGTGGAAGGCGGCGGTCTGGTGGAAGACCTGCCCACCCACACGTTCAAGACCGACGACGGCGAAGTGGCGCTCAAGTGCCCGACCGAAATCGCGATCACCGACCGGCGTGAAAAGGAACTGGCCGATCTGGGTTTTATCCCGCTCGTCCATTGCAAGAACTCGGACTATGCAGCGTTCTTCGCTGCGCAGTCCACGCAGAAACCGAAGAAGTACAGCACCGACAGCGCGAACGCGAACGCCGTTCTGTCCGCGCAGCTGCAGTACATTTTCTCGGTGTCGCGTGTGGCTCATTACCTGAAGGCGATGATGCGCGACAAGATCGGCAGTTTTGCATCCGCGCAGAACGTCGAGGTGTTTCTCAACCGCTGGATTTCGCAGTACGTGCTACTCGACGACAACGCGCCGCAAGAGCAGAAAGCGCAGTTTCCGTTGCGTGAAGCGTCGATCCAGGTCTCGGAGATTCCGGGCAAGCCTGGTTCGTATCGTTCGGTGGCATTCCTGCGCCCGCACTTCCAGCTCGACGAGTTGTCGATTTCCCTGCGGCTCGTCGCGGATCTGCCGAAGCCGGCCGGTTCTTGAGATTCAAACGAAGTCAAAAATGCCCGGGCTTCCCGGGCTTGCTGTAGAAACCACCTATCTGGGGAGTTGAAGCATCATGGCCAACAAGGACATCTATCTCAAGTTCGGCAGTCCGGCGATTCAGGGCGAATCGGCGGATAAGGATCACGGTAAGTGGATCGAGTGCACCTCATGGAGCCACTCGATTCTGCAACCGCGTTCCGCCACGACTTCGTCGTCGGGCGGCGGCACGTCCGAGCGCTGCGAACACAGCGACATGCGCTTCACGAAAGAAATGGATCTGGTCAGCCCGCTGCTGTATCAGCATGCGTCGGGTGGCACGACATTCGATGAGGTGACGGTCGACTTCATGCGTGCAGACGGTGAAGGCAAGCGCGTCAAGTACATGCAGCTCAAGATGAAGTACGTGATCATCTCGAGCGTCACGCCGTCCGTCGTGGGTGAAGGCCTGCCGACGGAAGAGTTTTCGCTGAAGTACGCTGCTGTGCAGTGGACGTACACGCAGCAGAACGTCGGCGGTGGCCAGGGCGGTAACGTACAAGGCGCGTGGAGCCTGACGAAGAACGACAAGACCTACGCTGTCTGATGGTTAAGGCGGCTACCGCGCGTGTTGCTGCGCGCAGGTAGCCGCCTGCTGGTCGCTCGGGGTCCATCAGGCGGTCCGCAAGACTCTGCATGGCAACCCTCTCGAGGCGACATGATGCACCACCACCGGTTCTACCCTTCCCGATGAAGCGATTCGAACCGAGTTTTCTCGACAAGCTGTTTGACGACGAACCGCATTTGCCGGCTTCTCCGGCCATGCGGCAATTGTCGCTGGAAGAATTGAAGGCAACGGTCGCGCGCGATGTCGAAGCGATTCTGAATACGCGCATCGCATTGACCGAGCATGAACTCCTGGCGCTGCCGGAGTGCCGCAAATCGGTGTTGACCTATGGATTGAACGACTTCGCCGGGCTGAGCCTCGCGAGTCATTACGACCGCACGTTCATCTGCAAGTCGATCCAGGCGGCGATCGAGCGGCATGAACCGCGCCTGCAGCAGGTGGCGGTGACGCTCGAAATGAGCCAGCAGTCGACCAATGCGCTGAATTTCGCTATCCAGGCGCTATTGGTTGTGCATCCGGCGGAAGAGCCGGTGAGTTTCGATGCGATGCTGCAGCCGTCGACGCTGCAGTATTCGGTGACGCGCGCACGCGCGAAGCTTTAATTCCGCTGTTTGCCGGGACGCGCCACGGCAGCGGCGGCGAGATCGACCGGGAAGCAACGGGGAGTTCGGGGACGATTGATGGAAGAACTGCTGCCGTATTACGAGCGCGAATTATCTTTCCTGCGGCGTTATTCGCGCGATTTTGCCGAACGATATCCCAAGATCGCGGCGCGTCTCGCCATGTCGGGCGAGCACTGCGAGGACCCGCACGTCGAGC
Organism: Paraburkholderia megapolitana; assembly: GCF_007556815.1. Taxonomy (NCBI): domain Bacteria; kingdom Pseudomonadati; phylum Pseudomonadota; class Betaproteobacteria; order Burkholderiales; family Burkholderiaceae; genus Paraburkholderia; species Paraburkholderia megapolitana. Next base: position 2,385,521 of record NZ_CP041743.1, read on the forward strand.
GGATGATCGAATCGTTTGCGCTGCTCGGCGCGCGCATCAACAAGAAACTCGACGACGATTACCCCGAGTTCACCGAGGCGTTGCTCGAGGTGTTGTACCCGCATTATCTGCGGCCGTTTCCTTCCTGTTCGATCGCGCAGCTCGGCACGGCTGCTGCGTTCAGCCATCTGACCGAGCCCGCCACCATCGAGCGCGGCACCGAATTCAAATCGCGCCCGATTCGCGGCGTGCAATGCCGTTTCCGTACCGCCTACGACGTCACGCTCGCGCCGATCCGGATTTCGGAGGCGAAGTACACGTCGGTGGCCATGGCGCCGAGCGCAACCGTGCTGCCCGGCAACGCCACCGCAATCGTGTCGGTGACGTTCGAGTCGACCTCGCCGCAACTCGATCTCAGTGCGATGAAAATCGACAAGCTGCGCGCCTATCTGCACGGCGAGCAGTCGTTTATCGCCGCGCTGTCGGACTGCCTGTTCGTCAACGGGCTCGCGGCCTATGTGGAAGGCGACCGGCGCGGCGTGTGGACGGCGTTGCGCACGCTGCCGTTCGCCGAGGTCGGTTACAGCGAAGAGGACGCGCTTATCGACTATCCGGCGAAGTCGCACCCGGCGTACCGGCTGCTGACCGAGTACTTCGCCTTTCCCGACAAGTTCAACTTCGTCGATTTCGATCTGCCCGCGATGACGCGCGCAAGCGGCCGCTGCCAGCGGCTCACGCTGCACATCGTCCTGAAGGAAGTGCGCAGCGACTCGCACGTCGCGCGGCTGCTCGACGGTCTCGCATCGCATCACATGCGGCTCTTCTGCACGCCGGTCGTCAATCTGTTCAAGCAGCATGGCGAACCGGTGCGCGTCAGCCATCAGGCCATTTCGTATCCGGTCATCGCGGAATCGCGGCGCGCGTTCGCTTACGAGGTCTATTCGATCGATTCGGTGCAACTCGTGCGCCAGCAGGCGCACGAAGAAACCGTGATCGAATTCCGGCCGTTCTATTCGCTGCATCACGGCGAAGCCGCACGCATGGGCCACTACTGGTTCTCGCGGCGCAACGACTGGGTGGCGCAGAAAAGCCCCGGCTACGAAACCGAGATCTCGATCGTCGATATCGACTTCGAACCGTCGTCGCCGCAAACCGATACGTTGAGCATCGAGCTGACCTGCACGAATCGCGATTTGCCGGCGAGTCTCGCGGTTGGGCTCGAAGGCGGCGACCTGTTTCTCGAAGGCGGTTCGCTGACCGGCAGCATCTCGATGCTGCGCCGGCCGACGCCGAGCGTGCACTTCGAGCGCGGCCGCGCCGCGCACTGGCGCCTGATCTCGCATCTCGCGCTGAATCATGTCTCGCTCGCGAGCAACGGTCTGGCTGCGCTGAAGGAAATGCTCGTGCTCTACGATCTGCGGCGCACGGCGGTGTCGGCGCGCTATATCGACGGCATCACCGGCATCGAACAGCATGCGGCCGTGCAGTGGCTGCCCGGCAAGCCGTTCGCTACCTTCGTGCGCGGCATCGAAATCCGCCTGACGATCGATGAAGAGCATTTTGTCGGCACGAGCCTTGGCGCGTTCGTGCGGGTCATCGACACGTTTTTCGGGCTCTACGTCCACCTGAACAGCTTTGTGCAACTGGTCGTGTTGTCGAAGCGCACCGGCGAGGAAATTCTGCGATGCAAACCCCGCAGCGGCGAATCGATCCTGGCGTAATCGAGCGTCTGCTCGACGAGCCTCACCGCTTCGAGTTCTTCCAGGCGGTGCGGTTGCTCGAACGCTGGTTTACCGACGGCGACACCTCGCTGCGTCCAGGCGACGTCGTGGCCCGGCGCATCGCTTTTCGCAACTCGATCTCGCTTGGCTTTCCGCCGAGCGAGATCGAGAGCACACTACCGTACGACACCGAAGGCGTGGCGCTCAGGGAAAAGGCGCAGCGCAGCGCGGCGCTCGACGGCGAGAAAGTGCAGCGCGTCGATCTGACGCCCGCGTTCTTCGGCCTGCTAGGCGGGCAGGGCGCGTTGCCGCTGCACTACACCGAACAGATTGTCGCGCGCGAGTATCTGAAGCGCGATCGCGCCGCGCGCGAATTCTTCGACGTTTTTTCGAACCGCGCGACCGCGCTGTTTTATGCGGCGTGGAAGAAATACCGGCTACCGCTGCACTACGAGCTGGATCGTGACGAACGTTATCTGCCGCTGCTGCTTTCGCTTGCCGGCGTCGCCAACGACGACTCGCGCGAAAGCCTGCAAGACGGCACCGGCGCGCTGCTCGACGAAGCGATTGCCGGCTATGCGCTGGCCGCACGGCATCGACCGGTATCGGCGGCCTACCTGCAGCGCACGTTGTCCGATTACTTCAAGGTGCCGGTGCGGGTCGATCAGTTTGTCGGCAAGTGGTACGACGTACCGAAGGACCAGTTGACGGTGCTCGGCCAGGTGAACGCACTGCTCGGCGCGACCGCGCTTGCGGGCGAGCGCGTCTGGCAGCGCGACATGCGTGCGCGGCTCGTGGTCGGTCCGTTGTCGAAGCGCGACTATGAAGCGTTTCTGCCCGGTTCCGAGTGCGCGGTGGCGCTCGAACGCATGCTGACGCTGCTGGCCGGCGTCACGCTCGAATACGAAGTATCGCTGGTGCTGCGACGCGACGAAGTCGGGCCGAGCCATCTCGGCGCTGGCGCGCGGCTCGGCTGGGATGCGTTCCTCTGCACGCACGATGCCGATCGCGACCGCGCCGACGCACGCTACGAGTTGCACGTCATACATTGACCGTCATTGACCCATAAGCGTTGAAACCCAGACCTGGATCGCACGACATGAGTACGCCGCTGAAAACCCTGATCGCCAAACTGAACACCACCTGCCGGCAGGCAGCCGAACGGGCCGCGAGCCTGTGTCTGTCGCGTGGCAACTATGAAGTCGATCTCGAGCATCTGCTGCTGACATTGCTCGATGAACCGGCGAGCGACGTGTCGGTGGTGGTGAGCGCGAGCCGCATCGATGCGCACGCGTTGCGCGCCGATCTCGAGCACGAACTCGAACGCGTGAAGACCGGCAATACGCGCACACCGGTCTTTTCCGTGCATCTGATCGCGCTGTTCGAACAGGCGTGGTTGATCGCTTCGCTCGATTCGCAGATCGGCCGCATCCGTTCCGGCCATCTGCTGCTCGCATTGTTGACTGCTCCGGACCTCGCGCAGTTTGCGCAGCGTATGTCACCGCTGCTCGCGCGCGTGCGTGTCACGGACCTGAAGCACAAGTTCGACGAGTTGACGGCCAGTTCGTGCGAAGTGGAACGCAGCACCGCGGCGACGCCGGAGGGCGCCGCACAGGATGCGGTCGACACGCCGCAGCGAACCGTGTCGAAGACGCCCGCGCTCGACACCTACACGACCAACCTCACACAACGCGCCCGCGAAGGCAAGATCGATCCGGTGATCGGCCGCGAAGCCGAAATCCGCCAGGCCATCGACATCCTGATGCGACGCCGCCAGAACAATCCGATCATGACCGGCGAGGCCGGTGTCGGTAAAACGGCGGTAGTCGAAGGGCTCGCGTTGCGCATCGCCGCCGACGATGTACCGACGCCGCTACGCGGCGTTGCACTGCACGTGCTCGATATGGGACTGCTGCAGGCCGGCGCGAGCGTGAAGGGCGAGTTCGAAAACCGCCTGAAGAACGTGATCGACGAAGTGAAGAAAAGCGCGCACCCGATCATTCTGTTCATCGACGAAGCGCATACGATCATCGGTGCGGGCGGTCAGGCCGGGCAGAACGATGCGGCGAACCTGCTGAAGCCGGCACTCGCGCGCGGTGAACTGCGCACCATTGCCGCGACGACGTGGAGCGAATACAAGAAGTACTTCGAGAAGGACGCGGCGCTCGCGCGGCGCTTCCAGGTCGTGAAGATCGAAGAGCCGAGCGAAGTGCTGGCCGCGGCGATGCTGCGCGGCATGGCCGGCCTGATGGAAAAGCACTTCAACGTGCGCGTGCTCGACGATGCGATCACCGAAGCCGTGCGTCTGTCGCATCGCTATATCAGCGGACGTCAGCTGCCGGACAAGGCGATCAGCGTGCTCGACACCGCGTGTGCAAAGGTTGCGCTTGCGCACAGTTCGACACCGGGCGCGATCGACGATACGAAGAAGCGTATCGAGCGCATCGATGCGGAAATCGCGTCGCTCGAACGTGAGGCGGCAAGCGGTGCCACGCACGACGAGCGGCTTGCCGAACTGCGCACGCGCCGGGAAGCCGATCTGCAATCGGTTGCTACCGACGAAGCGCGCTACGAAAAGGAGCGCGCGCTGGTGACGGAAATCGGTACGCTGCGCGCGGACATCGATGCGGCGCGTGGCGGTAGTGCGGATGCCGAGCAGGCGCAGAAAGCGGAAACTGCGCGCGCCACGCTGACGGAGCGCGTGAACGAATTGCAGACGCTGCAAGCGGGCCAGCCGATGGTGCCGCTGCAGGTGGACGGCCACGTGGTCGCCGAAATCGTTGCATCGTGGACCGGCATTCCGCTCGGGCGGATGGTCAAGGACGAGATCCAGACCGTGCTGAATCTGCAGACGCTGCTGGGCGCACGCGTGATCGGCCAGGACCATGCGCTCGAAGCAATCGCACAGCGTGTGCGGACCGCGAGTGCGAGCCTCGAAGATCCGAACAAGCCGCGCGGCGTGTTCATGTTCGTCGGCCCGTCTGGCGTCGGCAAGACCGAAACCGCGCTGGCGCTCGCCGATATCCTGTACGGCGGCGAACGCAAGCTCATCACGATCAACATGAGCGAGTACCAGGAAGCGCACAGCGTGTCGGGCCTGAAAGGCTCGCCGCCGGGGTATGTCGGCTACGGCGAGGGCGGCGTGCTGACCGAGGCTGTGCGGCGCAATCCGTATTCGGTCGTGCTGCTCGACGAAGTCGAGAAAGCGCACCCCGACGTGCTCGAGATGTTCTTCCAGGTGTTCGACAAAGGCGCCATGGACGACGCGGAAGGGCGCGAAATCGACTTCCGCAATACGCTGATCATCCTGACTTCGAACGTCGGTTCAACGGCGATCATGCAGGAGTGTCTGAACAAGAGCGCGGAAGAACTACCCGACGCCGATGCACTCACCGAGACGTTGCGCCCGCAACTGTACAAGGCGTTCAAGCCGGCGTTTCTCGGCCGCATGAAGGTCGTGCCGTATTATCCGATTTCGGACGACGTGCTCGTCGAGATCATCGAACTGAAGCTCGACAGGATTCGCCGGCGCATCGAGGCGAATCACAAGGCGACGTTCGAATGGGACGATTCGCTGGTCGAAGCCGTGCTCGCGCGCTGCACCGAAGTCGATTCGGGCGCGCGCAATGTCGATCACATCCTGAACGGCACGCTGTTGCCCGAGATCGCGCAGGAGGTGCTCGAACGGATCGCCGAAGGTGCGGCGATCGAGAAGATCACGGTGCGCGCCGACGAATCGGGCGCGTTCGATTACACGGTAGTCTGAAGCTTCACAACCGACATCTATCGCATTCATTGCATCCGTCATGCCGACCGATCTTAACGCGCTGCTAGCGCCCATCAACGAGTCATCGCCGTGCGGCGACGACATGCTGTTCTCGTCCGACTTCGACGCGATCCAGAACGCGCGCCGTTTCGAAGACGCGACGCTCGATCAGGGCGAATGGATCACCGACGTCAAGGAAGCCGACTGGTCGTTCGTCGTCGAGCGCAGCACCGATCTGCTGCAGACGAAGACGAAGGACTTGCGGCTCGCTGTCTGGCTCACCGAGGGCTGGGCGATCGAAGACGGCGTAACAGGTCTGACGCAGGGCTACGCGCTGCTCACGGGCCTGTGCGAGCGTTTCTGGGAGCAGGTGCATCCGTTGCCTGAAGGCGACGACACCGAATACCGGCTCGGCAATGTCGGCTGGCTGGTGGGGCGCTCGGTGGAGTTGCTGCGCGCGATACCGCTCACCTCCGGCACACGCTACAGCACGATCGACTGGGAAGTCGCTACACATGTCGCGCAAGCGGTAAAGCGCGACCCGGAGAACGCGGACGACATTGCACGCGGCAAACCGTCGGTCGAACAGATCGATGCGGCCAGGCGCATCACACCGGGGACGTTTTACCTGGCGCTGCTGGCCGATCTGCGAGCGTTTGAAGCGGCGGTGCTCGACCTCGAACAGGAACTGAATCGCCGCGCGGGCGATGCGTCGCCGAGTTTCCGTCAGATCAAGGAGGCTCAGGAGAGCGTTTATCGACTCGCCGAGCGGTTCGCGCGCGAAGTCGGTGTCGATCTCAACGCCGCGCCGAAAGTCACACGCCCGTCCGATATCCCCGAGCGTAACGAACCCAGTTTCAAGACCCCGTCGTTGCCGGAGGGAAACATGTCGACGCCGAGCTCGCACACCGCAACGCCGGTGGTCCCGCAGGCCGGAATCCAGACCCGCGCGCAGGCTGTTGACCAGTTGCGTGCAGTCGCGAAGTTCTTTCGTGCCACCGAACCGCACAGCCCCGTCGCCTACCTCGCGGACAAAGCGGCGGAGTGGGCCGGCATGCCGCTCGACCAGTGGCTCTCGACCGTGGTGAAGGACGACGCTTCGCTCTCGCACATACGCGAGATGCTCGGCGTGAAGCAGGCGGATACAGGCGGTAGCTGATCGATTGACTAGGCGGTCTGAAAAGACACGCGGCCGGCTCGCAGGATTGCGATGCCGGCCGCGTTGTTTTGTGCCTGCATGAAGCCTCGAAAATCTCGAGGCGTGTGACGGACGCGTGCTACGAGCCCGCGCGGAACTCGATGCGCCGGTTGCGCGCGCGGCCGTCGGGCGTATCGTTCGAGGCAATCGGCTGGTCGGGGCCGACGCCGGTCGCTGTTAATTGCTGCGACGGAATGCCCTTCGCGATCAGATAGCCCTTCACCGTGTCGGCGCGTGCCTGGCTCAGCGCGATGTTCGATGCGCGGGCGCCGGAGTTGTCCGTGTGCCCGATGATCGCGACAGTCCGCGTCGTCAGCTTCGCGAGTACCGCCGCCATCTGATCGAGAATCAGCGTGCCCTGCGGTGTCAGCGTCGCGCTGCCGGTTTCGAATTCGATCGTGCGGTTCGCAAGCGTCTGGTCGAGCACGCCTTGTTCGGACGCGCTCACGCGCAGACCGTTGCGAATCGTGTAGGTCGGATTCAGCGCGTTGGCCATGTCGCTGGCAATCTTCTGACGCTGCGATTCGTTAGGAACTTCGCCCTTCACGTCGATCTGCGTGCCGTCGATCGTCAATTGCCCCTTGTGGATCTGTGTGAGTTGCGAGCCGAGTAGCTTCTGGACGTTGGTGGCCCAGTTCGGCGGCGTCGCGACATCGCCGACTTCGATCTGATCGACGACATTGCCTGCGCCATACGTGTTGCGCAACTGGCCGAGCACGGCGGCCTTGGTCGCTTCGTCGGGCACCTTGCCGCCCACTACGACCTGTCCGGGAACGGGATTCGCCGCGGCCGGCGTAATGGTGGCTGCTGCAGCGCCTGTCGTCGCATTGGGCGTGGCCGGCAGCACGGTCGTACGGACCTGCACGCCGCTGTTGTCGATCGGCGTGACACGGGCGCCGCCGCCATCGTCGTCCGCCCATGCGGGACTGCTCGCCAGTGCGCCGGCGAGCAGCGCGAGGGGCAACGTACGGCGGATCGTGCCGAAGTAGAAGGTCATTGCGTTACTCCCCCGATGAAGGCTTCGCGGAACGTATCGATGCTGACACGCAGCGACAGTTGCGGTTGATCGAGGTAGCTGACCAGCTTGCTGATGCCATGATCGTTCTGTGCGTGATCGTTGATCCACTCGGGGTCGTCGATGTCGATGTTGTGCGTTGCATAGGCCTGCGGATCGACCACGCTGTGCAGCGTTTTCGCCGAGGCGCCGTTAAAGCCGATGATGAGCCGCTCGCGCTCCGCAATCGTGCCGATGAAGATCGCCAGTTCGAAATCGGCCTGCGAGACAAACGGCGCAATCAGTTCGAGCCAGAACGCGGCGATCAACGTGCGATAGAACGGATCGGTCGGCAGCGGCAATGTGAGACCGCGCTCGAGGTGCGACGAGCCGCTTTGCATCACGGGTCGCAGCAGCGAACCGAGCGCGAGCATCGCACCGCGCAGCCGCACCGGGTGGCCGCTCGCGAGCAGCATCTGTTCGAGGCCGGACAGCGTTTGATGTTCGACGAAGTCGTCGAAGGTGCCGTCATGCGGATTGCCGGGCGCGCCGATATCGATCGGCACCTGCATGTCGCCGAGTGCCTGCAGTGCGCCCGCGGGCTCGGTGGCGCTGAGCAGCGGCTTCATCTGCATGGAGACACGCGACCACAACCGCGCGAATGCCAGCGGGCTGCGCGCGAGGAACGCCAGCGGCCGCTCGACTTCGAGCGCGGTTGCGGCGAGAAACGGGAAGCGCCGCGACGACAGATCGTGGCTCGCGACGATATGGCCGGCAATTGCGAGCTTGCTGCGCGAACCGAGAAACGCGAAATGCATCGGCTTCGCGTTTTCGTAGACGATCTTCCAGCGCGGATCGTCGGTGAGCATTTCCATGGCCTGCGCGATCCAGCGGTCGAGCGTCTGTAGCAGCTGCGGGTTGTGCGCACTCTTCACGAAGTCGCCGCGCGACGGGATCTTGCCGAAATAGGCGATTTGCGCCTGGACTGTCGGCGTCATTGCGCACCTCCCGTGGTGGCCGGGGCCCGATTGGCGGTTGCCGTGGCCGGTGCCGAGCCGGGTGCACCAGGGGCGCCTGGCGTGATACCCGTCGCGATCGCGGCCGCGGCGTTCGCACCGGCGCTCACGTCGACGACCGAGGACGGCAGTTGCAGCCCGCGCAGGCTCTGCGCTTGCGGCGTGTCGCTACCGCTGCCGGTGCTGGCGCTAGTCGGCGTCGACGTGCTGATGATGCGCATGCTGACTTCCACCGACACATTGCCCTGCGTCCACACCAGATCGAACGTGCCGTCGGGGCGGCGCTTGCGCTGCGCCGAGTTGATCAGCTTCTCGAGACCGTAGTGGCCCGGCTCGTTGACGAGCTGGATCGTGCGGCCGTCGAACGTCGTTGCCGACAGCGTGGCACCCGGTGAACCGGACGGATTCGGCCACACGAAGTTGGTCCACTGCGGCGGCGTGTTGCGATAGCGCAGTTGCTGCCCGTCGATTGCGATCGTGTACTCGGTCGTACCGGTGGCCGGTTGCGGCAGGATCTGGAACACGGTCTGCGGCTCGGACGAACCGCCACCGCCGCCACCCCCGCCACCGCCTGCAGCGCCGCCCGCAAGCGGAGCCACCCAGCGCGCGAAGCCGTTCGTCAGATCGGGTGTCAACGCAAGGCCCATGTCGCCCCACGTCCGCGCGGTCAGCGTATCGCCGCGGCGTACCGCGAGCGGCCCGAGCGTCGTGCCGACGAACTTCGCGATGGAGCCATCCGGACCGAACACCTGGCCAATTTCGCTGGCGGCGGCTTCGACCCTCGCGCTGCCTGAGAACGGATACTTGGTCGCGAGCGAACTCTGGAAGGTCTGGTAAACCTGCGCGTTCCACACCTTGTTGACTTCGACGCTGGCCGGCTGGATCACGACCGCATATGCCTGCATCAGCGGCCGCACGAGCAGCGGGCGCAGTGCCTTGCGTTGCGTATCGGTGAGACCCGTCAGCATCTGCTCGTCGACGTACTTCAGCGAATCGGCCAGCTCGGAGCCGCTGCCGTCGAGCGTCTGCTGCATCAGCTGACGCGCGCCCGGCCCCGGGTCGCCCTGATTCTTGAGGATGTTAAAGCGCGTGCGGACCTTCGACAGCGTGTCCATATAGCCGCGCAGCATCGACGTATTGTCCTGCGTCGAGACGATCCGCCCGAGGCCCGCGAACTCTACTCCGATCGGCCCCATCGGCACTTCGACCGGATTGCCGTTGATGTCGATATTCGCGCTGAGCTGGCCGACGGCCGACGGCGTGTGCGACGAGAACAGGCGTTTGAACCAGCTCGTCACGCCGGTCTGCGCGAGCTTCAGGTTCGCGTTGGCGAGCGACGGGTTGTCCCACGAAGTCTGGTCGTAAGCAGTTTCGAGCACCTTGCGGATCGGCGAATCCTGCGGGTCGCCAAGCCGGTTCATTGCATCGACGGCCTGATTGAAGCTGCCGAAGCTCTGCACCGCAATACCCTGCATGAACTTCTGCCAGTGCATTGCGTACTCGTCCTTGTACATCGCGACGAGGGCCTTCTGGATCTGCTCGGGGCTGCCTTCGAGCGTCAGGTCGTCGGTGGCCGAGGTGTTGAGCACCCAGTCCTTCGCCTGCAGTTCCTTGGTCGCGGCGTCGCGGATGGCGCCTTGCACGTACTGGAACCACGCCTCGCGCGTGAACGTGCCGGGAATCGCGTAGCTGCCCGCGACCAGCGCCGTGTTGCCTTCGCCGACAATGCGCGCGATGGTCATCGGTGCGAAGCGGGTCGACGCGCGCGCCTTGATTTCTTCGTACACGCGCTGCCGTGCCGGCATACCGCGCACGACGTGGCGCAGGTTTTCGCGAGTCTGGTCGACCAGCGCCAGATTCTCGTCGACCATCGGCCAGTCGTCGTCCGAGACGCGCGACAGATAGAACGTGATCATCCGCTCGGCGCTCTTGATCATCTGGTCGCGCGGCATGTTGCCGCGATTCGTCTCGAGCCAGCCGCGCCAGAAGCGGGCGATCTGATCGGTCAGATGCGCGGCTTCGACGTGGCGCTTGTCGGACAGCATCAGGTAGGTCTTGAGCGCGTTGTACGCATCTTCGACGTTGGTCGGCGACGCGTCGCTATACAGGCCGCCCTGGTTGTTTGCCGCCATCGCCGAATGTGCGGACACCTGCACTGCGCCGGAATCGGGCGCATGCGTCATCGGTGCGAGTTGATCGGGGTGCGTGTTGACGTCCTTCAGGAACGACGCGAGATTCTGCGAGACCGGCGCCAGCATGATCTGCTTTACGCCGCTGTAATACTGCGTCAGCAGATGCTGCTCGAGACGGTCGCCCTGATACAGACCGAGCGACACCGACAGCGGCCGGTCGCGGCGGAACTGTTCGAGCTGTTCGATGCGGTCTTCGAGAATGTCCATGGCCTGCAGGCGCGACTGCAGATCGTTGCGGTTCTGCTGCAGTTTCACGACGTTGTCGAGGTCGGCCTGCACGTTCGCGGTGAGCTGCTGGTTGCCGATCGTCGACCACGTCCAGCCGCCCAGCGCGATGGCCAGCGCGGCGACGAAGCCGAAGAACGTCATGTACCGGAAGCGCGCTTTCGCGGGGCTTGCAAACTGCCTGACGGTCTGACGGTCGGCGAAGATCACCTTCGAGAACAGGTCGCGCAGGAAGAAGCCGTTCTTCGAGAACGCGCTGGTCTGTTTGGGCAGGCTGTCGGTGGCGAGCCCGAAGCGCGTCGCGATGCGCTGCGCTGCGGCGCTGTTGGTTTCGCCTTCCTGCAACGCGCTCGTGAAATAGAAGCCGCGGAAAATCGGCTTGTACTGGAACGGGTTGGTTTCGAACAGCGTGGCGAGGAACGCGCGCAGCGCCGGCTTGATCGTCGAGAACTCGAGCGGGAAGCTCAGTTGTCCCGGCGAAAGCTTGGCGCCGCGGTTGATCGACATCTGCGCGATGCTGATTTCCTTCAACCCTTCGTAGAGTTCTTCGAAGCGCTCGTCGAACTGTGCAACGACATCGCGCTTTTCGTCCGGCTCGTAGGGCAGGGTAGCGCCCCACACGCGGTCGTATTCCTGGCGGTCGTTGCCGGTAAAGAACTCGGTGAAGCCGGTGATCAGATCGACCTTCGTGAACATCACGTAGACCGGCGCGAACACTTCGAGCTTTTCGGTCAGTTCCTGCACGCGCTGGCGCAGGTTCTTTGCGAGGTTGATCGCAAACTCGGGGCGATTGCCGGTCAGCTCCGCGATGCTCGCGGTGACGATGATGCCGTTGATCGGCGCTTTCGGCCGGTAGCGTTTCAGCAGGCCGAGGAAGCCGAGCCATTCGCTGCGGTCCTCCTCGTGCACGGAGTAGCGGCCCGCGGTGTCGAGCAGGATGCCTTCGGTCGTGAAGAACCAGTCGCAGTTACGCGTCCCGCCGATGCCGTGAATTACGGCTTCGTTCTTTTCGGTGAAAGGAAACTGCAACCCGGAATTCAGCACGGCGCTGCTTTTGCCGGCCGCCGGGTTGCCGATCACGATGTACCACGGCATTTCGTACAGCGCCGAGCCGCCCGACATCTGGCCGATCTTCGACGTCTTGATCGTCTTTACGGTCTCGACGAGCCGCTGACGCAGCGCATCGAGTTCGGCCTGCTTGGCCGGGGTGGCGGCGACTGTCGTCTTGCCCGCTTCGGCTTGCTGCTCGAGCATGTCGCCGAGCTTGCTGTTGGCCCGCCGGGTGCGCAGCACTCTGATCAGCCACACCAGCAGCCACAGCGCGACGATGACGCCGACTGCGATCGCAGGCCATATCAACGGGATCTGCAGCGTATCGGCTGCAATGAACAGCACCGCTGCCAGCGCGATCAGGCCGACGATGGAAAGCGTGCGGGGATGGGTCAACACGTTGAGAAAGCGTCGCATATGCCGTTCAGGTCCTGGTGCCTTGATTGCTGCTGTTGGGGCTATCGCTATTCGTTGTAGCGGGGTGCGGTGTAGCGGCGGGCGTTGCGCGTCCGTATGCGGGTGCGCGCTCGCGAGCGTAGCGGATTTGGGTTGCGAAACAGTGTCCGCGGATCGGGGATAAGGTCATTGGCTGGGCACGACGAGCGGTTTCGACTTTCCCATCACGAAGCCGGGTTTGTGATATTCGACGTGCCCGAGGTCCATCAACTTCCAGCGGCCGCCCCATGTCAGGCCAACCTGTTCGGCGCACTGTCCGTACAGTTGATAACCGCGCATGGCCCAGGGGTCTTTTTCCGTAATGACGAGCTTGCCGTCGCGCAAAAACGCGTTGTCCGCGGCGAGGCCATATTGGTGGTAGCTCTGAAACGCAGCGGCATTCGTGACTCCCCCCATTTTCGACAGCTGGTTTTGTCGCTCCGGGCTGCGATAACCTTCCAGCAAAGCCATTTCATAACCGTATTGCTCGTGCATCATTTTGTAAACGAGCAATAAGCGTGTCCTGAAGTCAGCATCGAGCAGATTCCAGTCGCGGCTTGCGCCCTTTAGCGCGGGCCGGATCTGCTGAACTTCCTGCGTCTCGAAAATCTCGGGTGGCAACGGCGGCGGTGGGACGAGTTGTTCGCCGTTCAGGAGTGCGGCTATTTTCTCGTCGGGCACCCTGATAGTGTCGTCATATTGAAAAAACTGTCGTCCGCGTAATGCAATTGCCACCAATGGCGGCGTCGCAAGAATACCTGTGGTCGTAAAAATCAGCAAGCGCCGGCGCACAAGTAAATTTTGCATATCGCCGAGCGTCGATTGCGAAATTCTTGCCGATTTTGCAATCGTGCCACGCGCGTGTGCGGCGCCCCGCGAAGCCCGGCGTACTATGCGGTTATGCAGATTGAATACGCCGCCAAAAAGTGATGCCCGTACCGACGGTAATAGCAGAATGGCTGCCACAAGGACGGCGATGGCAAAATAAGCAACCAGTGCAACAGCAATCAAAGAACCCCCGGAAAATTCGAAACAATTGTATTTTGTAATGCTTGCTCTTAGAATCAGGCCAGCCCGAACATGGGCTCAAGCGTATTATCGCGGCTAAATAAGCCTGAATTCAATGAGCAGGTTTCAAAGAGACAGTGAATGAGTGCGCCGGATAGCTCCGATTCGAACAAAGCCCCTCCCAGCCTGCTTTCCGATAAGGAGAACGCTGCGCAAGCCAATGGCTCGCGCATTCTCGCGAATCTGGAGGGCCGCGTTGCACCACCTCCCGATAAACCACAACAGCGTTCCCGCGCACCGATCGTCATTGTCGCGCTGCTCGTAATCGCAGCAGGCGGTTGGGGCGCATGGCATCTTCAGCATCGCGGCGAAGGGCAGACCGCCACCGTTGCCGCCGTGCCGGTGCCCGCCAGCGCAAACCCGGTCGCGCCGGTTGCTGCGAGCGCGACAGCTCAGGTCATGGCGAAAACCGACAATCAGGCGTCGGCACCGCAGGCCGCCACGATCATCTCTGAAGATACGACGAATAAGGCCGCGTCCGATTCAACGGCTGCTGGCGCTTCGGGTGCCGATGGCGATAACCGTCTGTCGCGTGCACTCGCGAGCGGCGCCGAAGAGGCGAGCGGTGTATCGCCGCCGGCGGCTTCCGCGGTGTCCGCCTCGGCTGTCGCGGTGCCTGCCGCAGCGGCGAAGACGACGCTGGCTGGCAGCAGTGCGAAGCACGCAGCAAGTGCAGCGCGCGCGAAGCGCGAAGCCGCCAACGCGCATCATGCGAGTTCGGCCACTGCGGTTGCGCAGGCGAAGAAGCCGGCCGCACGCGATGCGAAGTCCGGCGCGCGTACGGATTCCGATGCCGATCTGCTGGCGGCGCTCGTTGCCCGTACTAAACCTGCCGGTGCGAAAACGGATACCGCGGCAGCGAAGAATGCACACGCTGCGAAAGCCGCGCCACCGGCTGCCGCAAGCGCGCCGGCCACCACGCTCGCGCAGCGCGTGAAAGAATGCGGCGCACGCGGCTTCTTCGACGAGCAGATGTGTCGCTGGCACGTATGCGACGGGCACTGGGGCAAAGACCCTGCGTGCCCGAATGCGAACCAGGCACACCAACCCTGAACGACGGCCGCGACATTTCTGTCGCGGCTTTTTTCTTTCGTGCATGGTGTGCGACGTGCGCGATCCGGTCAGCAGCTCGCTGCCGCACGACTCCATCACCGAACCCATTCACACGAACGTTGCCGCGCATGCCATGCACGCGGCATGACGTTTTGTCTGCGCGATGTTTACGCTTATGATGGACCGCCTTCCGGCATGCCGCGTTCGGCGAACGTGACGATGCGTAGAGCCCGGACAGAACAGGAATAAAACAGGAGGAGTGTGTGAAGCGATTGATCGTGACGTTGGCGTGCGCAGCAGGATTAACTGGCATCGCGGCAGGGACCGCATACGGAGGCACCGTGCATACAGGTGGTCCGAAGGTCATCATCGATAGCGACTACAACACGTTGAGCGACGATGGCCAGCTGGGTGTGATGGCGGTGCAGTTGCAGGCGCAAGGTCAGATCGATGTGCTCGGCATCACGGTCGTCAGCGGCAACCAGTGGTTGAAGCAAGGCGTAGCGGATGCGTTGAAGTCGATGGAACGCCTTGGGGCCGGCAACCGTATCGGTGTCTATGTGGGTGCGAATTATCCGCTCTCGCACGACTACGCGACGATCAAGCAGGAGCTCGCGCAATTCCCCGGCGGCGACGGCTATCTTGGGGCATGGGGCACGCCTGAGCCGAAGTCGAATGCCGACCTCGTCGCGCCGCCCGACGGTTTCGCGACGCACACCAAAGTGCAGCACAAGAGCGCTGTCGACTTCATCGTCGACAGCGTGAAGCAGCATCCTGGCGAAGTGACGATCCTCGCGATCGGCCCGTTGACTAACATCGCACTCGCGACGCGCCAGCATCCGGAAATCGTGCCCATGATCAAGCAGATCATCTACATGGGCGGCGCGATCGATGTGCCCGGCAACACCACGCCGACTGCGGAGTTCAACTGGTGGTTCGACCCGGTGGCCGCGCAGGAGGTGTTGCGTCTGCCGGTCAAGCAGGTGGTCGTGCCGCTCGACGTAACGGACACGGTGAAGATGGACAAGGCGACCTACGACCGTATCGCACACGATCCCAAACACCAGACCGTCATCACACGGATGTTCAAAAAGCTGAACGGCTATGGCTTCGACGGCAAGAACGGCTTCGAAACCAATCCCAACTACACGACGAGCGTCTGGGACACGCTGACCATCGCGTACCTGATGGACCCAACGTTCGCGACGCAGACCGTCGACGAGTGGGTCGACGTCGACACACTCGTCGGTGCGAACGATGGGAAAGCGACCGGCTACGCGAGCAATCCGCCGGCGGGCCTGCAGAAGATGACGATCGTGAAGCGCTTCGACAACGCGCGCTTCTTCGATTACTACGTCGATCTGCTGACGCGGCCGGTACCGGTGAAGCTGCCGCAGAACTGATAACGCTCAGGCGGCCGGGTCGGGCCGCCTGAGCGTTGGATTGCTACATTGGATCACCAGGCAGGCTAAACCATCAAGCCGGATGCAACCCGCCGCGCAGCAACTGCCGCACACGCTGCAAGTCCTTCTCCACATGCCCGGCCTGCTCGAACAGTTGCGCAAGCCAGTCGACAAAAGCACGCACGCGCGGCGACACGCGCCGGCTTTTCACATACGCCACCGATACTGCCATCGGCACCGGCTTCCACTGCGGCAATACTTCGCGCAGGGCGCCGGAATCGAGGTACGCCTGCGCCGCGATGCGCGACGGCTGGATCAGACCGAGCCCTTGCAGGCCGCAGGTCAGATACGCGTGCTCATCGCTGACCTTCACGAAGCCGTTCACCTTCACACGCGTTGCGTTGTCGCCCACTTCGAAATCGAAGTCGCACGCGCGGCCGTTCTGCGACGACATGCAGTTCACCGCGATGTGCGTGGCGAGATCGTCGAGTTCGAGCGGCGTGCCGTAGCGTTCCAGATAGGCGGGGCTCGCGCACGTCACGTGATCGAGCGTGCCGAGGCGTCGCGCGACGAGACCCGAATCGGGCAGCTCGCCGAGCAGGATGCTGCAATCGACAGCTTCGGCGATGTGATCGATGCTGCGATTGCTGATGCCGATCGCGAGATCCACGTTCGGAAAACGCATGTGGAAATCGTCGAGCGCCGGCAACACCAGTTCGGTGGCGACGGCGCCTGGCATCTCGACACGCAGGCGGCCGCTCAACGCATCGGTGGTGCCGCGCAGACCGGCTTCGAGCTCGTCGATGTCGGCGAGAATCTGCGCGCAGCGTTCGTAGTACGCGGCGCCTTCGGTAGTGAGACTGAGCCGGCGCGTCGTGCGCGTCAGTAACGCAGTGCCGAGCAGGGCCTCCAGATTCTGCACGACGGTCGTGGCGGTGGCGCGCGGCATGTCGAGCGACTCTGCGGCGCGGCTAAAACTGTTTGTGTCTACGATGCGGACGAAAGTGCGCATCGCCTGAATACGGTCGATCACGGGACATCTCCAGAGTGAACGAAACGAATTGATTGCGGGTAACGCGTAAAACGTCGACAGCGTGCACGGCAAGCAGCCGGTGCACCTTCCCGTCAGGGAGGTGAACCGGCGCAACGAGCCATGCGTAAGGCGGGGAGCGGGACAGGAGGCCGCGCGCGAGCGCAGCCCCCAGGAGGAAATGCGATGCGGTGTCCTGCTGCCTGTCTTACTGCCTCAGCGAGTCGAGATCGATGACGAAGCGGTACTTCACATCGCTCTTCAACATGCGCTCGTATGCGTCGTTAATCTGCTGCATCGGAATCACTTCGATATCCGACGTAATGCCGTGCTCGCCACAAAAATCGAGCATCTCCTGCGTTTCCGCGATTCCGCCGATCAGCGAACCGGCCAGACGCCGGCGCTTGAAGATCAGGCCGAACACCTGCGGCGACGGATGGTCGTGCTCCGGTGCGCCGACCAGCGTCATCGTGCCGTCGCGTTTCAGCAGGTTGATAAACGGGTTCAGGTCGTGCTGTGCGGCTACCGTGTTGAGGATGAAATCGAAGCTGTTCAGGTGGGCCTCCATTTCCTCCTGATTCTTCGAAATCACGACTTCGTGTGCACCGAGCCGCTTCGCATCCTCGATCTTCGACGGCGACGTCGTGAACAGCACGACGTGCGCGCCGAGCGCACGGGCAAACTTCACGCCCATGTGGCCGAGACCGCCCAGCCCGACGATGCCGACCTTGTGGCCGGGACCGACGTTCCATTGACGCAGCGGCGAGTACGTCGTGATGCCTGCGCACAGCAGCGGCGCGACGCCGGCCGGATCGAGGTTATCCGGTACGCCGAGCACGAATGCTTCGTCGACGACGAGACTGGTCGAATAACCGCCGAGCGTGATGTCGCCGGTGATGCGGTCCGCGCCGTTGTAGGTGCCGACCCAGCCGTTCTCGCAATACTGCTCGAGCCCTTCGGCACAACTCGGGCAGGTGCGGCACGAGTCGACCAGACACCCCACGCCGACGAGATCGCCGACACGATGACGCGTGACGCCGGCACCGACCGCGGTAACACGGCCGACGATTTCATGGCCCGGAACCACCGGGTAGATCGAGTTCTTCCATTCGTTGCGCGCCTGGTGCAGATCGGAATGGCAGACGCCGCAAAACAGCACGTCCATCTGCACGTCGAGATCGCGCAGCGCACGGCGATCGAAAGTGAACGGCACCAGCTTCGAATTCGGATTGTGGGCCGCGTAGGCCTGGGTTGTCGTCATGGTCGCTCCTGCAGATGGGTGAGTGCCGCCAGCCGGCCGCGCGGCGAGGTTCACGGCGGATGCTGTGAACCTCGTCGAGAGGCAGCGTGTGCGAGCGTAAAAGGGGGCTTCGGGGGCGTTTCCGGGTGTGTCCGGGCTACTTCAGACGCCGTTGCATCAGGGTTCCCATCGTAGGGGCCGGGCGCGTCCTGGGGAATACCTGAATATCTTGAAGGTTTGCCTATTTCTCTCCGAGGCAAGCACCACAACCCGTTTAATGCTAGATTTCAAGCCTGTTTATCAATTAGCGCAGATTTCCGCGATGAACCCGATTCCGTCTTCCTCCCCATTGCCGCCTAGCTTCGGCGCGTCCCTCGATGCCGCAGCCTCGGCCGCGCAGCAGAGCATGGTCGAGCTGTTCGACGTGCTCGCGCCCGCCGAAGGCTTCACGCAGACGCCGCTCGACGGCGTCAAGCTCATGCGTTCGAACCGGCCCGTGGAGCGCAAGCCGGTGATGTACGAACCGAGCATCGTGATCGTGTGCCAGGGCCGCAAGCGCGGCTATATCGGCGAACAGACGTTTTTCTACGACGCGCAGCAGTATCTTGTGATGTCGGTGCCGCTGCCGTTCGAATGCGAGACCGAGGCGAGCCCGGAAGAACCGTTTCTCGGCATCTCGATCCGCGTCGACCTGGGTGTAGTGGCCGAACTGGTGCTGATGCTGAACGACACGCGCGGCGCGACTCACGACGAGCCGCGCGGTATCTATTCGACGCCGCTCGACGCGACGCTTGGCTGCGCGGTACTACGGCTGCTCGAAGTGATGGCGTCGCCGCTCGATGCGCGCATTCTCGGGCCCGGTATGGTCCGCGAGATCTGCTATCGGGTGCTGACGGGCGTGCAGGGCGATGCGATCCGCGCGGCGCTCACGCATCAACATCATTTCGGCCGCATTGCGAAGGCGCTGCGGCGCATTCATGCGGACTACGAGAGCGAACTCGATGTCGAGACGCTTGCGAGCGAAGCGGGCATGAGCCTCGCCGTCTTCCACGCGCAGTTCAAGGCCGTGACGGCCACTTCGCCGATGCAGTACGTGAAGACCACGCGCCTGCATCACGCGCGGCTGTTGATGGTTCAGGATGGCCTGAATGCGGGCGCGGCGGCGGGCAAGGTCGGTTACGAAAGCGCGTCGCAGTTCAGCCGCGAATTCAAGCGTTTGTTCGGACTGAGCCCCGTCGACGAAGTGCGACGGATGCGCAATGCGTTCGAGCCGCCGGCTCCGCGCAGCCTGCCGCCGGTTCGACAGTACGTGACGGCGGTTTGAGTGAAGGCTCTTTCGGAAGCGCGCCTCGCTCAGAGTCCGCTGAACCAGTTGTAGCCCTGATCTTCCCAGTAGCCGCCTGGGTTCGTGTTGGTCACGAAGATCTCGGCGATATGCTTCGGGTTCTTGAAGCCGAGCTTGGTCGGCACGCGCAGCTTGAGCGGGTAACCGTACTTCGGCGGCAGCGGTTCGCTGCCGAAGTCGAGCGTCAATTGCGTCTGCGGATGCAGTGCGGTCGCCATATCGAGGCTCGAGTAATAGCGGTCCGCGCATTTGAAGCCGACATAGCGCGCCGTCGTATCGGCGCCGATGCGCTCGAGGAACGTGCGAAACGGCACACCGCGCCATTCGCCGATCGCACTCCATCCTTCGATACACACATGCCGCGTGATCTGCGACGCCTGGGGCAGCGTGCGCAATTGTGCGAGCGACCACGAACGCTTGTTGGCAACGAGCCCCGACACCTCGAGCGCGTACGACGCACCGTCGATCTCCGGCACATCGAACTCCTGATAGAACGCGTTGAACGGAAACGGCTTCGTGATCTGGCTTGCCGCATAGGTGGGCGCGAGCTTTGTGCCGCTAAAGAGCCACGCCTGCACGCGATCGTTCCAGCGCGACATCGCCCATAACACCTTGTCGACGGAATCGCCGTCCTGCATGTTGCAGCCCGACAGCATCGCGAGCGCGCCGACGGACAGCGTCGAGCGCAGGAACAGGCGGCGCTGCAGGCGCTCCAGTTGCGGGCGATGGTCGGCGAGCACGATGCGTTCTCGCTTTGCGGGGCGGGGCGTTTCGATAGGCGCAACGTCGGTGTCGTCGCGACGGCCCGCGGACAGATTGTGCCGGTCGTTCATGCGTGGTGGCCTTTCTGTGTGTTGCGCGGTTTCATCGCGCGCCCGGTGAACATCGGCGGCAGCGTGCGCGGTACGAGCACGACTAGTGCGAGATGCACGACGACAAAACCGACCACGCCCGCCATCGCGCCGAAATGCACCTTGCGCGCGAAGTCGAAGCCACCGAATAGAGCGGTAAGCCACGCGAACTGGACGGGTTTCCAGATCGACAGTCCGGACGCAACGAGCAGCACGCCGAGCAGCAGCACCGCGACATAAAGCGCGCGCTGCACGGCGTTGTAGCGACCCGTTTCGTGCGGCAGGCGCAGGCGCATTGCCAGCAGCGCGTCGTGTACCACCTCGCGCGGATGAACCGGCAGCAACTGACGCTGCAAATGCCGGCTCGCGAGCCCGTAGGTCAGATAGACGAGGCCGTTCGCGCACAGCAGCCACATCGCGGCGAAGTGCCACGCAATCGACCCGCCCAGCCAACCGCCGACGGTCGCCCAGACTGGAAAGCGGAACGCGAAGATCGGTGAGGCGTTATAGATGGCCCAGCCGCTCGCGATCATGCAGGTCATCGCGAACGCGTTGACCCAATGAGTGATCCGGACGACCAGCGGATGCGCGACGACGCGCGAGGGGTTCTGCGACATGGCAGTAGGGGAAATCGGAAAACAATCGAGGCGAAGCGCCACCGCAAGCAAAAAACAAGCGGTGGCGCATGCAATTACATCGGCGGAACGACGCCGTTCTTACCCGCAGAAATGAAGTTCGCCGCGAGCGAGCTGTCGGCTTCCTTGTGGGCAAACAGCACTACGTGCGCGCCCGGCACGAGCAGCGAACGGTCGCCCGGTTCGAGATTGACGATCGGCACATCCTGCGGAATCACGACCTTCTTTTCGCCGCCCTTGTAGTTGATGGTGACCGTGCGGCCGTTGCTCACGACGACGCTACCCACCGTGCCGTTCGTCATCGAGCTGTTCGCGCCCAGATCCCACGGGCGGTGGCCGTCGCCCATGCCGCGCATGCTGGCCGGGAACACGTGAACTTCGAGTGCTTTGAGCGTGCCGTCGGCCTGCGGGATCGCGGCCGTGCCGATGTAGCTGTCCGCCTTGATGTCGCCGATGTTTGCGAGCGTGACACCGCGAATCGGCGTGTCTTTGGCGAGCTTCACGTCGACATCCTGACCGCTGTTCTCATGCACCTTGAGCGTGTCGCCTGCGAGCGCAGTGACCGTGCCGCGCACACCGGCCGGCGCGCTGGCCTGTGCGAAGGCGGCGGGCGCCGTCGTAGCGAAGGCGGCGACGATCAGTGCAGGCGCGGCGACTGCGCGCAAAAAATGGTGTACGGCGCTGGGTGCAGCAGGTTTCATGGTGTTTCCCGGTGGTGAAGGACGGGAGAAGCGTAGTGCGCGAGATGGCTCGTGCGTCTGACTTCTGGATGACAAAAACGTCATTAATTCCCGGAGACAGCCGGCTAGAATGCGGCAAAACATTCTTGATGAATGCGCGTTACCCTGTAGTTTCCCTGCACGCGCGCCCGCGGACGATTCAGCAACCATGAGCATTCTCGTCATCGAAGACGACCCGAAGACCGGCGACTACCTGAAAAAAGGGCTTCGCGAGAGCGGCTATGCAGTCGATCTCGCGCGCACCGGTACGGACGGCCTGCACATGGCGCTCGAGCATGCCTACGAACTGGTCGTGCTCGACGTGATGCTGCCGGGCATCGACGGCTGGGAGATCATGCGTACGCTGCGCGCGCGGCGCGACCTGCCGGTCATCTTCCTGACTGCACGCGATCACGTCAGCGACCGCATCCACGGTCTCGAACTCGGTGCGGACGATTACCTCGTCAAACCCTTCTCGTTCACCGAACTCGTGCTGCGCATCCGCACGTTGCTCAGGCGCGGCATCGTGCGCGAAGCGGATGTGTTCGAAGTCGCAGACCTGAAGCTCGATGTGCTGCGCCGGCGCGTGACGCGCGAAGGCATCGAGATTGCGCTCACCAACAAGGAATTCATGCTGCTGCATCTGCTGGTGAAGCGGCAGGGCGAGGCGTTGTCGCGCACGCAGATCGCATCGGAAGTGTGGGACATGAACTTCGACAGCGATACGAATGTCGTCGATGTCGCGATCAAGCGGTTGCGCGCGAAGATCGACCATCCGTTCGAGCGCAAGCTGATTCACACGGTGCGTAGCATCGGCTACACGTTCGGTCTCGAGACATGAAGCTCTGGACGTCGCGCTCGCTCACCACCCGCACCACGATCCTGCTCGCGCTGATCGCGTGTTTCGTGAACGGCGCGCTGGGTGCGTACTTCTACGGCTCCGCGCAGGTGTCGCTGCAGCGCCGCGCCGACCTCGTGTTGCTCGGCCGGGTCGAGCATTTCAGCCGGCTCGTGCGCGAGATGTACACCGTCAGCGAGCTGAAAGACCGACCGTTGCTGTTCGAAACGATGCTTGGCGCCGAGCAGGACGTGTTGCTGTTTCGCCGGCCGGGCGAAACGTCATTCATCGACGTCAATCCGCAGAACGTGCCGGTGCCGGCGCTACGCACGCTGGATGTGCAGCGGCTGCCCACGCTCGCCGATATTCAACAGACACGTCTGCCGAACGGCGTCATCATGCATTGGGCCGTCGCGCTCGCACCGGCTCGCGAGGACGGTGCGGCGGTCGAAATCATCGCCGGGCACCCAATGACCGCCGAGAAACGCATGCTGGCCGCGTATCGCGACCTGATCCTTGCCGCGACGCTGGCGGGCATGCTGGCTACAACGTTGCTCGCGTACGTCGTATTGCGGCGTGGACTGCGGCCGGTGCGGCACATCGCGACACACGCCGCGCAGATCAGCCCGACCAATCTCGCTGTGCGACTGAATAGCGATGATGCACCGGTCGAACTGCGCCAGCTGACGCTTGCCTTCAACGCGATGCTCGACCGGCTTGCGGACGGCTATCAGCGGCTCTCGCAGTTTTCCGCCGATCTCGCGCACGAAATCCGCACGCCGGTCGGCGCGTTGATCGGTCAGACCCAGGTGACGCTCGCACAGCCGCGCGATGTGGCCGAGTATCAGCAGGTGCTCGAGTCGAATCTCGAAGAACTGAGCCGCCTCAGTCATATCGCGGAGAACATCCTGTTTCTCGCGCAGGCCGATCACGCAGGGCTGTCGATCGAGCGCGCGCCGGTTGCGTTGAGCGACGAACTGCACAAGATCGCGGACTACTTCGAAGGCATCGCGGACGAACGCGGCATGCGCTTCGCCGTATCGGCGGACGGGGTCGCGTGGGCGAACCCGATGTTGTGCCGGCGCGCGATCAACAACCTCGTCGTGAACGCCGTGCGCTACGGTGCGCGCGATACGGTGGTGCGCCTGACCGGTGTCCAGGACGGGCAGGGCGCGACCGTCGTCGTCGAGAACGACGGTGCGGCGATCGCGCCGGAACAGCTGCAGCGGCTCTTCGACCGCTTCTATCGTGCCGATGCGGCGCGCAGCCAGTTCACCGAATCGAACGGACTCGGACTCGCGATCGTCAAGGCGATCATGAACCTGCATCGCGGCACGGCGAGCGCTCAGTGTCCGACGCCGGGCGTGGCGCGCTTCGAATTGCGGTTTCCGGCGCAGGCTGGCTAGCTTGCTGCCCGGGCGGCGGCCCGGTAAGAGGAAGTTTTAAAGGCAGATCCCGAAGCGCGCCACGCTGCTCCTTGCTACACTTTCGCCTGTCGCCGTCTCCACACAACGCGCCCAGGTCATGAAGCCCTCCCTGCTGGTCCTGATTTCCCTTCGCGACGATAGCTACGCGAGCGTCGCAGCCTCCTTCGACATCCTTTACGCCCCGACGCCTGAGCAGCGCACGCAGATCATCGCGTCGCACGGTGCGACGATTCGCGCGGTACTGACCAACGGCACGACCGGCCTGACCGCCGACGAGATCGACCGGCTTCCCGATCTCGAGTTCGTCAGTGCGCTGGGTGCGGGCTACGAAAACATCGCCGTCGATTACGCCCGTGCCCGCGACATCGTGCTCGTCAACGGCGCCGGCACCAACGACGACTGCGTGGCCGACCACGCGTTCGCGCTGCTGCTCGCGGCGGTGCGCGACATCGCGCAGCGCGACCGGGCGACGCGCGACGGCGTCTGGCGCGACAAGCTGCCGTTGAGGCCGAACGTATCGGGCAAGCGACTCGGCGTATTGGGGCTGGGCAATATCGGACTGAAAGTCGCGCGGCGCGCGGCGGGCTTCGATATCGAAACCGGTTATCACAACCGTAAGCCGCGCGAAGGGTCGGCGCTGCGGTACTTCGATAGCGTGGTGGCGCTGGCTGAATGGAGTGACTTTCTCGTCATCGCGACGCCGGGTGGCGCGGGCACCCATCATCTGGTCGATCGGGCGGTGCTCGACGCGCTCGGGCCGCTGGGCTTTCTCGTGAACGTGTCGCGCGGCAGTGTAGTCGATACGGCGGCGCTGGCTGCCGCGCTCGAAGCGGGTACGCTCGGCGGCGCGGGGCTCGACGTCTACGAGGGCGAGCCGCATCTGCCGCAGGCGCTGGTGCATCTGAAGAACATCGTGTTGACGCCGCATGTGGCCGGATCGTCGCCGGAAGCGATCGGTGCATCGGTGCAGAATTTTCTCGTCAATGCGCAACGGCACTTTGCCGGCGAGGCCGTGCTGACGCCGATCTGAACGCGTGCCGCACACACAGTTTCTCCTGCACGATCTCTTTCATAAGGATGCGATCAGATGGCAACCCACACCGCGACCGTCGAATGGAGCAGCAACGGCAGCCGGTTTACCGATCGACGTTATAGCCGCGCGCATCAATGGAGTTTCGATGGCGGGGCGGTCGTGCCCGCGTCGAGTTCGCCGCACGTCGTGCGTGTGCCGTTCTCCGATCCTGCCGGCGTGGACCCGGAAGAAGGCTATGTCGCGGCGCTCTCGAGTTGCCATATGCTGTGGTTCCTCGACATTGCCTCGCAGGCGGGATATGCCATCGAGTCGTATCGCGACGAAGCGCTCGGAGAGATGGGGCATAACGAAGCGGGAAAGGAAGTCGTGACGCGGGTCGTGCTCAGGCCACTCGTCGTGTTCGGCGGAACGAAAGTGCCGGACGACGAAGCGCTCCGGCACCTGCATCATGAAGCGCACGAGTCGTGCTATCTCGCGAATTCGGTGAAGACCGTGATCGAGGTGGAGGGGAGCTGGACGCATCCGGATCGAGGCACGTAAATCTGTGGTTACGCCGCGCATCAAAACAACTGCCGCTGCCCCGAAATCAAAGTCGTAAAGTCATCGCGCAACATCGGCAGGATCGCATCGGCCACCGGCTGCAATTGCCGCGTGAGGTAGTGATCGTAGTCGATCGCCGAGCGCAGCGTTTCCAGCGGCTCCGGTCCCGCGACTGTCATCACATAGCTGACCCAGCCGCCGTTCTGGTATTGCAGGGGCCGCCCTTGCCGGCGATTGAATTCGTCGGCGACGCGTGCCGCGCGCACATGGGGCGGTACGTTGCGCTCGTATTCCTCAAGCGTCCTGCGCAGGCGTTTCCGGTAGACCAGTTGATCGTCGAGCTTGCCCGCGAGCGTATCGCGCACATAGTCGCGCACATAATCCTGATACGGCTGCCGCGTGAAAATGCGCCGGTACAACTCCTGCTGGAACTGCTGTGCGAGCGGCGTCCAGTCGGTGCGCACCGTTTCGAGCCCCTTGTAGACGATGTCCTCGCTGCCGTCCGGCAAAACAACGAGCCCGGCATAGCGTTTCTTGCTGCCGTCCTCGGCACCGCGCACGGTCGGCATGAAAAAGCGCCGGTAATGCCGCTCGAATTGCAGCTCCAGTGCACTTTCAATGCCGAAGCGTATCGGCAGATTCTGGCGCCACCAGGCATTGATATGCTCGACCAGCGCGCGCCCGATGCGGCTCGCGTCTCCCTCGTCATGCGCATGCTTGAGCCATACGAACGTGGAATCCGTATCGCCGTAAATCACTTCGTAGCCTTCGCCCTGAATCAGCTCGCGCGTGGTGTGCATGATTTCATGACCGCGCATCGTGATCGATGAGGCAAGACGCGGGTCGAAGAAGCGACAACCGGTCGACCCCAGTACGCCGTAAAAGGCGTTCATGATGATCTTCAGCGCCTGCGAAAGCGGCGCGTTGTGTTCGCGTTTGGCCGCTTCGCGTCCTTGCCACACCTGGCTGACGATCGCCGGCAAGCAATGGTGCGTGCGCGAAAAGCGCGCGCCTAGAAAGCCGGGTATGGATGCTTCGTCGGTGGGGTTCAGCGTGCCTTCTACCAGACCGACCGGGTCGACCAGGAAGGTACGGATGATCGACGGATACAGGCTCTTGTAGTCGAGCACCAGCACCGAATCGTAGAGACCTGGCCGCGAATCCATCACGAAGCCTCCCGGGCTTGCCGCGCCGGCCACATCGCCGAGATTCGGTGCGACATAGCCTTGCCGGTGCATGCGCGGCATGTACAGATGCGTGAATGCCGCAACTGACCCGCCGCTGCGATCTGCGGGTAAGCCGGTAACGGTGGCGCGCTCCAGCAGAAACGACATCAACTCGGTCTTCGCAAAAATGCGCGTAACCAGTTCGCAATCTTTCAGGTTGTAGCGGGCGAGCGCGGGCTTGTCTTCATCGAAGCGCCGCTGTATTTCATCCATGCGTTGATACGGATTGTCGATCGCCTTACCTTCGCCCAATACGGTGCGAGACACATATTCGAGGCTGAACGACGGAAAACTCCACGTCGCGGATCGCAGTGCCTCGATGCCGTCGATAATCAGCCGCCCGGCAGCACCTGCAAAGAAATGGTTCTGCTTGAGACCGTGCTCGCGCCATTCCATCGCCGAACCGCCGCGACCGAGCCGCAACGGCACGCGATACTGTTCGGCGTGCTGTTGCAGCACGCGTAAATCGAACTGCACGAGATTCCAGCCGATGATCGCATCGGGGTCGTGCCGTTCGATCCACAGGTTCAGCTTTTCGAGCATCTGCGCGCGGGTTTCGCAGTATTCGAGGTCGAAATCGCGTTCGCCTGCGTCGCCGTTGGGCGGTCCCAGCATATAGACCTGGCGTTGCCCACAACCTTCCAGCGCGATCGAATAGAGCTCGGTCTGCGCACTGGTTTCGATATCGAGCGACACGAGCTTCAACGAAGGACGATAACCGCTGGCCGGTTTTAGTTCGCCGTTCAGCAGCGAACCGTCGCGCTGCACATCGCCGCTGAAGTGCACGGGAGCAGTGATGAACCGCTCCATCATGTAGCGTTCGGGCGGAAAGATATCGGCTTCGTAGACGTCGACACCGCCTTGCCGCAGGCGCTTCTCGAAGCCCGTCAGTTGCCGGTACTGCGGGCAGTAAAGACCCATGACCGGCCGATGATGGAAGTCGCGCAGCTCGAGTGGCCGTAGATCGAGCGGTGCCTCGCGGCGCAGAATGGTTTCGGCGCGTTCGCGATGTCCAGCGGGAATAAATGCCACCGACGGTTGGTGACGCAGGAGGATGTGGCGGGGCCCGCTGTCCGTTGCCAGCCAGAAATCGACTTCCGTACCGGCCGGTGTGTCGCGCCAATGCCGGGTCAAAATGAAACCCTGTTCAAGCTCGGTCAAACCACCACCTCTCATGCGGGCGCCATCGCCATGCGCGATTTTACCGTCATGCGCACCTGCCTGCGACGCTGCTGCTGCCGTGGTAATTTGATTGCCTCGCGTGCAAGAGGATTACCACTGTGAAAACTCGAATTCTGTTGGGAACGGTTGCTGCGTTGATGGTTGGTCACACCGCGCAGGCTGCCATGCTGGAGTCGACGTCTGCTACGACTTCCTATCATCGCGTGATGGTCGACGGCACTTCGATCTTCTACCGCGAGGCCGGTCCGAAGAACGCACCGACAATCGTGCTGCTACACGGCTATCCGTCCTCGTCGCGCGAATTCGACACGCTGATTCCATTGCTGGCAACACGCTATCACCTGGTAGCACCCGATTTCCCGGGCTTCGGTCAAAGCGATGCGCCGCCGCCATCGTCGTACACCTACACGTTCGATCATCTGGCGCAAACCACTAACCATCTGCTCGAGAAACTGGGTATCGACAGATACAACCTTTATCTGCACGACTATGGCGGCCCGGTCGGCTTCCGGATCATGCTCGCGCATCCGGAGCGTGTGCAGGCACTCGTCATCCAGAATGCCAACGCTTACCGCGAAGGGCTAGGCGTCAAGTGGACGGGAATTGCGCAGTATTGGGCCGATCCGAAAGCGCACCCTGAAGTGCTCGATACGTTCATGTCGCCGGCGGCAAACGAACAGCGCCATACCGCCGGCACGTCGCATCCCGAACGCTACAACCCGGACACCTGGACCGACGAGGACGCCCACCTGTCCAGACCCGGTCAACGCGACATCCAGGGGGCGCTGCTATACGACTATCAGACGAATGTCGCCGCATATCCGGCATGGCAGTCGTGGTTGCGCGAGCACAAGCCGCCGACCCTCGTCGTGTGGGGGCGAAACGATCCCTCGTTCATTGCCGCCGGGGGAGAGGCCTTCGGGCGCGATCTACCTGCTGCCGAGATTCATCTGCTGGATGCGGGTCATTTCGCGCTCGACGAGCAGGTCGACGAGATTGCTTCGTTGATGCAGGTCTTTCTGAAAAAACATCTCGACTGATCTAGTGCAACACAACGGTCTTCGGCGCGCGGTCGAAGCGGTTCACCATGAGTTCGCAAACAGTGGAATAAAGTTCTGCCGCAAGCGAGTCCCGATGGCTTTTCCAGATCTCGAGGCGCACGGCGGTTGTTGGGTCCGCGGTAGATTGGGTCGCTTCCAGTTTGTCGATCAGCGTGCGTACCTGATGACGCCATCGGTTGACGGTTTCGATATCGTCGTCGGGAGGTTTGAGTCCGCATTGTCGCTCGACTTCGCGTAACGCCGCGTCCCCCATCATCCTCGTGTTGCGCTCGTCTTCGTCGGTCCAGAACCTGGGCTGCTCGCGTGCATAGGTTAGCGACAGAACCATCTGCAGCAACATGTCGAGGTCCAGTCGTGCGAGCGGACGGGCTACGTGTTCCATCTGTTCGATGAAGATCTGTTGCAGATCCAGCGGTGTCGCCGTGTCTTCCGACTGACGCAGGCTGTGAACATCCGCGAGTGCAATCGCATCGCGTGCCAACTCTAGCCAGGCCCGGTCATCGACCCGCGTGCCGACGAGTTCGCGAGCATGCAACACGGCGAGCCGCGCGAAGATCTCGCGGGCGTTGCCTTCCGGCGCGTATCGGACGAGTCCCCAGCGGCGATCGTGCAGCAGTCCATGCGTAACCGCCGGTGCGACACTGCTCAGGTCCGCTCCCAGAGGAATCGCCTCGATCAGTGCGATCGTGCGCGCACGTGCATAGGCAGCGCCTTCGGTCGCACAGGTCAGGCGCCAGAGCGTATCGATCATGTCGCCGAGCACGCCCGGTACGCCCACCTCGTCGACGAAGTGTCCGGCGTCGCCGGCAGCACAATGGGAGGGCGGATGCTCGGCACTGAAAACCGTGTCGCGCAGGCGCTTGAGACAGATCTTTTTGCGTGCTGCCTGACCCTGGAAGGCAAGCGCCGACGATGCGCAGAGTTCGTCGGCCCGCGCAGCGTTCCACGGCATGTCGGATCCAAAGCGATCCTCGATCAGTACCTGCACGCGTGCAACGGACGGTGCAACGAGCGCGGTGTGTAGATCGCCCTTGTCGAAGAACAGCACGGTTGGAATACGGTGGATGTCGAAGCGTTTAACAATCGCTTCATGTTCGTCGACGTTCACCCTGACAATTTTCAGGCGGCTCGTATGGTGTCGCGCAACCTGGTCGAGTAACGGATCGATCGCACCGCACGGCTCCGACCATGGTGCCCAGAAGTACAACAGCACCGGCGACGTCGTGTGCGCGACGTCGATCTCGAACTTCGCGTCGGTGGTATCCAGAACCTGAGTGGTCATGCCTGCCTTTAATTCCATCGAAACGCTCCTGCGCGTAATGCAGATCGAATAACGCGATAGATGCGCGCGATATTCTGGAGTCCGTTGTTGTTAAAGACGAACGAGGCAGGGAAGAGAACCAGTGGAATCAGCAGAAAGAAGATTCGCGATCATGAAGCTGGTAATACAGCCGTCATGACCGGCATGCTGCTACGCGAATGCGTTAGAAGTCGTACGTGCCGCTCAGAAAGAACAGGCGACCGGATTGTTGTTCGAGCCGTTGGTCCGCGTAGTCGTCATACAGCGCGCGGTTGAAGATGTTCTTCGCGCTAAGCGTCGCCGACCAGCGTTTGGCGTGGTAATAGACGCTCACGTCGGTGCGTGTCTGACCGGCTTGCCGGTACAGGTTTCCAGTAGCATCGATCGCGTTGTAATGAGTGCGAGCCCACACCCCGATCCCTGCGCCCCAGCCATGCAGGAACGCATTCTGGAAGTCATAGGTCGTCCACAGGCTTGCTACGTGAGTTGGCAGTTGTCCGACTTCGCCGTTGGGCGCCTGCGCATTGCTATACGTATAGCTCGCGATGACATTCCAGCCAGGCAGCAGACGGCCCGTGATGTCGAATTCGACGCCGCGATAGGCGATATCCGGAACGACTGCATAGAAGTTCGGGTGATTGAAGTCGTCTTGTACCGCGTGGGATTCCTTGCTGCGAAACAGTGCAACGGTCCCCGTCAGATGATCGTCGAGCAGACTGAACTTCATACCGGTATCGATCGAGTGACCGATTCTGGGCTGCGGGACGCTTCCGTTGAAAGTGGGAAACGTGTACTGCGGCAGGAAGCTGTGCGTGGTGTTCGCAAAGATGGCCAGACTATCGGTCAACTGGTACGCAATGCCGATGCTCGGAGACCAGTTAGTCACGCGTGCGGAGGGAATGCCTGGGGCATCGTGGGTGGTCCAGACCTGGCTACGCCCGAGATTGACCAGCACGTGGAGCGGTCCCCACGTCATCTGATCCTGCACGTATAGCGTCGTGAGGGAATCTCGCTGTGACGGAATCTTGTTGACGCTCGTTATCGCGACCGGTGGTAACGGCGGTACCGGAATGGGTACGGTCACCGACGTCCCGCTGCCGAGCGTCTGGGCATACCGGTCCGACGACCACGCGAAACCGCCCAGCAGCGTATGCGTGATCGGCCCGGTGCGAGTCTTGAACTGCAGGTTGTTGTCGACGCTGATCTGATCCTGCTGTATCTGGTTGGTTTGCGGCAGGAAGGTGGTCCCGCTGGGGGACGGTAACGCCGTGATGAGGTATTCCCGCGAGTCCTGGCTCGACGCGTCGTAGCGCGCCTTGCTGTGGAATGTCAGCGAACTCGTGAGCTTGCGCGTGTAGTCGTAATACACCGCCGTATCGTTGATCAGGTAGCGGTCATCCGGGCGACCAAGCGGAGACGACAGGTTCATCGGACCGGTCGGCAGTAGCAGCGAATTCGGCGCAAACGGTTCCCGGTCCGAGTTCTGTTGCAGTCCCACCACCAGCGTGGTCTGCGCATCGTGCCAGCCGATCGATGGCGCGACATAGAAATTGCGCTTGCCGTCGTAGCCGATGGAATCCTGGCCGGCACGCTCGCCGGACATCACGAATCGATAGGTCAGCTTTTTGTCGTCCGTGATCGCACCGGCCAGGTCGAGCGAGGTCAGCCAGTCGCCATATGACCCGGCCTGCACGGTGAGGCGCTGCACGGGGTCGGCCTGTGGGCGTTTCGTGACGATATTGACGAGCCCTCCCGCGTCCATGCTCCCCGCGAGAATCGAGTCCGCACCCTTGAGCACCTCGACGCGCGATATGGCTACGGGCGGCAGCGACAACGGAATGTCGGACTGGCTCAACGCGACCGGCAATCCGTCCAGCAGCACAGGCGCGGCGTATCCGCGGATATAAGGCAAACCCTGTGCGCTGTAGCTCCCGACCCGATCGATCGTGATGCTGCTGATATTGCGCAGCACGTCCCGCACCGATTGATCCTGCTGGCTTGCGAGGGTGTCCTGCGTGACGACGGCGATGGACTGCGGGATCTGGATGATCGGTGTGTCGGTGCGCGTTGCCAGGGAGCTTGATTGCGCGGCAAAGCCGAGGTCGTTCATCGCGTTCGTGCCATTGACCATCACCGGGGGCAGGACGGTGACGATATCGCTCGGGCGGAGCGGCAATGCTTCGGCCTGAGCGGGCGGCCCGTGAATGATGTAGGTCTTCTCGTCGCGCTGCTGCACGGTGAGCTGGGTGCCTTCAAGCAGCCGGTGCAGCGCTTCGGAGACGGTCAGCTTGCCCGACAGCGCGGGCGCGTTGTGGTTGGCGGTGAGTTCCGACGGCGCGAGGATATTGACCGCGCCTTCGCGGGCCAGTTGCGAGAGCGAGAGCGACAACGCCTGGGCCGGCAGCGCGATGATCGTTTGCGCATGAACAGCGAGGCTTGCCAGGCCGAGCGCGCCCAGCATACCCGCGAGCGTTGCCAGCCGATATTGCACAAGGGCCTTGCTTGTCCAGCTCGTTCTCATTCAAGGTCCAGGCGATCTACGTTGCATGCGGCAGGCACGATAAAAGTGTCAGGCGGCCGGGCGCGCGACAGATGACGGGATAACATCGGGTGTCCTGCGATGACGAACTTTGCTTTCCGGTTGCCGCTGCAGGCTAGTGGCGCGATGCAATGACGGCTGTGCCATCCGGCTTCATGGTAACTGTCACCGGCGCCACGGAGGGCAGTGTCTTGAGCAGTTGTTCCGGATCGGCGATCGAGAAGCCGCCGCTCACGCGAAACTTGCCTGCCTTGTTGTCGGCCAGCACGATCGGTTTAGACCGATAGCGCTGCAGATCCCCGATGACATCGACGATGCTCGTATTGTCGAAATCGAGCCGCTGGTCTTTCCAGCTCAGCATCGCGTTGACCGCCTGTGGTCCGTCGACCGCAACCATCGTCGTACCGTCGGTGCGCAGCGCCTGGTTGGCGGTGAGCAGGGCGGGCGGTGTGTCGGCGGATGGCGTCACCGATACGCGGCCTTCAAGTACCGCGACGCTCACGCCGGTTGGCAGCAGACGCACGCTGAACTGCGTACCGACGTCGCGGATATCGGCGGTGCCGGCGTACACGTGGAACGGCCGCACGCTGCTATGCACGACCGAGAACATGGCTTCGCCTTTTTCCAGCGTCAGCTCGCGCGAATGCAGCCGGTTGACGAAGCGCACTGCGGTATCGGTGTTGAGCAGGACGCGGCTGCCGTCATCGAGATCGAAGGCGAGTTGCTGACCGACCGCGGATGAAGTGGTCTGGTGCGACAGCACCGGATTGATGACCCACGTGGCGGCCGCCACCATGGCGCAACAGGCCATGGCAATGCCGGGCCAGAAACGCGACAGACCCGGTGCACGCGCGATCGTGGCGGCAGCAACCGGCACGCGACTTTCGATGTGACGCGGATAGCGATTGCGCAAGGTCCCGACGTTGACTTCGAGTGCCCGGTTAGCGGCTTCGAGACCGGCGACATGCGCCAGACGTTCGGAATCCCCGCCTGTCCATGTGTCGAGGGCGGTTTGCGCTGATTTTTGCTGTGCGATGTCGCCGAACTTCGCGGAGGCGAACAGATCGTCGGCGGCGTCGCGTTCGGACTGACTCAGCGGCATGGGCCTGACGATTCCCAAGGTACGAGCGTGGCTGGCCGCGTGCTAACCGAGCACGACACGGCACTCGCGCAAGGCTTGCACAAGGTATTTGCGGATGACCGTAGGGCTGATGCCCATTTCATCGGCGGCTTCTTCATAAGTCATGTGATGCAGTTTGCACAGGACAAAGGCTTCCCGGCAACGGGGTGGTAAGGCGTCGATGATATCGCATAGCTGGTCGACTGCCTGGCGACCAGCGAGCGAACGCTCGGGCGTCACCTCCGAACACGCCAGCCGGTCGATATCGTCTTCGACCTCGTCGACCGATTGCCACGACACGCGCGCGAAGCGCCGGCCACCGTCGATCTGCAGATTGCGGGCGATACCGAACAGCAAACCGCGCGGCGAGTGTACCTCGTGACTTTGCGCGTAGCGCAGTGCCCGCTCAAACGATGATTGCGCGACATCGGCCGCATTATCCGTATCCAGCTCGCGTGTCAGCACCCGTTTTAACTCGTGATAGCCGCTGACCAGTTCATCGAAAAGCCCCTTAGCCAAGTTAACTCCAGGCGAGTGCGACGAAGCGCGAGTTTGTAGAAAGGAAGGGCGGTTTGACATGCTGCCTCGTATCACCGCTTTAATTACGACGTCCTGCCGAATGTTACTAACTTTTACCCGGCCAGATTTGCAGTGTCAAGCAGCGACCAGACAGGACTGTACACGTGCGTGCGTTGCGGCGAGCGTGCGTGTGGCGGACCATCGGATGCGAAGTGAGGGGCTCGATGCGTAGTGCTTCGTTGCCGGCAAAACCGGCCTGCGATGTTTAGTGAAAATCGGCGATATTGCCTAAGATTTGCGTGCTTTTCGGCGAAAGCGCGTTGCGGGTTATTAGCTTATATGTTTTCGACGCTGAAGCGCATTTAACAATTTAACGTTTCGACAGCGAATTGTCGTATGTGACGGCATCGCACGAACACACAAAAATCGACAAAAACGTTTGCTGTTGCGCGACGGGCGCGAGATGGGCGCCGCCAGTATTTCTACTGGCGGGCGAGATGGAATGTGCGATGGAGTACGCCTACGCGTGTAGCGTAGGCGACGCGCAACGCGTCGCACGCGTGGCGGCGACGCGAAACTACCCGACGCGCGTAATAACCGCGTACGGTGGACCGCTTACGGCGCTGGCTCAGCCCTCGTCGAGCGGCAGCACGACCGTCCCGCGGCGCTTGCTGCCACGGACGAGGCCGCGGCGTGCCGCTTCGCGGAATGCCGCGTTGATCGTGTTGCGATGAAACCCGAGCGCATCGGCGATTTCGCGTTGCGGGCGGAACAGATCGCCAGGCCGCAGCACGCCGAGGCGTACCGCCTGCTCGATCTGATCGGCCAGCGCGATGCGAATATTGCCGCGCAGGAGGGCGAAATCCGGTTGCCACGCCGACACGCGTGTCGCAACCGCCGCCGCGGTATGCGTCGCCCGGGGTTCAGGGGCGGATCGATCGGCATCGATCGAAATCCGGTGGGGGATATCGCTGCTGCTGTGCGTCGGGATGCTGTGATCCGTGCGCAGATACTGCTGATCCATGCTCATTGCCCGTCCGATGCGATATACGGCGTCGCGACCGAAGCTCGTCCGCTTTCATGGCCTCGCCAGGGATAAAGACGAACGGTTGAAAAAGTCGGACCAGTGCGGAGGGCGCAATTATTCTTATCGGATGTGAGGATCTGATAGGCATAGCATGCGGGATGCGTGAACGGCTCGTAGTGCGATCGGGTTCGCGAATCCGCGTATACCCCTATCTTTCAACCAACCCCGCGTGCGAAAGTACTCAGCGCACCTCGTCGACCGCTACGCGATACGTCGCCGCTACGCCATCCGTCATCTCCGACGCCAGCGATTCGAGCGCAAGCCCCTTCGTTTCGATGCCGAGCACCCAGACGGCGAGCGCTGCCACCACGAACGACAACGCGCCGAGCGTAAACACGCCACCCTGACCGAACACCGGCAGCACGACGCCGACCGCGTACGGTCCGATCAGCGAACCGATCCGTCCGATCGCCGAGGCGAAACCGGAGCCGGTCGCGCGTGCGCCGGTGCCGTACAACTCGGGCGTATAGGTGTAGAGCACGGCCCACATGCCGAACAGGAAAAACTGCATCAGCAGGCCGGAGCAGATGAGCAGCGTGACGCTCTCGGCGTGCAGTGCGGCCTGGCCATACAGATAAGCCATGGCGCCGCCGCCGATCAACGAAGCAATGCAAGTCGGTTTGCGACCCCAGCGCTCGACCAGCCACGCCGCGCAGAGAAAGCCCGGAATGCCGCCGAGCGAAATCAGCACCGTGTACAACACGGATTTCGTCACGGCGACGCCGGCCTGCTGCATCAGCGCGCCGAGCCACGATGTCAGGCCGTAGAAACCGAGCAACGCGAAGAACCACAGCGCCCACACCATGATCGTGCGCTGCCGGTAGGCGACACTCCAGATCTCGCGGAACGCACCGCGGGTGCGCTGGCCGACGGCTTCGACGAGCATCGACGGTGCGGACAGCGATGTCAGCCCCTTCGACTTCATCACTTTCGCTTCGATCTGCACGAGCACCGCGTCGGCCTGATGCAGACGGCCGCGATGTTCGAGCCAGCGCGGCGATTCGGGCACGATGCGGCGCACGAACAGCACGAATACGGCGGGAATGGCGAGCAGCGCGAACACGGTGCGCCAGCCAAACTGCGGCAGCACGAAATACGACACGACGCCCGCCGTGATGAAACCGAGCGGCCAGAAGCCGTCCATCAGCGCGACGAGCCGGCCGCGCGACGCCGTCGGTACGAATTCGGACAACAGCGTTTGCGCAATCGGAAACTCCATGCCCATGCCGATGCCGAGCAGGATGCGATAGACGATCAGCGTATCGACGGAATGCGCGGTCGAGCAGAGGTAGGATGCGAGACCCCACAGCACCATGCTCCACTGAAATACGGGGCGTCGTCCGAAGCGATCCGCGAGCAAACCCGCCACGGCCGCGCCGAGCACCATGCCGAAGAAGCTCGCACTCGCGACCAGACCTGCGGCCGCGCTCGACAGTCCGAACTCCGTGCGGATTGAGCCGAGCACGAAGGTCATCGTGCCGAGATCGACGGAATCGAAGAAGAAGGCGATCGCGATGATCAGGAAGATCGTGCGGTGGTAGCCGGAGAACGGTAAACGTTCTAGCCGGGCAGCGGCGCTGGGACGTGAGGTGGAGGAAGAAGCGGTGGTCGACATGGCATCCTCTGAATGGATGTGAGGAGGCTCGCGGAGAAGATGCGCACACTCGCTAGCGTCTTCGCGGCCTCGATCCGTTCAGTAGACTTGACCATTATTTGCCGACATAGAAGGAATGCGGCATCTGGATAGGATGGGGGCGTCACCCAGGGCAAGCCCCTCAGCCGTTCAGTGGGTCACGTCGCGTGAACGGTCTCCGCTGCACCCTTGTGTACCTCGATGCCCCGTGCCGGTGCTCCGTTTGCCACGAAATACCGTGCAGTCGAGCGCGCGAGCGCGGTCCGTCCACGAATCCGGTCGGCGATTTTCTCGGCGATCATGATGGTCGGTGCATTCAGGTTGCCGGTCGTGATCAGCGGCATGATCGACGCATCGACTACACGCAACCCGTCGATCCCATGCACGCGGCCCTCATCGTCAACCACGGCCATGTCGTCATAGCCCATCGCACACGAGCACGAAGGGTGATAGGCCGTTTCCGCACGCGCACGCACGAATGCATCGATCTCCGCATCGCTCTGCAGCCTGGCACCGGGGCTCAGTTCATCGCCGCGAAACCGGCCGAGCGCCGGCTGCGCAATGATCTCGCGCGTAATCCGGATCGCGTCGCGGAACTCGCGCCAGTCGAGCGCTTCGGCCATGTAGTTGAAGAGGATCGACGGATGTTCGTGCGGATTGCGCGAACGCAGTTTCACGCGTCCGCGGCTCGGCGAACGCATCGAGCCGACGTGCGCCTGGAATCCGTGCATCTTGATCGCGTTGGTGCCGTTGTAGTTGATCGCCACCGGCAGGAAGTGATACTGGATGTTCGGCCACAGGTCGTCGTCGCGCGTGCGGATAAAACCGCCCGCTTCGAAATGATTGCTCGCGCCGATACCGGTGCCTTTCAGCAGCCACTCGAGTCCGATTGCCGGCTGATTGCGCAGCAGCAGCGCCGGATAGAGCGATACGGGTTCCTTGCACGCGTACTGCATGTACATCTCGAGGTGGTCCTGCAGATTCTGTCCGACGCCGGGCAGATCGAGCACCACTGGAATGTCCAGTTCGCGCAGCCATGCGGCCGGACCGACGCCCGAGCGCTGCAGGATCTGTGGTGAGGCGATCGCGCCACCGCACAGCAGCACTTCGCGGCGCGCGTGCACGGTGACCGACGCACCGTTGTGCAGATACGCCACGCCGTTGGCGCGCTTGCCGCTGAAGAGAATGCGGTCGGTAGTGGCGTGCGTGACGATCGTCAGGTTCGGCCGCTGCCGCGCCTGGTCGAGGTAGCCGCGCGCAGTACTCGCGCGACGGCCGTGCGCCGTGACCGTGCGGTCCATCGGGCCGAAGCCTTCCTGCTGGTAACCGTTCAGATCGTCGGTGCGCGGATAGCCCGCCTGCACACCGGCCTCGACCATCGCTTCGAACAGCGGGTTCGCGCCGGGCTTGCTGGTGGTGACGTGAACCGGACCGTCGCCGCCGTGATAGTCGTTTGCGCCGACGTCGCGGGTTTCGGCTTTGCGGAAGTACGGCAGGCAGTCGAGATAGCTCCAGTCCCCGAGTCCTTTACGCTGTGCCCAGCCGTCGTAGTCGAGCGCATTGCCGCGGATGTAGCACATGCCGTTGATCAGCGACGATCCGCCCAACCCCTTACCGCGACCGCATTCCATCCGGCGGTTGTTCATGTGCGGTTCCGGGTCGGTCTCGTACGCCCAGTTGTAGCGCCGTCCCTGCAGCGGATAGGCGAGGGCCGCGGGCATCTGTGTGCGGAAGTCGAAGCGGTAGTCGGGGCCGCCGGCTTCGAGCAGCAGCACCGTCACGTCGCGTTCTTCGGTCAGACGCGTCGCGAGCACGTTGCCCGCCGATCCCGCGCCGATGACGATGTAGTCGTATTCGTTCGCTGCCATGCGACGCTCCCTCAAAACACCGGTTGATACTTGCCGAGTTCCACCTGAACCGACTTGATACGCGTGTAGTGCTCGAGCGTCGTGATGCCGTTCTCGCGGCCGACGCCCGATTGCTTGTAGCCGCCCACCGGCATTTCCGCCGGCGATTCACCCCACGTGTTGATCCAGCAGATGCCGGCTTCGAGACGGTGAATCACGCGATGCGCACGCGAGAGGTTCTCGGTGACGACGCCGGCTCCGAGGCCGTAGATCGTGTCGTTGGCGCGCGCGATGACTTCTTCTTCGTCGGCGAAACTCAGCAAGCTCATCACGGGCCCAAAGATTTCTTCGCGCACGATCTGCATGTCGTCGCGGCAATCGGCGAACACGGTCGGTTGCACGTACTGGCCCTGCGCGTAATCGCCGTCGACGATCCGCGCACCGCCGGCCACGAGCCGTGCGCCTTCGCGCTTGCCGCTTTCGATGTAGCCGAGCACCTTGTCGAGTTGCGCGGCGCTCGCGAGCGGGCCGAAGTTGGTGGTGGGATCGGACGGCTTGCCAATGCGAATGCGCTTCACACGCTCGACGATGCGCGCTTCGAATTCCTTCTGCACCGACTGATGCACGAACACGCGCGTGCCGTTCGTGCACACCTGACCCGAGCTGAAGAAGTTAGCGGTGACGGCGATATCGGCGGCGCGGTCGAGATCGGCGTCTTCGAAGACGATCAGCGGCGACTTGCCGCCGAGCTCCATCGTCACTTCCTTGAGCGTCGAGCCACCAGCCAGCGACATCACTTTCTTGCCCGTGGCGACGCCGCCGGTAAACGAAATCTTCGCGACGCCTTCGTGCCCCGCGAGCAGCGCGCCGACCCGGCCGTCGCCTTGCACGACATTGAAAACGCCCGGCGGTACACCGGCTTCGAGGTAGACTTCGGCAAGCTTGGATGCCGATAGCGGCGTGACTTCGCTCGGTTTGAAGATCATCGCGTTACCGGCTGCGAGCGCCGGCGCCGATTTCCAGCAGGCGATCTGGATTGGGTAGTTCCATGCGCCGATGC
The DNA here is from genome assembly GCF_007556815.1 of Paraburkholderia megapolitana. NCBI lineage: Bacteria > Pseudomonadati > Pseudomonadota > Betaproteobacteria > Burkholderiales > Burkholderiaceae > Paraburkholderia > Paraburkholderia megapolitana. Next base: position 2,425,853 of record NZ_CP041743.1, read on the forward strand.
CGGCGGTGACGCCGAGCGGTTCGCGCCGCGTATAGACAAACGATTCGGCGCGCAGCGGAATCTGCTGACCCTCGATCGCAGTGGCGAGACCCGCGTAGTACTCGATCACGTCGGCACCCGTCACGATGTCGACCGAGCGCGTTTCGGCGATCGGTTTGCCGGTGTCGCGCATCTCCAGTTCGGCGAGCACGTCGTTGCGCTCGCGCAGCAACTCGACGGCGCGCCGCAGGATGCGCGAGCGCTGCATTGCGGTAAGCGCGGCCCACGCGCGCTGGCCTTCGCGTGCCGACTGCACCGCGCGGTCGATATCGGCTGCGCTCGCCTGCTGCACGGTGGCGAGCTTTGCGCCCGTGGCGGGGTCGAAGGTCTCGAAGGTCTCGCCGCTGGTGGCATCGACGTATTCGCCGCCGATATAAAGACGTTGCAGGCCGTAAGAGGTCATGACGGGGTTCTCCTTGTATGCGAGCTGGATATGCTGGAAACGCGTCAGGCTGCGTGCGCGAGCAGCATGTCGATGTAGTCGTTGGCGAGCCGCAGTGCGGCCCGGGTGTCGAATGGATCGCCTGATAGCGCGCCGCGCAGCCACAGCCCGTCGATCATCGCCGCGAGGCCGCTCGCGGCCCGGCGTGCGGCGCCGCGCGGCAGTTCCTTCGCGAATTCCGCGCACAGGTTCGAGTACAGGCGCCGCGTATTGACGCGCTGCAGACGGCGCAGCCCGGGCTCGTGCATGCTCTCGGTCCAGAACGCGAGCCAGGTTTTCATCACCGGTCCGCTAACTTGCGATACGTCGAAATTGGCGGCGACGACAGCGCGTAGCCGCGCACGAGGCTGCGCCTTCGCAGCGTTGCGCCGACGCGTGGTGGCCGCCCACAGGTCGCGCAGGATATGCCGCATCGTCGCTTCGAGCAGACCGTCCTTGTCGCCGAAGTAGTGACTGACGATCCCCGTCGAAATATTGGCGCGCTGTGCAACCGAAGCGAGCGTCGTGCCGGACAGGCCCGCCTGATCGATGGTGAGCAGGGTGGCGTCGATCAGCTGGGCGCGGCGCACTTCACGCATTCCAAGCTTGGGCATGCTGTCGAACCCCCAAAAAACGCGAAAACCCACAAAAAACAGGCTGCACGAACCCAACACCAGAGAGCGCCAGGCTGCGAGGAAGCCGTAGCTTAGCGTTTTTTTATTGACCGATCAATCAACAAAAACCGCAAAAGGCGACCGTGTCGGTTTTAGTCAGACGGATGTCGGGTTTCATACACCGGGTGCGGGTGCCGAGGGGCTACGCTCGAAAGAGCGGCGTTCGCCGAATGCCGTGTCGAAATGCGTGACGTCAGACGAACATGGAGACGAGACAATGAGCAGCAATCGCGGTGTCGTGTATCTGGGGCAGGGCAAGGTCGAAATCCAGTCGATCGATTTTCCGAAGATGGTCGATCCGCGCGGTCGCGCGATCGGTCATGGCGTGATTTTGAAAGTGGTGTCGACCAATATCTGCGGCTCGGATCAACATATGGTGCGCGGCCGCACGACGGCCGAAGTCGGCCTCGTGCTGGGCCACGAGATTACCGGCGAAGTGATCGAGGTCGGGCGCGATGTCGAGACGTTGAAGGTCGGCGATCTCGTGTCGGTGCCGTTCAACGTTGCGTGCGGTCGCTGTCAGACCTGCAAGGAGCAGCACACCGGTGTGTGCCTGAACGTGAATCCGTCGCGTGCGGGCGGTGCGTATGGCTATGTGGATATGGGCGGCTGGATCGGCGGGCAGGCGGAGTATGTGCTCGTGCCGTACGCCGATTTCAACCTGCTGAAATTCCCGGATCGCGATCGCGCGATGGCGAAGATCCGCGATCTGACCTGCCTGTCCGACATTCTGCCTACCGGCTATCACGGTGCCGTGATGGCGGGCGTGAAGCCGGGTGCGACGGTGTATATCGCCGGTGCCGGCCCGGTCGGGATGGCTGCTGCCGCTTCGGCGCGGCTGCTGGGCGCGGCGTGCACGATCGTCGGCGACATGAACGAGGAACGCCTCGCGCATGCGCGCTCGGTCGGTTTCGAGACGGTCGATCTCTCACGCGATGCGACGCTCGGCGAACAGATCGCCGCGATTCTGGGCAAGCCGGAAGTGGATTGCGCGGTCGATTGCGTCGGTTTCGAGGCGCACGGCCATGGTAGCCACGGTAGCCAGGAAGAAGCGCCCGCTACGGTGCTGAATTCGCTGATGGACATCACGCGTGTGGCCGGTGCGATCGGTATTCCTGGCCTCTACGTGACAGACGATCCGGGTGCCGCCGACGCCGCCGCGCGCCGAGGCAGTCTGAGCATCCGCTTCGGCCTCGGCTGGGCGAAGTCGCATTCGTTCCACACGGGCCAGACGCCGGTGATGAAGTACAACCGCAATCTGATGCAGGCCATCTTGTGGGACCGTCTGCCGATTGCGCAGATCGTGAACGTCACGGTCGTGTCGCTTGAAGAAGCGCCGGATGGTTATCGGAAGTTCGATGGAGGGGCGCCGCGTAAATTCGTGATCGACCCGCATGGGTTGCTGAAAGCGGCTTGATGCGGTGGTGGTCCGCCTGCACAGGTGCAGGCGGATCACGTTTGCTTCAGTAAAGCTGTACCGGGGAACCGAAAGTCATACCTGCAAGGCGTGCAACATGGTGGACTGCACGGGCTCTGCAACGCTGGTTTCTTCTGTACGGCCGAGTAGCGCAAACATTGCCCGACGGATATACGGGTCGGGGCTGTCTTCGAGTGCTGCCGCATAGCTATGCCACGTGGGGTCTTTCAACAGGTACAGGCAGATTGCCTTTAGCTCGGGGTTCTGGTCTTCCGGCAAGCCATTGACGACTTGCCACGCTCCCCGCACATCGCCACGCTGGATCGCCATCAGCACGGGAAAGAACAGCATGTCCCGCGACGCCGGATGAGCCTCGTGCAACTGCTGCAGGAGCGTTTCCGCTTCGTCGAAACGTTCGGCCCTGATGCTGTCGAACACGGCTCGTCCTAGCCGGGCGGCCTCAGTGGTTTGGGGCAGGTCCATAGAATTCCTTGTATTGATCGAACACCCTGTTCAAGCCGGAATCCGGGTTCAATCGCCCAATGCTTTCTCGATGCCTTGCAGCAGTTGCTGGAGCGCGCCACCCGATGGCGACTCGTCCGACGTCGCTTTACTCGATTCGCCGCCACCCGAACTCGTGAGATCTTTCACGGAATTTAGCGCTTCAAAACCATCCTTATGCTCTCCAAGTGCCTTGAGACCGCCGCTAGCGGAATGGCCAAGTGAACCAGCAATTGAGGCGATGCCCATATCGTTTCTCCTGGATTGAAAGCTGACCCGGATTGGGAACTGCACTGAAACCGGTTGTTTCAGTGCATGCGATCACTGTAGAGGAGGGGATGTGCCCGGAAATGGGGGCGTGCGAAATGAAGCGCTGGAAAGCGAAGTGATGGCGTCGTATGGAACGCGGGTACAGGTGTGGCGCGTTGTCCCAACAACGCGTCACACTCAAACCACTACCCGCACGCGCCCACTTCCCCACACGCCGTGCAGAAGTCGCAACCATCCTTACGAATGACCGCATTCGCGCCGCACGTATCGCACTTGCGGCCGAGCATCGTGCGCAGTTCGAGCGGGCCTGCGCCTTCCGGCAGCGCGGCAGTTTCGCCGCTATCGCCGCGATCCGGTTCAGCAAGGCCGGCCACAGGCGCCGCAGCTTCAGCAAGATGCCCACGCGGCAAGCGCGCAAGCAACCGCGTCGGCACCTGATTACCTTCCGCATCGAGGAACCCACGCCGATGCAGAATCTGCTGGATCGCATAGGCAAGTGCAGCGACTTCCGAATCGTGCCAGCGCGGCGTCCGGTGCCCATCGAGCCGCAGCACATCGCCAAGCCGCACCTGGCCGCGATCCCACGACACCTTGCGCAGATCCTGCAGATTGCGCGCGACGAACCCTCCGCGCGCAGCGAGCGACAGCGAACGCATCGTCGCCGTGATCCATTGCTGCGATTCGTCGCGCTGGCCGACCGGGATGAAAAACTCGATCGGCCGCTCGATCGTCATGTCTTCGCCGCCGACTCTGCCCGTCACCTCGATGAACGACACCGCGACATACAGCGACTTCTTGCCCACCTGCGTCAGGTATTCGACCTTCTCGATGATCGCGGGTAGTTCGCCCTTCGGCCGATGATCGATGGCGACGCGCAGCGGATCGGCGTCGATTTCAGCGAGCGCATCGTCGGTGGATTGGGGCGTCACGCTCAGCACCGCGCCGAGCGTTTCGTTGGGCCGGTAGGTGGCGAGTCCTTTCAGGCCGCCTTTCCATGCATCGAAGTAGAGGTTTTCGAACGCATCGAACGGGTAATCGGCAGGGACGTTGACAGTCTTCGAGATCGACGTGTCGATGTACGGTTGCACGGCCGCCATCATGTCGAGGTGATCGCGCGCGGACATGTCGAGCGCGCTCACGAAGTAGTCGGGCAACGCATCGACGTTGCCGCCGAACGCGCGATAGACGCGATACGCATGATCTTCGACCGCAAACGACGCACGGCTGCCATCGGCCATCACCTTCATGCGCGTATAGGTCCACGAGAACGCGGGCTCGATACCGTTCGATGCATTGTCCGCGAACGCGAGGCTCACGGTGCCGGTCGGCGCGATCGAAAGCAGATGGCTGTTACGGATGCCGTCGCGGCGAATCGATGCCTTGATGTCGTCGGGCAGGCGCGAGGCAAACGTGCCATCGGCCAGATAGCTGTCGGCATCGAACAGCGCAAACGCGCCGCGTTCGCGCGCGAGTTCGACCGATGCGCGGTACGCCTCGTCGCGCATCAGTTGCGCGATGCGCGCGGCGAAGTCGCGGCCTTCGGCGCGGTCGTAGCGCAAGCCCAACATGACGAGCGTGTCGCCGAGACCGGTAAATCCCACACCGATGCGGCGCTTCGCACGCGATTCGTCGTATTGCTCGGGAAGCGGCCACAGCGTCACGTCGAGCACGTCATCGAGAAAACGCACCTGCGTGCGCGTGCGTGCGGCGAGTTCGTCCCAGTCGAACGACGGTTTGCCGCCGCGCACCTGCGCAAACGGATCGATCACGAAGCGCGTCAGATTAAGCGGGCCGAGATTGCAGCAGCCATAAGCAGGCAACGGTTGTTCGCCGCATGGATTGGTTGCGCGGATCGTTTCGAGCGTGCGCAGGTTGTTGTCTTCGTTCATCCGCGAGATGAACACGACGCCGGGTTCGGCGACGTCGTAGGTCGAGCGCATGATGCGCTCCCAGATTTCACGGGCGCGTTTCTCGGCGTACACCCACAAACCGTCTTCACGTTGCCGCAGGTCGCTGGCTGCGCGCAACGCGGGCGACGGCTCCGCGCGATGCACGAGTTGCCACGGCAGGTCGGCTTCGACGGCCTGCATGAATTCGTCGGTGACGGCGACGGAGACGTTGAAGTTGTTCCAGCGTCCCTTCGAATGCTTGGCCTCGATGAACTCGGGCAGGTCCGGGTGTGTGCAGTCGAGCACGGCCATTTGCGCACCACGACGCGAGCCGGCGCTTTCGACAGTCCGGCACGACGCGTCGAAGACGTCGATATAACTGCACGGGCCCGATGCCGACGAACTGGTGGTGTGCACGCGCGCGCCCTTGGGGCGGATCGCGGAGAAGTTGTAGCCGACGCCGCCGCCGCGGCGCATCGTTTCGGCCGCCTGCAGCAGTGCCACGTAGATGCCCGGCAGACCGTCTTCGTCGACACCCTGAATGCTGTCGCCGACCGGTTGCACGAAGCAGTTGATCAGCGTCGCGGCGATGCCTGAGCCGGCCGCGCTCATGATGCGCCCGGCGCCGAGCGCGCCATGCTGCAGGTTCTCGACGAAACGCGCTTCGACCTCTTCGCGCAGCGCCGGCGGTTCGGCCTGTGCGACACCGTGCGCGACGCGCCGGTAGACGTCGTCGACGCTTTGTTCGTCACCCTTTGCGTACTTTTCGAGCAGGACGTCGAGCGAGAATTGTTGTGGAGCGACGGAGAGCGTGCGCGCGGCGATATCGGTGTCGTTTTCGGCCATGATTTCCTGCCTCGGGCGAAGGGCTGACGGACTGGAGATCATTCACTATAGCGCCATACGAGGCCATGTGTGGGCCGCTTCGGACGCGGGGCGCGGGTGCCCCGGAAACAGGCAGGAGAGGGGTGTCAGGCCGGCAGCGCCAGCCCGCTTGTCACACCCGGCATGACGTGAGCAAGCGGTGCAACCTGTTTGCGGCGCTCGCGTGTCGGCGCCGTGCCGAATGCATCGCGGTAGCTCTTGCTGAAATGACACGCCGATTGGAACCCGCACGCCATCGTGATGTGCATGATCGACATGTCGGTCTGCAGCAGCAGTTCGCGCGCGCGGCGCAGGCGCAGGGTCAGGTAGTAGTGAGTCGGCGTCATGCCGAGGTGCTCGCGAAAGAGCCGTTGCAGTTGTCGTTGCGACATGTTCGCGAGGCGCGACAGCTCTTCACGCGACAACGGCTCTTCGATGTTGTTTTCCATCAGCGCGATCACTTCGAACAGCGACTTGTTCGCCGAACCGAGCCGTGCGACGAGTGGCATGCGCTGCTGTGCACTGGTATCACGGACATGCTCGACGATGAACTGCTCGGCGATCTGCGTGACGCGCGGCGTACCGACGCGCGCCGCGATCAGGTTCAGCATCATGTCGAGCGGAGCGACACCGCCGGTGCAGGTTACGCGGTCACGGTCGATAACGAACAGTTCTTTCAGGAAACGCGTGTCGGGAAACTCTTCCTTCAGCGCCGACATGTTTTCCCAATGGATCGCACACGCATAGCCCGCGAGCAGCCCCGATTTCGCGAGCGCATAAGTGCCGGTGCACAGACTGCCGAGCGCGACGCCTGCGCGCGCGAAGCGGCGCAGTGTCGACAGATGGGCCGGGGTGGTTTCGCGCTGCACGTCGATGCCGCCGCAGACAAACACGATGTCGGGTTGACCCGCGCACTCCGCTGTCGCGGTGTCGACGGCAAGGCCGTTGCTGGCCGACACGAGGCCGCCTTCGGGGCTGATGATCGACCAGCGATAAAGCGTTTGCCCGCTCAGGTAGTTGGCCATGCGCAGCACTTCGATCGCATTGGTAAAAGCGATCATCGTGAAGTTGGGCAGCGGCATGAACGCAAAGTGCGCCAGCGACGCGGTGCGGTCGGGAGACATGGGGGGCGAGTGTTCCTTCGACTCTGATCTCTGGTGTAGCAGCCGACGTGGGGGGGACGGCCGCACTATTCTGAGATCTAGCGCAACAAGCATGCCATACGGCTAAACCCTGGCTGGCACGCGCGGTCGGACCAGGCGGGGGCGGCTCGCCGCACCTTGCATGTGCGGCGAGGGCACTGTTCGCGGGCGGGCCGCGCACGCCGGCAGTGCGATCGCGCTGCATCGCAACATACGATCGGACGTCACGAATAATGCCGCCAAGCCGGAGCGACCGGCGGGCCGGCCGGCCACCGGGCCACTTGTCCAAAACGGACCTGGATGTCGGAAAACGCCAAGAACACGTCTGAATTCGTAAATTGACGGGCGAGACAGCGGAGAAGAATAGAGCCGTCGGGAGCCGGTGCCGGCAGGCCAGTCAAGGGAAGCGGGAAGGTACAGCGCGCCTCGTCGGTCTGTTTGAATCGCCGTGCGACCCCTTGCTTTCCATGACTAACAGACACCCCCGGGACACCCCATGACGAACGCCAATCCCTTCTTCTCGCAACCTCTTGCCGAACGCGACGCGCCGGTCCGCAGCGCGCTTCTCAAGGAGCTCGAGCGGCAGCAGTCGCAGGTGGAGCTGATCGCGTCGGAAAACATCGTGTCGCGTGCGGTGCTCGAAGCTCAGGGTTCGGTGCTGACCAACAAGTATGCGGAAGGCTACCCGGGCAAGCGCTACTACGGCGGTTGCGAGTTCGCCGACCAGATCGAGACGCTCGCCATCGATCGTATCAAGCAGATCTTCAATGCCGGTTTTGCGAACGTGCAGCCGCACTCGGGCGCGCAGGCAAACGGTGCGGTGATGCTGGCACTGACGAAACCGGGCGACACGGTGCTCGGCATGTCGCTCGACGCAGGCGGTCATCTCACGCACGGCGCCAAACCCGCGCTGTCGGGCAAGTGGTTCAACGCCGTGCAGTATGGCGTGAACCGCGAGACGATGCGCATCGATTACGACCAGGTCGAAGCGCTGGCCAATGAGCACAAGCCATCGCTGATCATCGCGGGTTTCTCCGCTTATCCGCGCGAGCTCGACTTCGCGCGCTTCCGGGCGATCGCCGACAGCGTCGGCGCGAAGCTGATGGTCGATATGGCGCATATCGCCGGGATCATCGCAGCCGGTCGTCATCAAAATCCGGTCGAGCACGCGCATGTCGTCACGTCGACCACGCACAAGACGCTGCGCGGTCCGCGCGGCGGCTTCGTGCTTACCAATGAAGAAGACATCGCGAAGAAGATCAACTCTGCCGTGTTCCCTGGCCTGCAGGGCGGCCCGTTGATGCACGTGATCGCCGGCAAGGCGGTTGCATTCGGCGAGGCGCTGCAGGACAGCTTCAAGACTTACATCGACAGCGTGCTCGCCAATGCAAAGGCGCTCGGCGACGTGTTGAAGGACGGCGGCGTCGATCTCGTGACGGGCGGCACCGACAACCATCTGCTGCTCGTCGATCTGCGTCCGAAGGGTCTGAAAGGCGCGCAGGTCGAACAGGCGCTCGAACGCGCGGGCATCACCTGCAACAAGAACGGCATCCCGTTCGATACCGAGAAGCCCACGGTCACCTCGGGCATCCGTCTCGGCACGCCGGCAGGCACGACGCGTGGTTTCGGTGTGGCGGAGTTCCGCGAAACGGGCCGTCTGATCCTCGAAGTGTTCGACTCGCTGCGCGACCATCCGGAAGGCGACCCCGCCACCGAACAGCGCGTGCGCCGCGAGATCTTCGCGCTGTGCGAGCGCTTCCCGATCTACTGATACTGCAATAAACAACACGCGCGAGACACACATGCGCCGCGTTTCCCCACACGCTGATAGCTGGAGCACCGAACCATGAGCACTCTGCACGAGAACAGCATCATCATCGACGGTCTGAACATTTCGAAGTTCGACCGCTCGGTGTTCGAAGACATGCAAAAAGGCGGCATCACCGCGACCAACTGCACGGTGTCGGTCTGGGAGAGCTTTGAGAAGACCGTCGATAACATCGCACTGATGAAGCAGCAGATCCGCGAGAACAGCGAACTGCTGACGCTCGTGCGCACCACCGACGACATCCTGCGTGCCAAGAAAGAAAACCGCACCGGCGTGATTCTCGGCTTCCAGAACGCGCATGCGTTCGAGGACAACCTCGGCTATATCGAAGCGTTCGCCGATATGGGCGTGCGTGTCGTGCAGCTTTGCTACAACACGCAGAACCTGGTCGGCACCGGTTGCTACGAGCGTGACGGTGGCCTGTCGGATTTCGGTCGCGAAGTGATCACCGAAATGAACCGCGTCGGCATCATGGTCGATCTGTCGCATGTGGGTGGCAAGACGTCGTCGGAAGCGATCGCGTTCTCGAAGAAAGCAGTGTGCTACTCGCACTGTCTGCCGTCGGGGCTCAAGGAACATCCGCGCAACAAGTCCGACGAGCAGCTGCGGGAAATCGCCGATGCGGGCGGCTTTGTCGGCGTGACGATGTTTGCGCCGTTCCTGAAGCGCGGTATCGATGCAACCGTCGAAGACTATGTCGAAGCAATCGACTATGTGGTGAACATCGTTGGCGAGGACACGGTCGGCATCGGCAGCGATTTCACGCAGGGCTATACCACCGATTTCTTTGACTGGATCACGCATGACAAGGGCCGTTATCGCCGCCTGACGAACTTCGGCAAGGTCATCAATCCGGAAGGCATCCGCACGATCGGCGAGTTTCCGAACCTCACGGCCGCGATGGAGCGCGCCGGCTGGAGCGAGACCCGTATTCGCAAGATCATGGGTGAGAACTGGGTGCGCGTCTTCCGCGATGTGTGGGGAGCCTGAGAGAACCCGCTCAATATAAGAACGACGACGGGCGCCGCTACGAGCGCCCGCGCCGAACCAGCACCGATACGAATCTGCTTACCCCACGGAGTCACCCCGCGATGCAACCGCAACTGCCGATCGACGTCGATCCCAACACCGGCGTATGGACTACCGACGCGCTGCCGATGCTGTACGTGCCGCGTCATTTCTTCACGAATAACCACACGGCAGTCGAAGAAGCGCTGGGTCGCGACACGTATGCCGAGATTCTTTATAAGGCCGGTTATAAATCGGCTTACCACTGGTGCGATAAGGAAGCGAAACAGCACGGCATTAGCGGAATGGCGGTGTTCGAACATTATCTGAAGCGTCTGTCGCAGCGCGGTTGGGGTCTGTTCAAGATCGTCGAGGCCGACCCGGCGCGTGCGCATGCGCGCATCGAGCTGCATCACTCGTCGTTCGTGCTCGCGCAGCCCGACAAGAGCGGCAAGCTTTGCTACATGTTCGCAGGCTGGTTCGCCGGCGCGATGGACTGGGTGAATGACACGACCGACGCGGGCAAAGATGCGCCGCGTTCGCAGTCGAAGGAAGTGCAGTGCGCCGCCGAACATCACGCGCACTGCGTGTTCGAAGTGTCGCCGCTCGCCTGATTGTCGAGACTTTTACCGCACACCGCCCGAGGTCGATCGCGATGCGTTACCCCAATCTGTTCAAACCCTTGACGCTGAATCAACTGACGCTGCGTAACCGCATCGTCAGCACCGCGCACGCCGAGGTCTATGCCGAACCGGGCGGTCTGCCCGGCGATCGCTATATCCGCTACTACGAAGAGAAGGCGAAGGGCGGGGTCGGGCTGGCCGTGTGCGGCGGTTCGAGCCCGGTGTCGATCGACAGTCCGCAGGGCTGGTGGAAATCGGTGAATCTGTCGACCGACAAGATCATCGATCCGCTCGCGCGACTCGCCGAAGCAATGCATCGGCACGGCGCGAAGATCATGATCCAGGCGACGCACATGGGTCGTCGCTCAGCGTTTCACGGCGAGCACTGGCCGCATCTGATGACGCCGTCGGGTGTGCGTGAACCGGTGCACCGCGGCAACGCGAAGATCATCGAGGTCGAGGAAATCCGCCGCATCATCGGCGATTTCGCGGCGGCTGCGAAGCGCGTGAAGCAGGCCGGGATGGACGGCATCGAGATTTCGGCGGCGCACCAGCATCTGATCGATCAGTTCTGGAGCCCGCGTACGAACTTCCGTACCGACGAATGGGGCGGCTCGCTGCAAAACCGCCTGCGTTTCGGCACCGAAGTACTAAAGGCCGTACGTGAAGCGGTCGGCGCGGACTTCTGCATCGGCCTGCGCATGTGCGGCGACGAATTCCACGAAGACGGCCTCGACCACGAGCAACTGAAGGAAATCGCCCAGGCGATGGCCGAGACCGGCCTGATCGATTACCTCGGCGTGATCGGTTCCGGCGCGGACACGCACAACACGCTCGCCAACTGCATGCCGCCGATGGCGCTGCCGCCCGAACCATTCGTGCACCTTGCAGCCGGCATCAAGTCGGTGGTGAAGCTGCCGGTGATGCACGCACAAAGCATTCGCGACGCGGGTCAGGCCGAACGCCTGCTCGCTAATGGCATGGTCGACCTTGTCGGCATGACGCGCGCACAGATCGCCGATCCGCACATGGTGATCAAGATCCGCGACGGCCGAGAAGACGAGATCAAGCAGTGCGTCGGCGCGAACTATTGCATCGACCGCCAGTACAACGGCCTCGACGTGCTGTGCGTGCAGAACGCCGCAACGTCGCGCGAAGCGACGATGCCACACGTGATCGAAAAGACCCGTGGACCGCGCCGCAAGGTGGTAGTGGTCGGCGCGGGTCCCGCCGGACTCGAAGCGGCACGTGTTGCGCGTTCGCGCGGTCACGACGTCGTGCTGTTCGAAAAGAACGACGCGGTGGGTGGCCAGATCATGCTCGCTGCAAAAGCGCCGCAGCGCGAACAGATGGCCGGCATCGTGCGCTGGTTCGACATGGAGACGAAGCGCCTCGGCGTGGACCGGCGCCTCGGCGTCGCCGCCGACGAGAAGGCGATCATGGCCGAGAAGCCCGATATCGTCGTGCTAGCCACGGGTGGCTCGAGCTTCACGCAGCAGGTGCCGGCGTGGGGTGTCGAGGAAGGGCTTGCGGTCAGCTCGTGGGACATCCTCTCAGGTCGCGTCGAGCCGAAGCAGCACGTGCTCGTCTATGACGGCGTCAGCACGCATGCCGGTGCGGGCGTCGCGGATTTCATCGCGAGCCGCGGGGCGAAGGTCGAGATCGTGACACCCGATGTGAAGATCGCCGATGACGTGGGCGGCACGACGTTCCCGATCTTCTACCGGCGGCTGTATGCGCTCGGCGTGATCCATACGCCGAACTACTGGCTTGATCGCGTGTACGAAGAGGACGGCCGCAAGATCGCGGTGCTGCGCAACGAATACACCGAAGAACTCGAAGAACGTGTCGTCGATCAGGTCGTGATCGAAAACGGCAGCACACCGAACGACGCGTTGTACTGGACACTGAAGCCCGAATCGGTGAATCGCGGCCAGACCGATGTGCACACGCTGTTTGCATCGGAGCCGCAACCGTCGCTGTCGGAAGAACTCGGCAACGGTCGCTTCCTGCTGTTCCGCGTCGGCGACTGTATTTCGATGCACAACATCCACGGCGCGATCTACGACGCGCTGCGTCTCTGCAAGGACTTCTGACGATGAGCCCGGCGTTTCTCATCACCGCATTGCTGTGGGTATCGGTGGCCGGCCTTGCGTTCGCGGTCGCGAAGCGCTCGGCGTACTGGCGCCTCGGCCGCGCGACGGCGGCCGGCGCGTTCGGCTGGACCAACCTGCTGACGATTCCGAAGCGCTATTTCGTCGATCTGCACCACGTGGTCGCCCGCGACCCGTACATCGCGAAGACCCACGTCGCGACCGCGGGCGGTGCGATTGGCGCGTTCGTGCTGGTGTTTCTCAACTACGGGCTCGCGATCTACTCACCGTGGCTCGACCGGCTGATCTTTATCGCGGCGCTCATCATGCTGGTCGGCGTGATGTTCGTGTGGCGTCGCCGGCGCGGTACGAAGGCGGTGCCGGCGCGACTGTCACACGGACCGTGGGACACCCTGCCGTGGCTGCTTGGCTCGTTTGCACTTGGTCTCGTGCTGTTTGTTTCGGTACCCGCCGGTGCGATGTCGGGTGCACTCGCCGTGATTTTCGCGCTGCTGATCGCTGCGGGCGCGTTTGCGATGACCGTTGGTGCAGCACACGGCGGCCCGATGAAGCATGCGCTCGCGGGTCTGCTGCATCTGGCGTTTCATCCGCGCCAGGAGCGCTTCGCGGCGTCCGGCGATGTCCGCCGCGCCGGTGCCGTCAGCATGACGCCACCAACGGCGTTGAAAACGCCGGTGCTGGAGCAAAACGAATACGGCGTCGGCAAGCCGGTCGAATTCCGCTGGAATCAATTGCTGAGCTTCGATGCGTGCGTGCAGTGCGGCAAGTGCGAAGCAGCGTGCCCGGCCTTCGCCGCGGGCCAGCCGCTGAACCCGAAAAAGCTGATTCAGGATCTCGTGACCGGAATGGTCGGTGGCTCGGATGCGGCGTATGCAGGCAGCCCGACACCGGGTTTGCCGGTAGGCCACCATACGGGCGAACCGAACCGGCCGATCGTATCGAGCCTGATCGAAGCTGACACGCTGTGGTCCTGCACGACGTGCCGTGCCTGTGTGCAGGAATGTCCGATGCTGATCGAACACGTCGATGCGATCGTCGACATGCGCCGCAATCAGACATTGGTACACGGCACGGTGCCGGGCAAAGGCCCCGAAGTGCTCGCGAATCTGCGTGAAACCGGCACGGCTGGCGGCTACGACAAGGCTGCGCGTTACGACTGGGCCGTCGATCTGAACGCACCGGTGGCGCAACCGGGCAAACCCGTCGACGTGCTGCTGGTGGCCGGCGAAGGGGCATTCGATATGCGCTATCAACGCACGCTGCGTGCCCTGGTTACGGTGCTGAACAAGGCAGGCGTCGACTATGCGGTACTGGGCGGCGAAGAGACAGATACGGGCGACGTCGCGCGCCGCCTCGGCGACGAAGCGACGTTCCAGCAACTCGCGCGGCAACTGGCGGGTACGCTTGCGAACCTCACGTTCAAACGCATCGTCACCGCCGACCCGCACGTGATGCACAGCCTGCGCAACGAATACCGCTCGCTCGGCACGCGTTACGACGTGCTGCATCACACGAGTTTCATCGCGGAACTGGTCGCCTCCGGCAAGCTGTCGCCAAAGGCCGCCGATGCTTTGCACGACAAACGCGTCACGTACCACGATCCGTGCTACCTCGGCCGCTACAACGGCGAAACGGACGCGCCGCGCAAGCTGTTGAAATCGATCGGCATTCAGGTCATCGAAATGGAACGCAACGGCAAGCGCGGGCGCTGCTGTGGCGGTGGAGGCGGTGCACCGCTGACCGATATCCCCGGTAAGCAGCGTATTCCGGATATCCGCATCGCCGATGCTCGTGCCATTGGAGCGGACGTGGTCGCGGTGGGGTGCCCGAACTGCACGGCGATGCTCGAAGGCGTGGTCGGTCCGCGCCCCGAAGTGCTCGACGTAGCCGAACTCGTTGCCGCTGCGCTGGAGTGACGCGATGAACACGACCATCAAACGTATCGATCCGCGGCGGCCGTTCACGATCACGGCGGCAGGTATCCGGCGTATCACGCTCGGCGGGACTTTCGACGCGCATGCATCGAACGATCAGAGTCACGGCGCGGCCGGTGCGCACGCGCACGGTCAGGCTGTGAAGCCGCTCCGCACCAGGCAACCGGCGCAGCGCACGGTACTGGTTGCCGCGCACAGCGACCGTGGCGCGCTCGACGAACACACACGTCAGGCGCTCGCTGCCGCAGCGCTTATCGCAGACGCACAGACCCAGGTGGCGCTCGTCGTGTTCGGCGAACTGAAGGACGATGCGGCGGCACTCGGCGCCGATCGTATTGTTGAACTTGCAACGTTCGACCGTCGCAGGTTTGCGCCCGAGCGCGAGTTGCAGGCGCTGGCCGCATGCGTCGCACAGATTGCGCCGGCGCACATCCTGATGCCGGACAACGCAACCGGCGACGGCGACCTCGGACGGCGTTATGCCGCGTATGCCGGCGCAAGTATCGCGACTCAGGTTGTCGAGGTCGATGCTGCGCATGTGAGCAGCTATGCCCAGGCGAAGCAGGCATATGCGAGCCGCGCGCTGCCCGATGTCGTGCTGCTGGCGGCGGGCGCTGTCGACCCGCGGTTACCGTTTGTCGGCGCGGGAGAACGCGTCGAGATTGCGCTGCCAGCCGAAGCAAAAGAAGGCGCGGCGAGCGATCGCTACCGCGATCTCGGCATCGAAGAAATCGACGCCGCGCAGGTCGCACTCGAAGAGGCGGATTTCATCGTCTCGGCGGGCAACGGCGTGGCCGATGTCGCGGCATTCGAACAACTGGCCGGCGCGTTCGGAGCGGCCGTCGGCGCGAGCCGCGTCGCGGTCGACAACGGTCTCTTTCCGCGCGACAAGCAGATCGGCGCGACCGGCAAGACCGTCGAGGCGAGCGTCTATATCGCGTTCGGTATTTCGGGCGCGGTCCAGCATCTGCAGGGCATCAAGGATTGTCGGCACGTGATCGCCGTGAATCTGGACGGCAGCGCGCCGATCGTCAAGCGCGCGAACCTGACGATCATCGGCGATACGCAGGCCACGATCGCGTCGCTGATCGACGAGGTCGCGCGAGCGCGGTCCACGCGCGCACCGGCCGGAGCCGCAGCTACAACACCCGCCGCAACCGTCGCAGAAGGAGTCGCCGCATGAACGGCAAGCTCGCACGGATCGCCGTGCTCGTCTCGGTTGGTCGCCATCCGGTGAGCGGCGTGGCGCGCTATAGCCGCAACGATGCCGCCGCACTCGAAACCGGCCGCGCACTCGCGCAACAGCACGGCGCGCTGCTCGACGTCGTGCATGCCGGCGACCCGTCCAACGCGGCACTCGAAGCCTATCTGGCGCTCGGCGCTGCACGCGTCGAGGTACTAGTCTGCGATCCCGCCGACGATGCCGTAGCCGCGCTCGCCCAGCGTGTGCAGGGCTACGATCTGGTGCTGACTGGCACCTGCGCGGAAGGCGCGTTCGACAGCGGCATGCTGCCGTATCGCCTTGCCGCTGCGCTGGGTTACATGCTGGTCGGCTCGGCGGTCGACGTCGTGATCGAAAACGGCGACGTGACGACGGCGACGGTCAGGCAATTCTTGCCGAAGGGCGTACGTCGGCGCGTGCAGACACCGCTGCCGGCCGTGGTCGCCGTGCATCCGCTCGCGCCGGTCCAGCCGCTGTATGCCTATGCAAGGTTGCGCGCCGGCACCGTCGACACGCGCAGCGTCGCGCCGCGCGGCGCGGACGCCGAAGCGGCGCACTGGACGGTCGCGCCGGCAACCCGCAAACCCGTGCGACTCGCCGCGCCGGAGAAGCGTTCCGGGCACGCGCGCATGATGTCCGCGACCACGACCGAAAGCCGCGGCGGCAGCGTCGTAATTGAAGGGACTTCGGTCGAAAAAGCACAAGTGATCCTCGCCTATTTGCGCGAGCATCAACTCATCGACTACTGAAAAAGAGCGTTCCGGAGCACACGATGAAAGTATCGGCAGACATTCGCGCGCTGGTCGATCGGCGCAAGAAGGGTTACAGCCTTGAGGCACCGTTTTACCTGAGCGAAGAGATTTTCGCGCTCGACATGGACGCGATTTTCCGCCAGCACTGGATCCAGGTCGCCATCGAGCCGGACATCCCCGAGCCCGGCGATTACACGACGGTCCAGCTGGGCCACGATTCGATCCTGATCGTCCGTGACGACGACATGGAAGTCCGCGCGTTCCACAATGTGTGCCGCCATCGCGGTGCGCGCCTGTGCAACGAAGAGAAGGGCTCGGTCGGCAATATCGTGTGTCCGTATCACAGCTGGACCTACAACCTGAGCGGCCAGTTGATGTTCGCCGAGCACATGGGCGAGAAGTTCGACCGCTGCAAGCACAGCCTGAAGAGCGTGCACGTGCAGAATCTGGCCGGGCTGATCTTCATCTGCCTCGCAGACGAACCGCCGGTCGATTTCGACGTGATGCGCGCCGCGATGGAGCCGTACCTGCTGCCGCACGATCTGCCGAACCTCAAGATCGCCGCCACGATCGACATCATCGAAAAGGGCAACTGGAAGCTGACGATGGAGAACAATCGCGAGTGCTATCACTGCGTCGCGAACCATCCGGAGCTGACCATTTCGCTGTACGAGTATGGGTTCGGCTATCAGCCGTCAGCGGCGAATGCCGAGGGTATGGCCGCGTTCGAACGGACCTGCGTCGAACGCGCGGCGCAGTGGGAAGCGATGAATCTGCCGTCGGTCGAAGTGGACCGGCTGTCTGACGTGACCGGTTTTCGTACGCAGCGCCTGCCGCTCGATCGCAGCGGCGAATCGCAGACGCTCGACGCGAAGGTTGCATCGAAGAAACTGCTCGGCGAATTCAAGCAGGCCGACCTGGGTGGGCTATCGTTCTGGACCCAGCCGAACTCGTGGCATCACTTCATGAGCGACCACGTCGTGACGTTCTCGGTGATCCCGTTGTCGGCTGGCGAGACGCTGGTGCGCACGAAGTGGCTCGTGCACAAGGACGCGAAGGAAGGCGTCGACTACGACGTGAACAACCTGACGGCCGTGTGGAATGCGACCAACGATCAGGACCGCGCGCTCGTCGAATATTCGCAGCGCGGTGCGTCGAGCAGCGCGTACGAACCGGGTCCGTATTCGCCGTTCACCGAAGGGCTCGTCGAGAAGTTCAGCGACTGGTATGTGGGACGGGTCGCGGCGCAGATCGATTCGCAGACTGAAGCACACGCTAGCAGCTAACGCGCAGCAGGCAGTAGTACAAGCAGCAGCGTAAACAGCAACGCAACGAACACAAGCAGACAACTGGCTGCCTCGGGCAGGTGGAGCAAACGATGATGCGGGATGCGGCAACTTTCGAACCCGTTGAGAGCCGGCTGACCAAGCCGCAATTCTGGGGCGTGCTGCCCGAGCGCTGGACGAGCGACGTCGAAGAGACGCTCGTGTGTTGCCAGGTGCGCCAGGAAACGCACGACGTGAAGAGCTTTTTCTTCCGTTCGCCGCAAGGTCGTGCGTTTGTGTTCGAGCCGGGCCAGTTCCTCACGCTCGAACTGGAAATAAACGGCGAGACGGTCAATCGCTGCTACACGATCTCTTCGTCGCCGACGCGGCCGCATACCATTTCGATCACCGTAAAACGCGTGCCCGGCGGCCCGGTTTCGAACTGGCTGCACGACAACTTGCAGGCCGGCGCGCAGGTTCGCGTGCTGGGACCGTCCGGCGATTTCACCTGTGCGCGGCATCCGGCGCGCAAGTATCTGTTTCTGTCGGCGGGTTCGGGTGTCACGCCGCTGATGTCGATGAGCCGCGCGCATCACGAGTTGAGCGAAGATCGCGACATCGTGTTCGTGCACAGCGCCCGCACACCCGACGACATCATCTTCGCGCGTGAACTCGATCTGATCGCGTCGAACCAGAGCAATTTCCGCACGTCGTTCATCTGCGAACGTGTCGGTCCGCGCACCAACTGGCACGGCGTAACGGGTTTTCTGACGCTGCCGCTGCTACAAGCGATCGCACCGGACTTCATGGAGCGCGAGATCTTCACGTGCGGCCCGGCGCCGTATATGAAGGCCGTGCGCGACCTGCTCGGCGATGCGGGTTTCGATCGCGCGCACTATCACGAGGAAAGCTTCTCGTTCGAGACGCTGACACAGTCGGCGCCCGAGGTTCTCGTCGAAGAACACGCAGCCAGTCCCACAGAGCAGGGCACACAGACGTTCACGGTAAGCTTTGCGCGCAGCAATCGCGAGATCAGCTGCGGCAGCGACCAGCACGTGCTCGACGCTGCGCGCCAGGCCGGCGTGCGGTTGCCGTCGTCGTGCACGCAGGGCATGTGCGGCACCTGCAAGGTCAAGCTCGTCTCCGGCCAGGTCGAGATGAAACACAACGGCGGCATTCGTCAGCGGGAAATCGATCAGGGGATGGTGCTGCTCTGCTGCAGCAAACCATTGACGGATCTCGTCGTCGAGAAGTGACAGTCGGTTTGTCCTGCACCGGACCGCACGGCATGAACACCCGATGCGCGCGGCCCGCGCATCCGGTTGCCCGACGTATCGACGCCTGCCGATGATGCGTGTCGCATTTCCACAAGCCGCTGTCGCAACAGACTATCCGCCGTCAATTCTGGCTGGCGATGCTCAGTGCTACACCGCGCTAGCGGCCATAAGGAGATCGACCATGAAACGCCTTAAAAAACTCTTGCTGTGCGGTGCACTCGGGGCTGCTCTGATCGCGACGATGAGCGCGAGCGTGACTGCGGCAGCGGATACGAAACCGACGATCAAGATCGGCTATGTCGAAGGATGGGATGACAGCGTCGCGACCTCGAACGTCGCCGCACAGATCATCCAGAAGCGGCTGGGTTATCCGGTGCAACTGGTGCCGGTTGCGGCAGGGATCATGTGGCAGGGTGTGGCGCGCGGCGATCTCGACGCAACGCTGTCGGCCTGGCTGCCGGTGACGCATGGTGCGTACTGGGATCAGTTCAAGAGCAAGGTGACCGACCTCGGGCCGAATTTCAACGACGCGAAGATCGGTCTGATCGTCCCCGCTGATTTACCGGAGACGAGCATCGGCGACCTCGAAGCGCATAAGGCGGACTTCGGCGGCCGCATCGTCGGGATCGATGCGGGCGCGGGTGTGATGAAGAAAGCGGGCGAGGCGATCCAAGCCTACAACCTCAGTCTTCAGCTGATGCCAAGCTCGGGCAGTGCGATGACCGCGGAACTTGCACGCTCGATGCATGCCAATAAACCTATCATCGTGACCGGCTGGGTACCGCACTGGATGTTTGCGAAGTGGAAACTGAAGTTCCTCGAGGATCCGAAGAAGGTGTTCGGCGAATCGGAGCATGTCGATAACGTAATCAACCCCGGGCTCGAGACAAAGGCTGCACCCGTGGTTGCGTTTCTCAAGAAATTTCAATGGAAGCCGGGCGAAATCGACAGCGTGATGCTGGCGACACAGAACGGCGCCAAGCCTGCTGCCGCAGCCGACACATGGATCGCCGCGCACGGCGATCGGGTCGACAGCTGGGTGGCTGGAGCGCAATAACGTCTTCGCTTTGACGTTGTCACACAGCGTGCGGATCGCCGTTGCAGGGCGATCCGCATGCTGGGTTCAGGTTCACGCGTTCCGGTCCAGGCACAGGCTCTCTACAGGAGGCTCTGGATGGAACAGGCAAGACTGCGCACGCGCAGCACCCACGACGCGGCACATGGTGCCGCTCATGACGAAGGCCACACGCTGCAACGCGGCCTCACATGGAAGGACGCATTCTGGGTGACGAGCGGTGTGCCGGCCGGCATTCTGTTCACGATAGGCGGCGTATGCGCGACGATCGGTCAACCTGCGTGGGCGATCTGGATCGCGGCGATCTCGATGGGCTTGATCCAGAGCGCGACGTATGCCGAGATTTCCTCGCTGTTTCCCCATAAATCCGGCGGCGCATCGGTGTACGGCGCGATGGGCTGGGTTCGCTACGGCAAGCTGATTGCGCCGGTGTCGGTGTGGTGCAACTGGGTCGCGTGGTCGCCGATGCTGGCGCTCGGCACCGGGCTCGCCGCGAGCTATGCGCTCACCACATTGTTCGCGCCCGATGCGTTGATCAACACGTGGCAATGGACCTTGCTCGATCTTGGCTTCGTCAAGCACGGTCTTACGCTGCGCATCAACGCCACGTTTCTGCTTGCGGTCGTTTTCCTGTTGATCACCTTCAGGCTGCAGCACAGCGGCGCAGCGAAAGCGGCGAAGACGCAGCGCCTGCTTGGCATTGCGTCGCTGACGCCGTTGCTGATTGTGGGTATCGTCCCGTTCGTGACCGGCGATGTGCCGGCTGCACACCTGTGGCCGCTGCTGCCGCTCGCGCACGATGCGCACGGCCAGCTCAGCGCGGCATCGTTTGGTTCATGGAACAGCACCGGTATCACGATGGTGTTCGGTGCGATGTTCATGGCGGGCTGGGCTGCATACGGTTTCGAAACAGCCGTCTGCTATACGCGCGAGTTCCGCAATCCGCGTACCGATACGGTCAAGGCGATCTTCTGGTCGGGTGCACTGTGCCTTGTCGTCATGACGCTGGTGCCGATTGCGTTTCAGGGCGCGCTCGGCACGGCGGGCATGTTGAATCCGAAGATCGTCGACGGCACCGGTGTGGGTGCGGCGATGGCGCATATGGTGGGCGGCGGTGCAGTGGTTGCGAACGTGATCGTCGTGATGCTGATGCTGTCTATCTTGCTGATCGTGATGACTTCGATGATGGGATCGTCGCGCACGTTGTACCAGGCGTCGGTGGACGGCTGGTTGCCGCGCTACCTGTCGCATGTGAACGAACACGGCGCACCGACGCGCGCGATGTGGACCGATCTCGGCTTCAACCTGATCCTGTTGATGATGTCCGACTATATGACGGTGCTGTCCGTGTCGGGCGTGTGCTACATGATCTTCGTATTTCTGAACCTGCAGTCGGGATGGATTCATCGCATGGATCGTCCTGACGCGGACAGGCCTTTTCGCTGTCCGACCTGGTTGCTTGCGGCAGGCGCGGTGTGTGGTTATCTCGACCTGGCGTTCATCGGTGCGGGTGCGGATTTGCAGGGCGAAGGCACGTTGCGTAACGGCTTGATTGCGATGCTGTTGATCGTGCCGGTGTTTGTGTTCCGGCATTACTGGCAGGATCGTGGGCGTTTTCCTGCGCGCATGGCGCAGGATATGGAGATGCAGCCGGGGAGCGGGGTGAGTGGTATGCGGCGTGCGTTGCCTTATGGTGCGTTGGTGCTGGCTGCGCTTGTGGTGTGGGCTTCGCACTACCTTGCGAAGCCCTTCTATTGAGTGAACCAGCGGCACTCAGATCTGCATTCCTCCCGCCACCTCGATCCGTTGAGCATTGACCCAACCGAACTCGTCGGACAGCAAACCAGCAATCACGGGGCCAACATCGTCGGGCACACCGACACGTCCGAGCGCCGTATGATCCGCAACCATCTTGTTGATGGCGGGGTTGTCACGCACGACGCCCCCGCTGAAATCGGTGGCAATGGCTCCAGGCGCGACGACGTTCACCGCGATCCGGCGCGGCCCGAGTTCCAGCGCCATATAACGCGAGAGCGACTCGACCGCGGCCTTCATCGGGCCGTAGATCGCACGGCCATTCATCGCCACGCGGGCAAGACCCGACGAGATGTTCACGATTCGCCCGCCGTCGTTCATGAGCGGCAAAAGCGCCTGCGTGAGCAGGAAAACGCCCTTGAAATGCACGTTGAATTGCGCATCCAGTTCAGCTTCCGTGCCCGTCGCCAGCGATGCCGCAGAGGAAGTCCCCGCGTTGTTCACGAGATAGTCGAAGCGTTCCGCGTGCACTTCGCTCAGGGCGCGTGTCACTCGATCGATGAAACCGCCGAAGCTCGCCGCGTTGCCCGTGTCGAGCTGCAACGCGATAGCTGGAATTCCGATATCGCTCGTGAGCGCGACGACCTTCTCCGCTTCTGCCTGATTTGCGTGGTAGGTGAATATCGACCGCACCCCGCGTTTCGCGAGGCTTATCACGGTGTTGCGCCCGATGCCCCGGCTGCCGCCGGTGACAATAGCGATCTTGTTCGTTGATGGGGTTGAATCTGCGACTGCCATGTTCGTGCTCCCGGTTAGAAACTGGAACCGAGTATAGGTTTGGAGGTGACGCAATCTGAATACCCAAACCACCCCATTTCTTGCCTATTCCGACTCGGCGACGTATGGTTGTCAGTCGATGCCCGGATGGGAGATCAGGTTCATGCTGGAAGATTTAGTCGCTGCGATGTTGCGATATACCGACCGCCAGGAGGGCGCGAGCCCGTACTTTACGGCGATCGAAAGCGTGTTCATTCTTCGCTCGGATCACCCCAAGCCACCGGTCCACCGGATATCGCAACCGGCCATGTGTATCGTGGCTCAGGGTGCCAAGTGGGCCAGCTTTGGCGAAACGCGCTACGAATACAAGGCCGGCGAGGCACTCATTGTTGGAGTCGAGGCTCCATCGGTTGGCAAGGTAAGCGCGGCCAGCCCCGACCGGCCATGTCTTGTCCTCGCGTTCGAACTCGATCTCGCGATCATGCGCAGTGTTGCGGCGGAACTGGACGAGCCACCGAAGGCGAGTGGCGATGTCGGTCGAGGCGTCTTCGTGACCGATTTCCTGGGACCGCTCGCCGACTGTGCGCTGCGTCTCGTCAAGTTGCTCGATACGCCTGGTGCGATTGCGACGCTTTATCCGCTCATCATGCGAGAGATCTGCTACTGGCTTCTAACCGGGCCACACGGCGGGGACGTCGCACGCATGGCATTGACGAATGCGCCTTCGAAAGGCGTGCTCAATGCGATGCGCCGGCTCCGCGAAAATCTTGCTGAACCGATCCGCGTCGAAGAATTAGCCACGGTTGCGCAGATGAGTCCGTCTTCTTTCAATCGACATTTCAAGGCACTGACATCGCTTTCGCCGTTGCAGTTTCACAAGCAGCTAAGGCTGCTGGAAGCTCGCAGACTGATGGTCTCGCTCGGCGCGAACGTCGAGACAGCGGCTTTTCAGGTGGGCTACGAAAGCCCGTCGCAATTCAGCCGCGAATATTCGCGCATGTTCGGCGAGCCACCAAAGCGGAACGTGAAGCGGCTGGAGTCCGGGGTCGATGAAGTTTCTCGCCGTGCCGATCGCGAGGTTGTAGTGAGGGGCGTTGCCTGAGTGGATCATGGCAAAGAGCTAGAGCTAGGGGAAATCGTGTTCGAACCTTGGCAGTGGCTGGCCGCTCCTGGCCGACCACTACCCGATATCGCACAGAAACACATTCAAACGATATAGCTGGCTCTCGCCTCTTGCAGATATTCACCAAGCCGCTTTGGAGCACGTCCGATGAGCGACTCGAGATGGTCGGTGACGATAGAAAGATTTCCGGCCCGGACCTCCACTTCAATCGACGCCAGTGCGGAAACAAACACGTCAGGAACACCCGCCGCTTTCAGTCCCGTGACGAATTGCTCGTCAGTCACATGGACGACGACAAGCGGCTTGCCTGTCACCCGGCTAGCGAGGTCGGCGATTTCTTCGTTGGACAACGCTTCCGGACCTGTGAGCGTGTAGGTCCGGCTATCGGTGCTTGACGTGGCCAGCGCTGCGGCAATCGCTTCAGCATAGTCCTCCCGTCCGGCGGACGACGTTCTCCCGCCTTTAGTCGCCGAATGCCATTGCCCGCTCTTCAGCGCATGAGGGAGGGACCTGTGCAGATTCTCGTGATACCAGCTGTTGCGGAAAATCACGTGCGGCAGACCGGTGGCCTTGATGGCCCGCTCTGTTTCCAGGTGGTCCGGCGCGAAGCTCAGTAGCGAGCTGTCCGGATTGGGCTGCGACGTATAGGCGATACGCTTGACATCTGCCGCGACCGCCGATGCGACCGCATTGCGATGCTGCTTCAATCGTGTGTCGACTCCATCCATGGCATCTGTCGAAATGATCAGGACGGTACCGACGTTTTTGAAAGCTTCGGTCAGGCCCTGAGGATCTTCGAAGTCCGCCTTGCGAACCTCAATGCCTGCTGCAGCAAGGCCGGCAAGTTTTTCGGGGTTGCGCGTGCCGGCGATGATGCGCTCGTGCGTCACGCCGCGCGCAAGCAGATGCTTGATGACAAGCTGACCGAGTTGACCGGATGCGCCGGTGACGAAAATGGTGTCGCTCATGTACTCGCCTCATTGTGAGTGTTACTCTCTTTTTGAGAGTGACTCGATAATCAGGCTTCTGCGAGCACTCGTAAAGAAGGCAGTTTCTGAGGAGATAGTTACCAGATGGGAACCACCAAGGTATCGACCAGCGCGCTCAAAGCGAGGCTGGAGAAGGCTCGGGCCGAACACGGCGCCTGGGCGAATTGCCCGGTGCGCGACGTCGTCGATGTGATCAGCGGGCGGTGGAGTTCGTTACTGATGACGGCGCTGGCCGAGCACCCATGTCGATTCGGCGAACTGCGCCGGTTGGTGCCCGACATTTCGCAGCGCATGCTGACGCAGACACTTCATGAATTGCAACGCGATGGTTATGTGCATCGCGTGGTCTTTCCGACCAAGCCGCCGGGCGTCGAATACAGCCTGACCGATCTCGGGCATTCGATGTTCGATGCGTTGAACGTGTTGATCCAGTGGGCCGACGACAACCATGCTGCGGTCACGGCGGCCCGCCTGCGCTTCGATAGCGAGAAGGAATCTGCGTAAGCGGTCTTACGCCCCAGTGTCAGGCGTGCAGAACCAGCTTCTGCACACGCCAGTTGAGCAGTTCGGCAACGAACAGCACGTTCTCGGATGGACACGCCATCTGATGAATCCAGCCGAACTGCTTCGACTGCTTGCCTGCTTTGCCGAGCACGCCGAGTACCTTGCCGTCGAGCGTCATCTTGTAGATGCGACCCGGAAAAGCATCGGAGCTATAGAGCACCTGGTTCGGTCCCGGCGAGATGCAGATCGCCCACGGCGAACCTGGTGCAAACGTGCCGGCTGCGATGTCCGCCTCATTCGGCATGTTGCCGATCGCGGGACGCGCATCCGCGGGCACCGGGACATCGATCGTGAATTGCCGCAGGAACTTGCCTTCGGTGTCGAACACCTGAATGCGCCGGTTGCTGCGGTCCGCGACGTAGATGTTGTCGTGTGCATCGAGCGCGATGCTATGCGGCGTATGAAACTGTCCCGGCCCGGTGCCGCGGTCGCCCCATGACTTGATCCAGTTGCCGTCGCGATCGACTTTCGCGACCCGCGAGTTGATATAGCCGTCACTGATGTACGTGTTGCCTGCGACGTCCCATGCGACATCGGTGACCTGGCGAAAGCGCCCGGGCTCGGCGGGTAGCGGCGGGTTAGGGTGCTTGAGCGGGGCGGTCTCTTCGTCGGCGGCTTCCTGCTTGCGGCCGAACACCATGGCGACGCGTCCCTCCGGTGTGAACTTGATCACCATGTCGGAGCCCTTGTCCGTCACCCAGATGTTGTCCTGCCGGTCGACCTTGAACGAATGCGCGAACGACCAGGCATACAGGTTGTGTCCTATCTCGCGGATGAAGCGTCCGTCGGGTGCGAACTCCAGCAGTTGTGCCGCAGCCGCGCCATAGGCCGGCCCGGTTGTATTGCCGCGCGACAGCACGAAGATGTGTCCTTGCGAGTTGAGCGCAACGCCGGAGCATTCGCCGAAATAGGTGTCTTCAGGTAAACGAACGGGATCGGCAATCGAATCGAAAGGAATCGACGGCACCGATTGTGCGTCCGCGAAAGCCGGCGGTATGACGAGCCCCGCAGCCGTACCGGCGACGAGGCTCATGAAAGTACGGCGACTCATCGCCCGATGCTCCGCGTTGCCGCAGCACGGGCAAAACGACCCATAGTGCTCGCTCATCCGATGTCTCCTTGATGGTATGTCACGCACTGGCGTACTCAACGTACCGAACGTGCAGAGGCAATCGTAGTGCACAAAACGTTTAATCGCTAAGCGGCATTTGGGTCGCGCGGGCGGCCGCAAGTCAGTGAAACGGCGATTGTCTCAGCAAGCGCTCATCGCTATTGCTACTGCTGCTAAACGGCGTGCCACCGTTAAAGTCAGCAGTGAGCGTGCTCTGGATCGACGACAGGATGGCTGCGTTCGTCGTCTCGAGACCCAGCTCGCGATTCTTGGTCAGCGATGCTACCGAGAAATTCTCCGAGCCGAGAAAGAGGTTCGCTTGCGGTGTGCCGTAATCGACGAGGATCGCTTTTGCATGGATGTACAGCGACGCGCTCGATGCGTAAGTGCTGATCTGCACGCCGGCCGCGCTGAGCTTGTCGAAGTTGCTGACCCAGTCGCTGCTGTAGGTCATCGCGACCTGGACGGTTACCCCGCGTTTTGCCGCGTTGACGAGTGCGGTGACGATCTTCGAGTTGCTCATCTCTTCGTTCTCGACTTGCAGTGTGCTTTGCGCCGAGTTGATGAGATTGACCAGATCCGTTTGCGACTGCGTCGGGCTCCACACCAGATCGTCTCCGGCGGGTGGTGTGATCGAGCTGCTGTTGAAATCGGCATTGAAGACGGTCTCGATGGCGGCCACGTCGTTGGCGTCGCTCTCGATCACCGCGAAATCGCGCGATGTCGAATAGTAGCGGCTCGTCAGATTGAGCGTCATGATCGCCGCCGTTTTTCCATCGACGACAATCGACTTCTGATGCGTGGCCGCATAAGTCGGATTGGCCCAGACGACGTTGACACCGTTCTGCGACAGGTAAGTGTAGGCCGCCTGGTTGTTGCTCGACTCGAGGTTCTGATCGAGGATCACACGCACTGTGACGCCGTTGGCCGCGAGCTGAACGAGCGTCTGCTCGGCCGTCGTATCGACGAGTTCGTACATCGTCATGTCGAGCGTCTTGGTTGCCGATTGCATGAACGTATAGATCGGCGTGAGACCTTGACCGGGTTCGGTGATCAGCGTGGGGCTTGAAGCGGTTGCAGTGGCAGGCGTTTGAGCGGGCAGTGTAGCGGCCTGGGCGGTAGCGGATAGCAGAGTCAAGGCGCAAAGCAGGGCAGTCAAAACGGTTCGACTCATGGATAACCTCCAGAAATTTGGGTGTTCCCCGGGGGTACAGGTCTTGTCGTTTTGTGCGATCGGACATCTCGCCTGATCGGAATGGATGCATCGAAATGTAGATGCACGCGACGTTATCGTCCATTCCGATGACATTTACTTGTCAGCGGGATTGAGTATTCGCTCAGGTACTACGGGAGGGTCATGTCAAGCGCATAGGCTTGCGCGTTGCTTTCAAGAAGCGAAGGCGTGAGGTCTTGTTTATTCTGCAGGACTTAGGTCTATGAGTTGCGATGTGGATAGCAAGATCCGAACTACTCATCCGACAGAATTTCGTTCGTAATGTTGTCAACCACGACAGGGCTGTCAAAGTACGTGACCGAAGGATTTGCACCGAAGGTCTCACGTGCAACAGCACGCCAACTTTCCGTGTACATCGCTTCGGCTTCGACGCGGGAGTTCCATAGATAGACTCCCCCAGCCGTGGTGCCATCTTGCGACAGGACATAGTACTTACGGAGAAGACCGGCCACGCCCAGGTATCTCGGGGCCGCACTCAGGAAAATGCGTCGCGCTTCTTCACGTGTGACCGGCTTTGGAAATTGAAATGAGGTGATCACGGTGATCATGGAAATTCACCCTCGGTTGCGAAGACTTCAGATAGCGTGTCCCACGCATTAATCCCGACTCATCACGGCGCTTGGGTCGCCGTGCGTTCGGGGAAGCGCATTGCATAAGATTCGAGCGGCAACTGTAGAGCATTGGTGAGGTAGCTTACGGTTCGATAGAGACCTGCCAACATCAACATTTCAAGAATCGCTTCCTCGGAGACATGAGCGCGTAGCGCCTGCCATGTGTCTTCGTCGATGTCGCAGTCGTTATGTAACGCGTCACACATTTGCAAGACGACCGAGTCTTCGGTCGACCAGCATTTGTCGTGAGGTGTGCCATGCACCAGCGCCTCGATTTGTTCTTCCGAGAAACCAGCACGTGCGCCAAAGAAGGTCACGTGTACCCCCCATTCATACTCGGACCGACATAGGGCAGTGGTTCGATCGATGATCAATTCGCGCTGCCGTAACGTCAGGTGTCCACGACCCAGCAGACCGGCGGCGAAGAATTTTCCAAATAGCCGCTCGTCGCGAGCCAGCGTGGTGAACAGGCTAAGCGCCGGAACACCCTGCGGCATGGTCTTCTCAATGCTTTCCTGAATGAACGGCGAAAAAGGCGGCCGCGCGGGTTCGATGCGTGCAGGCATGGCAGATCTCTTTGCTATAATTTCGATAGCACATTCTGGTCATTTTGCTATGAAAAGTAAAGCATGAAAACACCGAAAACTGGAAAACCTGTACGCGGGTCGACGACAGGGCGGCCGATCATGGTTGCGCTCGACCTGCTAGGACGCCGGGCAGCGCTGCGCATTCTCTGGGAATTGCGCGGCGAGCCACTGACGTTTCGCGCACTGCAAGAGGCGGCCGATACGAATCCCAGCTTGCTCAATACCCGGTTAAAGGAATTGCGCGAGGCAGGACTCATCGATCACGCGGGAGAGGGGTATTGCCTGACCGAGGGAGGGATGGCGCTACGGGTTGCGTTGCGGCCGCTAAACAATTGGGCGGAGACCTGGTGCAAGTGATATCCGGCTTCGCCTTCCATGCATCCCCACCGCCCGCCTGGGGTATCTCAAGCGCTGACCTTCTACCCCGCGGCAGCCTGCTCGCGTATGCGACGCGCTTCGTCGCGCAGGAATTGCTGGTAGTCATCCAGATCGCCGTCGAAAGGCTCGACGCCGCCCTTGGTGACCAGCCAGAACTCATCGCATACGGCGCGCAACAGGGCCCGGTCGTGACTGACCAGCATCACCGTGCCTTCGAATTCGTTGAGCGCCATGGCTAGCGCTTCGCGTGTGGCCAGGTCGAGGTGGTTGGTAGGTTCGTCGAGCAGCAGCAGGTTGGGGCGCTGCCACACGATCATGCACAACACGAGCCGCGCCTTTTCGCCGCCGCTCATCGTGCCGACCGCCTGATGCACCATATCGCCACTGAAGCTGAAGGTGCCGAGGAACGTGCGAAGCGATTGTTCGGTGCCGCTCTGGCCCGGCGCGCGCATGTGCGGCGGCGTGTCTTTGGCAAGCCGGATCATGTGTTCCATCGGCGTGTCGAGCGGACGCAGCACGTCGAGTTCCTGCTGGGCGAAGTAGCCGATGTTCAGGCCTTTTCCTTCGCTGATTTCGCCGGCAATCGGCGTCAGCGCGTGCGCCACCGTCTTCACCAGCGTGGACTTGCCCTGGCCGTTGGCACCGAGGATGCCGATGCGCTGCCCGGCCAGCACCGACCGGTTGATGCCCCGCACGATGACCGTGGGCGGCGTGCCCGGCAGTGCATCGGTCGGCGCCGGATAGCCGAAGCTCGCGTCCAGCATCGACAGCAGCGGGTTCGGTACGTTGAGCGGCTCCTTGAACTCGAAGGTGAACTCCGCGTCGGCCAGCACGGGGGCGATCTTCTCCATGCGTTCGAGCGCCTTGACCCGGCTCTGCGCCTGCTTCGCCTTCGAGGCCTTGGCCTTGAAACGGTCGATGAATTTCTGCAGATGGGCGATCTTCTCCACCTGCTTCGCCATCGCGGCCTGCTGCAACACGAGCTGCTCGGCGCGCATGTCTTCGAACTTGCTGTAGTTGCCGCCATAACGCACGAGCTTGGCGTTGTCGACGTGCACCGTCACCTGCGTCACCTCGTCGAGGAATTCGCGGTCATGGCTGATCACGACCATGGTGCCCTGATAGCGCTTGAGCCAGGCTTCCAGCCAGACCAGTGCGTCGAGGTCCAGGTGGTTGGTCGGCTCGTCGAGCAGCAGCAGGTCGGACGGGCACATGAGCGCGCGCGCTAGTTGCAGTCGCATGCGCCAGCCGCCGGAGAAACTGTTGACCGGGTGGCTAAGCTGCGCCTCAGTGAAGCCAAGGCCCAGAATCAGCGCCTGGGCACGTGCGGGGGCATCGTGCGCACCGGCATCGTGCAGCTCCATGTAGGCGTGCGCCATGCGCATGCCGTCGTCGCTGGCCTCGGCGGCGGCGACTTCGGCCTGCGCGGCCAGCAGCACGGTGTCACCGTCGACGACGAAGTCGGTCGCGCTCTGCTCGGTCTCCGGCATGTCCTGCGCGACCTGGCCCATTTTCCACGCAGCGGGAATCGAGAACTCGCCGCTATCTTCGTGCAACGTGCCATTGAGAAGGCCGAAGAACGACGACTTGCCGGCGCCATTGCGGCCGACTAGACCGATTTTTTCGCCGGGGGTGAAGGTGATGGACGCGCTGTCGAGTACGACATTGACGCCGCGGCGCAGCGTGAGATTACGGACGGAAATCATAAGGAGCTACTTCGGAGAGGATTGGCATGATAGCCGACCGGACGGGTCGGGCTGTCTTTTTCTGCGCCGCTTACGCCTTGCGGCGCCCAGCGGCCGCACAGCAAGGCGGGCCCCGGCGCACCGGGCGTAGCGGCTGGGGGTGTCCACCGATCGCTCATCGGAGACGCTTTCAATAGCCTGCTAGCATAGCGATCTACCCAATCCTCGCGACAAGAACATGACAAAACCCGTCCGGCGCTTCTCGATGATTCGCGAATTTCATCTTGCTGACTGGTTCACGCTCGGCAATGCCGCTTGCGGCACCGGTGCGCTCTTTTCCATCATTACCTACATCGCCACAGACGACGTGTTGCACGTCTATTACGCGGGCGGCCTGATACTCGCGGCCCTGGTGTTCGATGTTCTGGACGGAAGAATTGCCCGCTGGCGTCAGAAGTCGTCGACCCTGGGACGGGAACTGGACTCGTTAGCCGACGTGATTTCGTTCGGCGTGGCACCGGCCATCGTCGCTTACGGGTGCGGCATGCGTGGATTGTACGACCGGTTGCTGCTGGTTTATTTCGTGGTCTGCGGCGTGTCGAGACTGGCCCGGTATAACGTCACAGCCGAGGCGCTCTCGCAGGAAACCGGGAAAGTGTCCTATTTCGAGGGCACGCCGATCCCGACATCGATTGTGCTCGTGCTGGTGTTGGTGATTGCCGCGAAGCTCGACTCGATCGGCCCGAACCTGTGGTTCGGTGAAGTTCATATGCACGGCGGCACGCTTCATCTGATGACGCTGCTTTTTGGTTTGTCTGGGTCGTTGATGATCAGTCGTATCAGGATTCCCAAACCCTGATTAGTCTTGAAACGCTCGTTCTAGAACGAGCGAAACAAATCATCGATCGGATACGGCAACGCCAGCTCAGGCATGTCACGTCTATCGAAATACCGGGTGGACTTAGTCTCAGAGTCGGTAGGAATTCCAGACGCACCGATGATCTTGCACTGAAATAACGTCACCATATACTCAACCTGATCGCCGCTGGGATACGTGTATCGGAACGTGTGTCCGCCGAATACCCCCAGAATTCGATGGATTTCGACCGCATACCCGGTCTCTTCCATCACCTCGCGAATGATCGCTTCCTGAGGGCTTTCGCCCAACTCAACTCCACCCGCCGGCAAGCTCCAGGCTTCTCCGGAGGATTTCTCCTGCAGCAGCAATCTGCCCGTGTGATCGTGAATCACGGCCGCGACAGATGGGCTCAATACCCGGTCCCGTCCAACGCGCTTTCTTAGCCAGCTCATGTAGCTCTCGTTGCTCAAAGCGGTATCTCCATAGGAAGGCCCAACAGTTGAATCATCGGTATTCATCGGGTTTTGCACCGGCACTTAGTTCGTCCGAAAGGCGAGACGTCAAAGAGAATACATAGCAATCTCTTGCCGCGTCGCCAAACGCAGGAAGCACCAACCACTTCCGCAGCGTCCCCTCACAGTGAAACCCCAGCTTCTCCAGAACGCGCCGTGAGCCGACGTGTTCGACATCGCACACGGTCCAGATTCGTTGCGCGCCAGGCGAGCGCCACAGCGCGGAGATCGCCGCATGGCCAGCTTCGACTGCGAGTCCGCGGCCCCAAAAGCGCTCACCGATTCCGTAGTGAATTTTGATCTTGTGGCCCTGTGGAATCGCGACGAATACTCCGATCGGTTCATCCTCTTCTCGTGTCGCGATGACCCACGAAAATGGCGCGCCGGCCTCATGCCACGCTGAGTCGCACCACTTGTCGAGCATCGCGGCGGTACGGTCGACGTCCTGATGAGCATCGCGTTGCAGAAACCGTGAGCAGTTCCCCACCCCCGTGTAGTTGTCGAACAGCACCGAAGCATCGCCCTCGCGCGCACGACGCAAGCACAGGCGCCTCGTCAATAGTTCCACGCGATCTTCCATCCAGATCCCCTTTGGATACTCGCCATTAACGCTCGATTGTCGCGAATTCATCTGATCGTGTCGAAGGGCAGGCGCCACTATTGAGGTGTTTTTGATGTGTTTATGCCAACGCAGATCGATGCAACGGCAGTATCGTTGAGAAAATCAATCGGGAGGCGATATGGACCAGCAACGCTCACGCCTGGAGCCAGGGCGGAGGAAACTGTATCGCGAGGACGACTGTACGCTGCCCGATTTTCTTGCAGTACTGCAAGATCGTCGCGATGCAGTGCAAGTCGAATACGCGGACGAGTTAGTTGAGGACGTGCCGGTCTACGATTGCATTTCGTTAAATCGGTTACTCAAGGATGCGACGCGTCGTACGGAGTTGCAAGCCGAATGGGCGGACGTGCTTGAGCACGGTGCGGGTGTTTTCGTACTAAAGCGCGCTTTCCCCGACACCGCGCCGATCGACGATGCCACCGAGGTCTTCGACACCATCATCCGCGACGAGCGGGAAGCGGGCAGTGCGGCAGCCGATCATTTCGCAAAGGCGGGCGCGAATGACCGGATATGGAATGCGCAGCAAAAGCTTTGTTTGCGCGCGCCATCGGTGTTCGCCCGTTACTACGCAAATCCAATGCTGATTGCCGCAGCAGAAGCATGGCTAGGTCCGTGCTTTCAGATGACTTCGCAGGTGAATGTCGTGCGTCCCGGCGGCGAGGCGCAGCAGGCACACCGTGACTATCATCTGGGGTTTCAGACCGTCGAGCAGGCCGAACGCTATCCGGCGCACGTCCACACCATGTCTGCCTTTCTGACGCTGCAAGGTGCCGTTGCACACAGCGATATGCCCGTGGAAAGCGGTCCGACGAAGCTACTTCCATTCTCGCAGCGCTACGCCGGGGGCTATCTTGCCTGGCGACGACAGGATTTCCGCGATTACTTCGAGGCGAACTGCATTCAGCTACCCCTCGAAAAGGGCGACGTGCTTTTCTTCAACCCCGCGCTCTTCCACGCAGCAGGGGCGAACCGGACGGCTGACGTTCAACGCATGGCGAATCTATTGCAGGTTTCTTCGGCCTACGGTCGTGCCATGGAGTCGCTGAATCGCACGAGGATGTGTGAAGCGCTGTACCCAGTTCTGCTCGATCAATTGGCGAATCATCGGTTGACCGAGGTTGAAGTCGAGGCAGTCGTTGCGTCGAGCGCGGACGGCTATCCGTTTCCGACGAATCTCGATAGCGATCCACCCGTTGGCGGCCTTGCGCCGGAAAGCCAGCAGATGTTGTTCGCGAGGGCGCTCCGGGAATCATGGACGGCGGAGGCTTTTACCAAAGCTCTTTATCGCCAGGCGACGCAGCGGGAAGCCTGAGATCGAGGATGTGACCGCGTATTGTGACCAGCGCGAACCGACTAGATTGAACGCTTCAAGTTCGTCTCTACGCCAACTCCGTTATCCGGCCGCTCGCGATCTTTTACGCAAGGAAAAGAACACGATGGTCGGAATGACGCTGAAAAGCAGACCGAACGACCCCGGAATAATCGAACCGATCCACAGCCAGATCGACTCGATTTCGGCGTGCTCCGGATTGTTGGGATCGTAGAGAACGGTAATCGGGGCTCCGTCAGTGTAGGGCTGATCCGTGGAACCGCTCTTCGAAGTCGCCTTAAAAGTGTGGCCATCTGGCGTAGTGAATTGAGCCTGCGGATACAAAAACGTGCCGCCATGATTGCCGCCGGACTTTGCAACGGCACCCACGAAGGCCCCTTCGGTTCGGGTTGCGTGAACGACGAAGGTCAGCGTCTGTGCGAGCGCAACCGCGGTTACGGCCAGAAAAATCAGGCCGATTATGAATAGCGGCAGGAGAACATAAGTAGAACTGCGCTGGGCCATGGCAATGCTCGTTGACGTTGACAGAGCGGATCGGTATTCCGGCGATACGTTATGCGTTCAAGCCGTCTAGCATGCTCGCACGACGCAAGCATACGCCCTGTATCTGGCCACCCCGCATTCGACTTTCAGGTACCTGTCGACGTGTATTTCCGCACGCCAAGTCGCCACACCGCAAAGCTAAGTGCGAGGAAGAGGAATCCGACTGCTGGCGTAAGAGGCAACAACCAGCGGGGCGCACCTAGCGGGTCCGCTTTGTGCAAGATGGCCAGCACCGGAAAGTAGGCGACGCAGGCGATCGGCACCACGAAGATCAGGAAGTTGCGAAACCAGCTTGTGTAGAAGGTGAGGGGATACTGCGCGGCCTGCACACCGCCATAGGTGACAACATTGACCACTTCGAGGCTTTCAACGGTCCAGAACGCGAGCGTTGCCTGCAGGACCAGCACACCGAAGAACAACGCCACGCCGCCCGCGATCGTCCAGATCGTCAAGGCAATCGCACCGACATCCCAGTCAAAATTCAGTGCTCGGGTCGCGACGACGATCACGGCGAGCCCCTGCGCGAAGCGCCCTAAGACCCGCAGCCTGAAATCGTGTCCCATGAGCTGCAGCGTTGCGGTACGCGGGCGCAGTAGCACTCTGTCGAAGTCGCCGGTGCGCACAAATTGACTACCGAAAACGTCGAAGCCACGAGTCAAAAAATCGGCGATCGAAAAGCTGATGCTGACCATACCGAAGAACATGCAGATATCGCCAAACTGCCAGCCCTGCACGGCACCGAACCGGTTGAATAGCGCCCAGATTCCGGCGAGTTCGATGGCATTGGCCAGGAATGCACCGAAGCTCAACATCAAAGTCGAGGCTGGATATTGCAGTTGTGTACGGATCGACGCGACGAAGTAGCGTTGCAGCAGATAAAGGGCGTTCATCGCGTCAGCCCCCTTGCACTTCGAGACGCGTCATCACACTGCCGAGCCCCCTGCGGCCGAGCACGACGAAGATCAGGGTCCAGAATACCTGGAAAGCCAACCCGGTCCACGCCGCTCCACCGCTAAGCGCACCGATATAGATTCGCGAAGGAATGTCGAGCATTCCTGCGAACGGTTGAGCGATGAGAGCGGGCTGTAGCCAGTCGGGAAACAAGCCTAATGGGACGAGATTGCCCGAAAACAGGATCACGAAGGACGGCGCGAGCGTGTTGATGCCACGGTCGGTCAGCGTCGCGGTGATGCAGAGGTTGATCAGCATCGTGAAAGCCGCGCCGAGCAGGATCATCAGCACTAGCGAGATCGCAAAGAGCCCCGCCTGGACGACGTCGGCCGGCGCTTGCCAGGACCACTCGCCGAGGCCCGCGAGCGGTAGCAGAACGGCAGCGGCAACGAACATCAGCCCGGCGCGCGGCAATGCACGCGAAGTCATCCACGCCGCTGCCCGGATGAACCACCAGGTGTACGTGTCGACAGGCCGCAGGCGGTCGTAGCCTATAGAACCGGTCCGCACAGCTGCGGCGACGTCGGGATCGCCGTTCCACGGTTGCAATGCGAGCAATGCCTGTCCGAGCCACGTATAGGTAATCACCTGCGCGAGCGACATCGACGCATGGGCATGCGTCGAATGACGATAAAACGCCGCGTACACCATGACCTTGAGCCCACCCCACCAGCACTGCGTAGTGAAACCGGCGAGCGCGGCAGCCCGGTATTGCAGCATGGTCTTGAAGCGGGCAACGAACGCCGCGACGTAAGGACGAAGGACGTTCATCGGCTCAGGCTTCCACGGCGCCGTGCAGGTGGTAGAACCGGGCGATGACTTCTTCGATTGCGGGTTGTTCGACGTGGATGTCCTCGACGACATGTTCGGCCGCGATACGCGCGATCAGCGTCGGCGCGCCGATGACGCGAGGATCAAAAGCGAGTTCCGCCGAGCGACCGTCACGCCGAAGTAATCGCACGCCATCGATCGCGATAGCAGGCGCTTCGCCGGCGAAATCCACCAGCAAACGGCGCTCGATCAGCACCTCCGCGCGCAGCGCATCGAATGATCGATCGGCCAGCACGCGGCCATGACCGATGACGATGACGCGCTCGGCCAGCGCCTCGATGTCGTGCATGTCGTGGGTAGTGAGCAGCACCGTGACGCCGCGCTCGTGGTTGAGCTTCTTCACGAACTCGCGCACGGCGAGCTTGGATGGCGCATCGAGGCCGATAGTCGGCTCGTCGAGGAAGAGAATAGGTGGCGCGTGCAGCAGCGCAGCCGCGATCTCCGCGCGCATCCGTTGTCCAAGCGACAGTTGACGCACCGGCTGATCGAGCAGGCGTTCGAGTCGCAGTATGGCGACCAGTTCATCGCGAGTCCGTACGTAGGCGGCAGGTTCCACCCGATAGATATCGCGCAGCAGATCGAAGCCATCGACGACAGGCAAGTCCCACCACAACTGGCTGCGCTGACCAAATACAGCGCCGATGCGGGCGACGTGAGCAATGCGGTTGTCGAACGGAACGCGATCTTCGATCACGACTTTGCCGGCTGTGGGGCGCAGGATCCCCGAGAGAATCTTGATGGTGGTCGATTTGCCCGCCCCGTTGGGGCCGATGAATCCAAGCAGTTCGCCACGCTCCAGGCTGAAACTCACATCCTTGAGCGCTTCGATCTCGCGCCAGTGGCGGCGAAACATGCCGAGTACGCCAGGTTGTCGTTCGCCGACGCGATAGGTTTTCGCCAGGCCCTCAACCACGATCTGGGACATGCCATCTCCATGGAGTCGTTCACCGCGCCGGCGAGTACCGTCGGCAGGGTCATGCCAGCAGAAGAGGGCGAGATGTTATCAGAGGTGGGGTGTTCCTGGGCGTTGTTGAAGGAGACTGCGCGGTCGATGCGTTATGACTCAATGGATTACAACACCACCGTCCGATCCCCATTGATAAACACCCGCCGCTCGACAAACGCCTTCACCGCCCGCGCCAACGTAATGCACTCGACGTCACGCCCCACCGCAAGCAGCCGCTCCGGTTTATACGAGTGATCGACGCGCTCGACGACCTGTTCGATGATCGGACCTTCATCCAGGTCGTCAGTGACGAAGTGAGCCGTCGCGCCAATCAGCTTGACACCGCGCGTATGCGCCTGGTGATAAGGCCGCGCACCCTTGAAGCCCGGCAGGAACGAATGATGAATATTGATCGCGCGCCCCGACAGTTTGCGGCTCGTCTCATCGGAGAGGATCTGCATGTAGCGCGCAAGAATCATCAGTTCGGCGCCGGTCGATGCGAATAGATCGAGCACCTGTTGCTCCTGCTGCGCGCGGTTATCGGCATTCACCGGCAGGTGCCAGAACGGTAGTCCGTGCTGCGCGGCGAGCGGTTCGAAATCCGGATGATTCGAAGCAATCCCGACGATATCCATCTTCAGTTCGCCCATGCGCCAGCGGAACAGCAGATCGGCGAGGCAATGTTCGAGCTTCGACACCATGATCAGCACCTTCGGCCGCGCGTCGACGTCGTGGATTGCCCACGTCATGTCGAAGTCGGCGGCGATCGGGACGAACTCGCGACGCAGCGCGTCGAGATCGAGTGCCGGGCGGCCGGGCGCATCCTCACCGCTGTCGGTCACGCCATGAAACACGCAACGTACAAAAAAGCGCTCGCTCAGGTCGTCATCGAATACGCTCAGCTCGTCGATATAACAGTGGTGCCGATCGAGCAGTGCGACGACAGCGGCGACCTGTCCTGCGGCGCTCGGGCACGACAGCGTCAGCACGTATTGATGGAAACGATCGGTGGCGGGCATGCGGGTCCTCGGCTTTTCATGGGATTGCCCGCATGAAGCCGGTAGCAGCGCGACCACGCAACGGCGGCACAGGCGGGATGCTCCAGTAGAGCAGCCCAATTTCCCCGTGCATAGAATCGATACGCCGTGCTGCTAGTACCGGCGCGCCAGGACGGCGGCCGGGTTCAGATCACTAAAGATGAGCGGCGGGGCGGGTTCGACCTCCACCGCGCTCCGACCGATGCGCCCGATTACTTGCGGCGGCGATGCACGTCGTGCGTAACGAAGCCCGCGTCGTTATGCGGCAACGCAAGCGCATCCGGCACTGCGAGCGTGTTGCGGATGTCAGCGAGACCGGCAGCCCAATGGTCGCGCATCGTCGAAAGACCGAACTGGTAATCCTTGTACTGGTGTTCGTAGTTCTTTCGCTGATAGATCAGATGCTGGACGTTGTAGCGCTTGTTCGACGACAACGCTTCGGCTTCCTTGCACCACGGGTTGTCGTGGCGCTGATCTTCTGGCACCTGGTCGAGCACGTGGCGCAGCAGATTGCGGTAACGCTGCTCGCGTTGCAGCGTGTCGGTGACAAAACGCGTACGGCTCGAATACTGCACGTCCTTCATGCGCTCGGCGACACCGGCCATCGTGTCGGGCACCGGACCGCGCGCGCTCCACAAGTCGACCTGGAACGCGAGCGTGTCGCGACGCGGCGAGCTTTGCAGCACTTCCATCAGCGGCGTGTTCGATACCACACCACCATCCCAGAAGAACTCGCCATCGATCTCGACCGGCGCGAACGCCGGCGGCAGTGCGCCCGACGCCATGAAATGCTCGGGGCGCAGCTCGATACGCGTGTTGTCGAAGTAGACGAAGTTGCCGGTGCGGGCGTTGACCGCGCCCACCGACACCCGCGTGCTGCCGTCGTTAATGCGGTCGAAGTCGCACAGCGCAAGCAGCGTGGCGCGCAGCGGCGAGGTGTCGTAATAGCTCACCTTGCCGGGCTCGCCCGGGATGCCGTCGATCGGCGGCGGAAAACGCGGCACGAAGAAGCCTTTTTGCCCCTGCAATATCGCACTCATCGCCTGCGATGCGGTGAACGCAGAACGTATCGATTCGTGGCTATTGAACAGCGCGAACTCGAACGCGGCGGGCAGCGCGGGAAAGAACGCCGGCTGGCAGATCGTTTCCCAGAACTCGCGCAGCCGCTCCACGCGCCGCTCGGGCGGGTTGCCGGCGATCAGTGCGGTATTGAGCGCACCGATCGAGATACCGGCAATCCAGTCGAGCGGCATCTCGGCTTCGTGCAGACCTTCGAACACGCCAGCCTGATACGCGCCGAGCGCACCGCCCCCTTGCAGCACGAGGGCGATGGTTTCGTAGGGCAGCGCGCGCACCGGCGTCGCGCCAACCTCGTTGTGCAGGTCGGTCGGATCGACGGCCTGCTTTTCGGTGCGGGCGCGTGGCTTCATTGCATGTACCAGCCGTGGCTGACCACGAACGACTGACCGGTCAACGCGGCGCTCGGGAACGCCGACAGGAACAGCACCGTTTGCGCGACGTCCTCGACGGTCGTGAACACGCCGTCCACGGTATCGCCGAGCATGACGTTCTTCACGACATCGGCTTCGCTGATACCGAGTTCTTTCGCCTGCTCGGGGATCTGCTTGTCGACGAGCGGCGTGCGCACGAAGCCCGGACACACTACATGCGAACGCACGTTGTGCTTCGCGCCTTCCTTGGCCAGCACGCGTGCCAGACCGAGCAGACCGTGCTTGGCCGTCACGTAGGCCGACTTCAGCGGCGATGCTTCATGCGAATGCACCGAACCCATGTAGATCACCACGCCGCCCTGGTCGCCCTTGTACATGTACTTGAGTGCGGCCTTGGTCGTGAGGAACGCGCCGTCGACGTGGATCGCCTGCATCTTCTTCCAGTCGGAGAACGCGTAGTTTTCGATCGGATTGACGATCTGGATGCCCGCATTCGACACGAGGATGTCGATCGTGCCGAACGCTGCCGCGACCTGATCGATACCGGTATTCACCGCTTCTTCGCTGGTCACGTCCATCGCAATACCGATTGCTTTACCGCCGGCCGCCTTGATCTCGTTCGCGACTGCGTTGGCACCATCGAGGTTCAGATCCGCGATGGCGACGGCCGCGCCGGCCTTCGCGTAGGTCAGGGCGATTTCCTTGCCGATGCCGCTGGCCGCGCCGGTGACGACCGCTACTTTTCCGTTCAGATTGCTCATGACTGGGTTCCTGTTTGTTGTTCGTAAGTGAATGAGAGGGCGGGGCGTTACTGCGCGAGATAGTCGTGCACGACTTCGCCGAGACCGAGCGTCAGGTCGGCGATCAGATGTCGCGCTTCGACGATTTCGAGCACAGGCAGATCGGCCACCGGCGCCAGCGCATGATGCGCGAGTTCGAGCGAGGCGGGGCCGGTCCACGCGCCCTTCATCGTGATGTCCTGCAGGTAGTAACGCACGAGTTCGCACACACGCGCCGTACCGTCGACGTGCGGGATGATCTTCAGCAGGAAGTTCGGGCCGGCCAGGCGTTGCTGCTCTTTTGCCATGTCGAGCTGGCTATGCTTGTAGCCCATCGTGCCGGTTGCGACGCGCACCGGACCGTAGTCGAGCGTGCCGAGCAGCGTGTCGGTGTGAACCGCAAGCGTCGGCGAGGCGAGTTTTTTCGGGAAGCCCCACAGCTCGCGTCCACCGGCGATAGGCGGGTGATCGTCGAGATACATCGCGAGCGTGTAGCCGCCTGCTACGCCGTTGTATTCGACCGGAATGACCTGGCCGCTTTCGGTGTAGTCGCCGAAACCGGTGGAGTCAGCCATGCGGATGAATTCGTAGTGGACGAGCGGCGAGGTGACTTTGAGCGGCTCCGGCACGATCTCGCGCAGACGGTCGATATCGGTGCGGTAGGTGATGATCAGGAATTCGCGACCGACGAAACGGTAAGGGCCCATCGGGAATGCGGGGCTGGTGAGCGGCATCGCAAACGCCTTCGAGCGTACCTGGTCTTCTTTCATGCGTACTCCTTTGTCAGTCGTTTCGGTAGAAAGGGGCTCCGGTATCTTATGCCGGACAGCGCAGGTTGTGCGATGCCGCAACTGGAAAAGTTCGTTGCGCAAATCAACGGAGTCCTCTCGCAGATATTGCACCAAACGGAACAACGGTGACGCTAACGTGCAGTGCCCGGCGCATGGTAACAAGGCCAGATGACATACGTGTGGGGTATTGCACCGGCTGGAGAAGCGCGCGCAGCGGTGCGGAGCAGTCTGTGCGCTTGCGCACACAGGAAAGCTCAACGATCGATATTCGTCAGGTAATTGTCAGGATTGGTTGAGGCTCGCGTCATGCCGGTTCGGACTCATTGCACCTGGCGACGATGTTGCGGCGCGGTGCTTTGCGCTGCGATCCTGCACAAAGCGACGTCAGGCGGCCAGCGCCCGGCACTCGTCGAACAGCCAGCGCCGAAACAGCGGCACCGCCGCAGCTTCAGGTCGCGCGAGCGGGCAGACGAGGAAATAGCCGCGCGCGGTGACGACGGGCTGGTCGAGCAGACGCACGAGCTGACCTGTCGCGACGAGTTCATCGACAAGCGGTGTCCAGCCGAGCGCGACACCTTGATTCATCAGCGCGGCATGGATCACGAGCGCATAGCTGTTGAACGTCATGCCGTCCGTGTTCGCGCGACGTTCGATGCCAAGCGCTGCAAACCAGCTATCCCACGCGAGCCAGCGTTCGGGCTCGGTGGGTTGCACATGCAATAGCGGCAGATGGGCGAGATCGCCGGCGTGGACGATGCCCGGGTGCGCGGCGGCGAATGCGGGCGAACAGACCGGCGTGACCTCTTCGGGAAAGAGCCGCGTCGACGTGCAGGGTGCCCAGTCGCCGTCGCCGAATGCGATTGCGACGTCCGCGTGATCGCGATGCGGATCGAAGCCCTGTTGCGACGTGACGATTTTCACGCTCACGTCGGGCATCGAATGCTTGAGACGGGCGAGGCGCGGCATCAGCCAGTAGGTCGCAAAGCCGAAATCGGTGAGCAGGGTGAGCGAGCCGGTTGCACGGCGCGTGCGGATATCGCCGGTGGCGACGCGGATCGCGTCGAGACTTTGTCGCACGGCTTCGAAGAGCCGTTCGCCGTCGGCGGTCAACGTCACGCCACGGTGTCCGCGCTCGAAGAGCGGTGTGCCGAGATCGGTTTCGAGCTGCACGACGCGCTGGCTGACGGCGGGCTGCGTCGAACCGAGCTCGCGCGCAGCCGCGGTGAAACTCGCGAGCCGCGCGGCCGATTCGAATACCGATAGCGTCTGCATCGGCGGCAGGCGATCTTGTCTCGGCATAACACCCCCTTATGGACCTATAAGCATTGCGCGGCTTCACAGAGCGAAATTAACCGGCAATAGTGAGGACGCTTTCGTGCGCGGTGCGGTTTTCAGCCTGATTCTGCACCGTACGCCACGATGCAGGCGGCGCGTGCAGGACTAGCGCTGCAGCCGGGCCGCTACGCGCTACGAACCCGCGGCCGCAAACGAACTCTCGATTCTAATCGACCCCGCCCATGAGCCTTAATACAAAGCAGAATATCCTTATCTTGATGGCCGACCAGATGACGCCGTTTGCGCTGCGTTCATATGGTCATACCGTCTCGCTGACACCGCGTATCGACGCGCTGGCGCGCGAAGGCGTCGTGTTCGATTCCGCGTATTGCGCGAGCCCGCTGTGCGCGCCCGCCCGCTTCTCGATGATGGCGGGCAAGCTGCCGTCGAAGATAGGCGCCTACGATAACGCCGCCGAATTTCCAGCGCAAACCCTGACGTTCGCCCACTATCTGCGCGCGGCCGGCTACCGGACCATGCTTTCCGGCAAGATGCATTTCTGCGGGCCCGACCAGTTGCACGGTTTCGAGGAACGTCTCACCACCGACATTTACCCCGCCGACTTCGGCTGGGTCCCGGACTGGGCGCAGCCGGATGTGCGGCCGAGCTGGTATCACAACATGAGTTCGGTGCTCGACGCGGGCCCTTGCGTGCGCACCAACCAGCTCGACTTCGACGACGAAGTGACCTTCACCGCGCGCCAGAAGCTCTTCGACATCGCCCGCGAGCGGGCAGCCGGCGGCGATGCGCGGCCGTTCTGCCTCGTCGCGTCGTTGACGCATCCGCACGATCCGTACGCGATTCCGCGCGAATACTGGGACCTGTACTCCGACGACGAGATCGACATGCCGAAGGTCGAGCTGTCGCGCGAAGCAAGCGATGCGCATTCGCGGCGCCTGCGCGACGTCTACGAAGCCGATGTGACGCCGCCAACGGCGCAGCAGGTGCGTGCGGCACGTCATGCGTACTACGGCGCGCTTTCCTATGTCGATACGCAGTTCGGGCAGATTCTCGATGCGCTCAAAGCGACCGGGATGGCCGACGACACGATCGTGATCGTCACCTCGGACCACGGCGAAATGCTCGGCGAACGCGGCCTCTGGTACAAGATGACCTGCTTCGAAGGCGGCGTGCGCGTGCCGCTGATCGTGCATGCGCCGGGTCGCTTCGACGCGCACCGCGTCGCCGCATCGGTATCGCACGTCGATCTGCTGCCGACGCTCGTCGAACTGGCTACAGGCGAGCGCCGCAGCGCATGGCCGGACCCCGTCGACGGTCGCAGCCTCGTACCGCATCTGCGCGGCAGTGGCGAAAAAGAGCAAATGCACGACAGTGCGCACGACGAAGCGATCGCCGAGTACCTCGCCGAAGGCGCGGTCGCACCGATCGTGATGATCCGGCGCGGCGACTTCAAGTTCATCCACACGCCATGCGATCCCGATCAGTTGTACAACCTCGCCGCCGATCCGCTCGAACTGCACAACCTCGCCGCCGACCCAGGCGCAGCCGCGGTGCTCGACGCGTTTCGCGCGGAGACGGCGCGCCGCTGGAATCTCCCTGCGCTGCATGACGCCGTGCTCGCGAGCCAGAGCCGGCGGCGCTTCCACTTCGAGGCGACGACGCAGGGGCGCATCCAGTCGTGGGACTGGCAGCCGTTCACCGATGCGAGCCAGCGCTACATGCGCAATCACATCGAGCTCGACACACTGG
The DNA here is from genome assembly GCF_007556815.1 of Paraburkholderia megapolitana. Taxonomy (NCBI): domain Bacteria; kingdom Pseudomonadati; phylum Pseudomonadota; class Betaproteobacteria; order Burkholderiales; family Burkholderiaceae; genus Paraburkholderia; species Paraburkholderia megapolitana. The sequence goes on from NZ_CP041743.1 coordinate 2,470,679, forward strand.
AAGCGATGGCGCGGTTTCCGCGCGTCGTTCGTTAACGTCATGAGCGAGAAATTCATTGAATAACCTGCCGGCGATTGCACTGCGTGATGCACGGCACAGCTACGATGCGGCCGTCATGAGCGGCATGAGCATCGACACCGCTTCGATCGACGCTGCGGTTCTGACGCTTCTCTACTTGACGGAGCATGAAACCAAGCGCGCGTGGAGGGGCTGCGACTGGGGTGCACTTGACCAGCTTTACGAGCGAGACCTCATTACCGATCCACGCAACAAGGCGCGATCCGCAATCCTGACCGAGGACGGTTGGCGCGAAGCTGAACGCCTCTACAAGCGACACCTCGAACACTGTGTTCCCGCTGACTGCGAGACCAGGGAATGAAACGAATTTCTCACTCACGATACAAACGCGTTCTGCATACGAACCGGAGGCCATGATGAAAAAACGCTACACGTGGTTGTTGTCCCTGCTGCTTGCTGCGGCGGGCGCGGGGATCGGCGCTATCGCCAGCGTCACCACGGCTGCCGCGGCCGAACCGCAAAGCTGCACTCAGGTACGCATGGCCGATCCCGGCTGGACCGACATCGATGCGACCAACGCGATGTCCGGCGTGCTGCTGAAGGCGCTCGGCTATCAGCAGAACGTTTCGAACCTGTCGGTGCCGATTACCTACCAGGGGCTGAAGAAAGGCCAGATCGACGTGTTTCTCGGCAACTGGATGCCCGCACAAGGACCGCTCGTCAAACCGTTTGTCGACGAGCATTCGATCGATGTGCTGCACGCAAACCTGACCAACGCGAAGTTCACGCTCGCCGTGCCCGACTACGTCGCCGCTGCGGGCATCCACTCGTTTGCCGATCTCGAGAAGCATGCGGCCCAGTTCGACAGCAAGATCTACGGTATCGAGCCCGGCGCGCCGGCCAACCAGAACATCAAGAAGATGATCGCCGACAAGGCGTTTGGGCTCGGCGGCTGGTCGATCGTCGAATCGAGCGAAACGGGAATGCTCACGCAGGTCGAGCGCGCCGCGCGCGACAAGAAGTGGATCGTGTTTCTCGCCTGGGAACCGCATCTGATGAACACGAAATTCCACCTCACGTATCTGTCCGGCGGCGATGCGTACTTCGGGCCGAACTACGGCGGCGCGACCGTCAACACCGTGACGCGGGCGGGCTTCGCCGGTCAGTGCACGAACCTCGCACGTCTGTTCCAGCAGATGACCTTCAACGTCGACCTCGAAAACCAGATCATCGCGAACGTGCTGCAGAACAAGGTCAATGTGAACACGGCGGCGCTGCACGCGTTGCAGGGCAATCCCGCGCTCGTGGCGACGTGGCTGAAGGGCGTGACGACCGCCAGCGGCGCGGATGGCCTGCAGGCCGTGCAGAGTCAGCTCGGCATTCGCTAAACCCCTCAACTTGCGTTGCTCCCGCTGCCCCGTTCTGGGGCGGCGCACCCTCATTGTCGTTTTCCCCCGGTTGTCGCATTCCGACCAATCGATGTCGCTTCAGATCGTATTGGCCGCAAATTGGATTTGTAATGTCCATCATCGACGACGGTTTATGCGTAATGGCACCCGCGACGAGCGTTGCACCGACAGTGCGTCATTCCAGCAAGACAGGCGATTTCGCCCGGTTAGCGGCGGAATCCTCTTTCCATCCAGCAAGGCAAGAGAGAACCACACAATGAAAAGACTGAATGCCGCAGCATTCTCCGGCGCAGCCCTCGTGCTCGCCAGCGTCCCGGCCATTAGCCATGCGCAGAGCAGCGTGACGCTGTACGGCATCCTCGACGCCGGTATCACCTACGTGAACAACACCGGTGGCTCGCATGTCGTCAAATTCGACGACGGTGTGTCGTACGGCAACCGTTGGGGTTTGAAGGGCGTCGAAGATCTCGGCGGCGGGCTGTCGGCCGTGTTCGTGCTCGAAAGCGGTTTTCACGTGGGCAATGGCCAGCTCGGCTTCGGTGGCGCGGAGTTCGGGCGCCAGGCCTACGTCGGCCTGAAGAACCAGTGGGGCACGCTGTCGTTCGGCGATCAGCTCGACATGACCGAAGAGATGGTCTATCTGTACAACATCTCAAGCTGGGGCAGCGGGTACGCGATCCACCAGGGCGACTTCGACCGCTTTAACGGCGACCGTCTGCCGAACTCGGTGAAATTCCTGTCGAACGAGTTTTCGGGTTTCATGTTCGGCGGTATGTATTCGTTCGGTAACGTGGCCGGCAACTTCCACCAGAACAGCGCATACAGCCTCGGCGCGCACTATGCGAACGGGCCGTTCACACTGGGTGCGGCTTATACGCAGTTGAACAATCCGAACGGCATCTACGCGTTCGATCCCTACGCGATGATCGGTACGAGCACGTTCCTCGGCCGTCCGACCGTCAGCGTCAACCAGACGACCGGTGCCATCACCGATCTGTATTCGAGTTCGTCGTTCCCCGTCGACAAGCAGGGTACGTTCGGCGTCGGGACGAGCTACGCGATCGGCAATGTGACATTGAACGGCGACTTCACGTACACGACGATCAAGGCGTTCGGCGTGTCGTCGCATATGAAGGTGCTCGAAGGTGGCGCGATCTGGCAGGTCACGCCGGCGTTCAGCACGATCGGCGGCTATCAGTACACGAACTTCGAAGGGCATCACTGGAACCAGGTGTCGGCTGGCTTCCACTATCTGCTCTCCAAGCGCACCGATGTGTATATCTCGGGTGATTACCTGAAGGCGTCGCAAGGGGTCGATGCGGTGATCGGTTATAGCTTCACGCCGTCTACTACGACGACACAGGCTGACGTTCGCGTGGGTATGCGGCATTCGTTCTGAGCGCCACGCGCGCCTGCGGTATGGCGCGCGACCTGGAGTGCCAGACATCCACGGCTAATGGGTAACGGCCCGCATCGCGAAGTTCGTGCGATGCGGGCCGTGTTGCGTTGTGTCGTGGTTCCAGCCAGCGAAGCTTCGCGACCCCGCGCGCAGAAATGGCTTACTGCGCGGCAACCCGCACCGGGCTACGATCGCGTCGCGGGCTCGCACCGAACTTCGCGCGATACGTCCGCGAGAAATGCGACGGCGATTCGAATCCGCACGCGACGCAGATCGACGTGATCGTCATGTCGGTCTGCTGCAGCAATTCGCGCGCGCGATTGAGCCGCAACTGCAGATAGAAATGCGTCGGTGTGTCCTTCAGTGACGAGCAGAATAGCCGCTCGAGCTGCCGCCGTGTCACGCCGATCTCCTGCGCGAGCGCGTCGGGTGCGAGCGGCTCTTCCATATGCTGTTCCATCACGCCGATCACCTGGATCAGCTTGCGATTGTGCACGCCGTAGCGCGCGGCGATTTCCATGCGCTGATGGTCCGAGCGCTGCCTGATCCGGCTCACGACAAACTGCTCCGACACCGCCGACGCCAGCGCCGCGCCGTGGCTGCGGCCGATCAGGTCCAGCATCATATCGATTGAGGCGGTGCCGCCTGCACAGGTGATGCGCCGCGCGCCGATCTCGAACAACTCCTGGCTGGCCTGCAGCGCCGGATAGCGCTCGCGGAACGCGGGCAGCGCCTCCCAATGCACGGTCAGGCTGTCGGCGGCGCTGAAAAGTCCCGCCTCGGCAAGCACGAAACTGCCCGTATCGATACCACCGAGCGTCGCCCCCGACTGCGCCAGCCGTCGCAGCCAGCCGGCGAGCGCGCGGCTGTAGCACGCAAGCGGATCGAAGCCCGCGACGATGAAAACGGTCTGTGCGTGATCGAAGGCATCGAAGGCGGCCTCGGCGTTCAGCGAGATGCCGTTGCTCGCGGCGACCGGCGCACCGTCGACGCTGAGAATGTGCCAGCGGTACAGATTCTCGCGAAAGCGGTTCGCGACGCGCAGCGGTTCGACCGCCGACATGAAGCCGATCGCCGAGAAGCCCGGTAGCAGCAGGAACGAAATGTCTTCGGGCATCGTGCGGAGCGTGGGTGCCTGGTGTGGGCGGTTGCGTGGACCTGCGGTCGCGATCCGGGCGAGCGTAACAAGCAGTGCGCGAGCCGGCAAGGCCCGCCAATATTGACGTTCGCGGGATCAGGACGGCGCGCGGGACGATCATGCTGGTTTTCCCTCATGGTCGCAAGCAAGCAAGAACGGGTCGCAGCCGGTCGCTTTGGCGGGAATATGCGCTAGTACCTTTGCATCACGCCACGCAATACACGGTGTCCGGCCGGTTCGCCTTCTGGCGAATAGCGCTGCGACCCACCCATCAGGTATCAGAAGGGGGAACGTCATGAAGTTACGCGTCAAAGCCTTGTCCGCTGGTCTGCTATGCGCCGCGGCCACGTTGCTCCAACCGGCCTTCGCGCAGGACCCGGCCACCTGCCGCAACGTGCGCTTCGCCGACATCGGCTGGACCGACATCACGTCGACTACCGCGCTGGCGTCGACGGTCTTCGAAGGGCTCGGCTATCAGCCGGTCACGACGGTCGCATCGGTGCCGATCTCGTTCGCGGGGCTGAAGACGAAACAACTCGATGTCTCGCTCGGCTACTGGTGGCCGGTGCAGGAAAAGGCGATCGCGCCGTTCGTCGACGCGAAGACGATCCAGGTGCTGCAACCGCCGAACCTGTCCGGTGCGAAGGCGACCTTCGCGGTGCCGACCTACGAATACGACGCGGGCCTGAAGACCTTCGCCGACATCGCGAAGCACCGGACGGAACTGGACGGCAAGATCTACGGCATCGAACCGGGCAGCAGTGCGAACGCCGCGATCAAGAAGATGATCGACACGAACCAGTTCGGTCTGGGCGGCTTCAAGCTGATCGAGTCGAGCGAGGCCGGCATGCTTGTCACCGTCGATCGCGCGATTCGCGACAAGAAGTGGGTGTTGTTCCTCGGTTGGGAACCGCATCCGATGAACATCCAGATCGACATGAAATATCTGACCGGCAGCGACGGTGTGTTCGGACCGAACGATGGCGAGGCGCGCGTCTATACGCTGACGGCGCCCGATTTTCTGACGCGCTGTCCGAACGCCGGCAAGCTCGTCAGCAATCTGCGCTTCACGACGCAGCTCGAAAACGTCGTGATGCAGTCGGTGATGAACAAGGAAAAACCGACGGACGCCGCCAAGGCTTATCTGAAGAAGAACCCTCAGGTACTGGATACCTGGCTCGCCGGTGTGAAGACGTATGACGGCAAGGATGGATTGCCGGCGGTGAAAGCCTATCTCGGGCTTTGACACACGGCTGGGCGCACTAGCGGCCGATTCGACATGAACAGACAGGACTACCCCGCATGAACCACGAAGTCATCGTTACCTGTGCCGTGACCGGCGCCGGCGATACGGTCGGCAAACACCCGGCCATCCCCGTCACGCCGAAGCAGATCGCCGAGGCTGCGATCGAAGCCGCGAAGGCCGGCGCTACCGTGGCGCACTGTCACGTGCGCGATCCGCAGACCGGCCGCGGCAGCCGCGATCCGAACCTGTACCGCGAAGTCGTCGACCGCATCCGCTCGTCGGGCACCGACGTGATCATCAATCTGACCGCGGGCATGGGCGGTGACCTCGAGATCGGTGCCGGCGAAGATCCGATGCGCTTCGGCGCGGGTACGGATCTGGTGGGCGGGTTGACGCGACTCGCGCACGTCGAAGAGCTCTTGCCGGAGATCTGCACGCTCGATTGCGGCACGCTCAATTTTGGCGACGGCGACTACATCTATGTGTCGACACCTGCGCAATTGCGCGCCGGTGCCAAGCGTATCCAGGAACTCGGCGTGAAGCCGGAACTGGAGATTTTCGACACGGGGCACCTGTGGTTCGCGAAACAGTTGCTCAAGGAAGGCCTGCTCGATGCGCCGCCGATGTTCCAGATCTGCCTCGGCATTCCATGGGGCGCACCCGCTGATACCACGACGATGAAGGCGATGGCCGACAACCTGCCGCCGGGCGCGCAGTGGGCCGGCTTTGGTATCGGCAGGATGCAGATGCCGATGGTCGCGCAGGCGATGCTGCTCGGCGGCCATGTGCGTGTCGGGCTTGAAGACAACATCTGGCTCGACCGCGGCGTACCGGCGAGCAACGGTACGCTCGTGCAGCGAGCGGTCGAGATTATCGAGCGTCTGGGTGGCCGGGCGCTGACGCCGGCCGAAGGGCGCCGCAAGCTGGGTTTGCCGGCGCGTGGCGAACGTCTGCTCGAGCGGCGGCCGGCCGAGCAGTTTGCTTAAGAAATCTGCGTGAACGCACTTTTTGCAAGGGATCGTCAGCAATGGCAGTGATCGTCGATATCAGGACATTTGCAGCAATCGGGGCCGGCGTGATCGGCAGCGGCTGGGTAGCACGCGCACTCGCGAACGGACTCGACGTGGTGGCATGGGACCCAGCACCGGGCGCCGAACAGCAGTTGCGTGCCAACGTCGCGAACGCATGGCCGGCATTGGAGCGCACAGGGTTGAAAGAGGGCGCCTCGCAGGAGCGGCTGCATTTTGTCACGACCATCGAAGCATGTGTCGCCGACGCGGATTTCATTCAGGAAAGTGCGCCCGAGCGCGAAGAACTGAAGCTCGCATTGCACGGGCAGATCAGCGCGGCAGCGAAACCCGATGCGATCATCGCTTCGTCGACATCTGGCCTGCTTCCCACCGACTTTTATGCGCGAGCGCTGCATCCCGAGCGCTGCGTGGTCGGGCATCCGTTCAACCCAGTGTATCTGTTGCCGCTTGTCGAAGTGCTGGGCGGCGAGCGTACCTCGCCCGCGACGATCGATGCCGCGCAGCAGATTTACCGTTCACTGGGGATGCGACCGTTGCGTGTGCGCAAGGAAGTACCGGGCTTTATCGCGGACCGTCTGCTCGAAGCGCTATGGCGCGAAGCGCTGCATCTCGTGAACGAAGGCGTCGCGACGACCGGCGAGATCGACGATGCGATCCGCTTCGGCGCCGGTCTGCGCTGGTCGTTCATGGGCACCTTCCTTACGTACACGCTTGCCGGCGGCGATGCGGGGATGCGACACTTCATGCAGCAGTTCGGACCGGCGCTCGAATTGCCGTGGACCAAACTGGTCGCACCGCAACTCACCGACGAACTGATCGACCGTGTGGTGGAAGGCACGGCCGAGCAGGTCGGACCGCGCTCGATCAAGCAGCTCGAACGCTATCGCGACGACTGCATTACGAGCGTGCTGACGGCGATCCGCGAGGCGAAGGCGCGGCACGGTTTGCATGCCGACGAGTAGCCGTAGCAAGTAGTTCAACCGCCACAACGCGACAGGAGCAAGCCGCCCATGCCAGGACTGGAGATCTATCGCGACGAGGTTCGCGCGGAGTGGGTCGATTACAACGGCCATCTGCGCGACGCGTTCTACATGCTGATCTTCAGCTTCGCGACCGATGCGCTGATCGAGCATATCGGTCTCGACGATACGGCGCGCCGCGCGCGGGGCCGTTCGATCTACACGCTCGAAGCGCATATCAACTATCTGCATGAGATCAGGCTTGGCGCCAAAGTGCGCGTCGCCGCGCGGCTGCTCGCGCACGATGCGAAACGCCTGCATCTGTACCTGGAGATGTACGCCGATGCGCACAGCGAAGCAGTTGCCGCGAGCGAGCAGATGTTGTTGCACGTCGATACGAATGGTCCGCGGTCGGTAGCGTTCGATCCGGATGTTGCTGAGCGCGTGCAGGCATTGGGTGCATTGCAAGCCGCGCTGCCGCCGGCGCAATATGCTGGGCGTGTGATCGGACTGCCGCCGGCGCGACGCAGTTAAAACGGCGCCTGTGCTTCGACAATCGATAACATCGAACCCCCGCGATCATGCTCGAACCTGAAATCGCCGCATTCATTGCACGGGCTGCTGCGGTCTATCCCGCACACACGGCACAGCGTCCGGTTGCCGAGCAGCGGGCCATCTACGATCGCTACGCGTTGGCGTTAACTCCACCGCTACCGCCGGGCGTATCCGTTGAAGATGCGGAGTTCGAATCTGCCGTCGGTCATTCGATCCGGCTGCGTCTCTACCAGTCCACGCTTAATCCCGCACGCGGCACCGTGCTGTACTTCCACGGCGGCGGCTTCGTGCTGGGCTCGCTAGACAGTCATCAGATCATCACGGCACGTATTACGGCCGACACCGGGCTATGTGTGATTGCCGTCGATTACCGGCTCGCGCCCGATCATCCCGCCCCCGCCGCACACGACGACTGCGTCGAGGTCACACGGGCCGCGCTCGAAGGCCGGTTGCCGTTTGCCTCGTGGCAACGAACGTTGCCGGCATCGCTGCTGCTCGCCGGCGATAGCGCCGGCGGCAATCTCGCAGCAGGTGTCGCGGTGCACCTGCGCGATGCGGGCGTCGATGATGCGGCGGCAATCGCAGCAATCGCAGGAATAGCACTCGTCTATCCGATGCTCGGTTTCGAACCGCAACTACCGGCACGCGACACCGAGGCCGACGCACCGATGCTCACGCTTGCCGATGTTCATGCGTTTCGTCGGCTGTATTGGGGCGATGTGTCGCCGCCTGCGTGGACTGTGCCGCTCGATGCGGGCCGTTTCGACGGCTTGCCACCGGTGCTGGCGATCGGCGTCGAGCACGACCCGCTGCGCGACGACGCGAGCGTGTTCGTCGAGCGTATTCAGGCAGCGGGTGGCAACGGGCGCTTCTGGCTCGGTAAAGGGCTCGTGCACGGCTGCTGGCGTGCACTCGATGCGAGCCCGGGCGCGCAGCGCATGCACGACGAAGTGTGCCGCTTTCTACGCGATACGGCGGCAGGCCACACCGACAGTATTCACGACGTCCCGGCCGGTTGAACCACACGGCATCGGGCATTCTCTTCGGGAGACATGAGATGCAGGTTGCCGGATCGATGGTTGAAGACTGGCGCGCGTTTGCAACGAGCGTGTCGATTGCCGACGCGACGCTGAGCGATGACGCGATCGTCGTGCAGTGGAGCGATGCGCGCAGCTCGCCGTATCACTTCGTCTGGCTGCGCGACAATTGCGCGTGCAACCAGTGCGTGCATGCGTTGACGCGCGAGCAGGTCTTCGAGATCGCCGACATGCCGGACGATCTGGTCGCCATCGACGTGTCGATTGACGACACGGGTGCCATGCAGGTGCAATGGTCCGACGGACATCGAAGCGTCTATACGCCTGGCTGGTTGCGCGCGCACGCGTACGACGACGCATCGCGCGCGGAACGGCACGGCGGCAATACGCGAAAGATCTGGGACGCGTCGGGTGGGTCGACACTTGCTGTCTTCGACTGGCGCGACGTCATGCGCGACGAACGCGCACTGCATGCCTGGCTCGTTGCGTTGCGCGATACCGGGCTCACGCTCGTGCACGGTGTCCCGACGCAGCCGGGAAGCGTCGCCGATATCGCGCTGCGCATTTCGTTTATCCGCGAAAGCAACTTCGGTGTGCTGTTCGACGTGAAATCGAAGGCGGTGCCCGACAGCAACGCGTACACGTCGATCAACCTGCCGCCGCATACCGATCTGCCGACCCGCGAGTTGCAACCCGGCCTGCAGTTTTTGCACTGCCTCGTGAACGATGCGCCTGGCGGCGACAACGTGTTCGTCGACGGCTTCGCGCTGGCCGATGCGCTGCGCACACACTGGCCCGACGATTTCGCGACCCTCACGAGCGTTCCGTTCGAGTTCTGGAACAAGAGTGCTTCGAGCGACTACCGCTGCTCGGCGCCGGTGATCGCGCTGGACGGACGGGGCGAAGTCAGCGAGGTGCGGCACGCGAACTTTCTGCGCGGACCGATCGACGCGACCGCACAGACAATGCCCGCGGTATACCGCGCCTATCGCCGCTTCCTGGGGCTCGCGCGCGATGCACGGTTCCACGTGCAGCGCCGGCTCGCCGCTGGCGAGATGTGGGCGTTCGATAACCGCAGGATCCTCCATGCCCGCACCGCGTTCGATCCGCGTGGCGGCGCCCGGCATCTGCAGGGTTGCTACGTCGATCGCGACGAATTGCTGTCGCGGATCAGGATTCTGGAGCGCTCGCTATAAGAGGAAGCAGAAGAAACGAGGTGCAACCAGACATATTCCGCCTGGCGCAATGAGTATTTAAATTAAACGCAATATAGCGTCTACCGGGACAAACGAGGCGCGGCGGATTGACTGGTCAATCTCATCATTGGCGCAACCCGCGGATATTCCGCACTAGTTGCGGGTGCAACCAGATCAATTTTCTTTGCCTGGAGTAACGGTCCCGTCATATTCCATCTTGTCGGACCGCCATCAGCCGCTCCGGCAGGTTGAGTGATTTCTTTGCAACTACATTTTCCTGTGGTGAAAATTAAAATTCTTCTTGTACAATTCGTCCAACATAAGTGACGGCAGATGCAACCAGAGTCACGTTTGCGACACGATCGCACCGCCCTGCAGTGCCGATATGCAGGTCAAGGCAAGAGTGCGAAGTGCACGACGTCGACTTTTATGATGACAACGAGCGCCACGAAGAATTAACAAGAAATCTGCAGGGAATGCCGCTGCGTCAAGCGATATAAGCCGCTTGCCGGTGCGGGTGAAAAAAATGAATCGACAAGGGGTTTGACGAGAACGGGACAGGCAGATATTTCCGCCAGATAGCACCACGTGCTGACAGGCAGGTCACGCATCGCTTTTTGCGAATGCGGGCTGTCTATGGCAGGGATATGTGCGCCCAGAGAATTAACGCGATTACGCGAAATGAGAATTATCGAAAGAGGTTCCTGTTGATTCGGGACTCTGGGGGATCGTTCGGCATTTCATCGGCGATTCGCATTTGAATTCAAGGCCGGTTTGCACCGGTCGTGCATTAACAGAATTATCAGAAGCCGGTTATTTTGTTTTTTGCATGTTGCGCTCCGTTATGGTGGCGCGCGTTTCCAACAAGAAACGGGGATAGAAATGAAGTATCGCGTGTTTGCATCGTGTGCCGTGGTGGTGTTGGCCGCCTGTGTGCAAAACCCTCCGCAGAACAATCTCGTCAGGATTTGCGACGACCACGGGTGTTCCGACCGTCCGAAGGATCAAGGGACGTTCGAGGCCGCCAACAATGCACCCGACGAAAACGCCGACCCGCGTATTGCCGCGCTAAAAGCCGCGGCCGAGAAAGAACCGCGCGCGGCCTACGATCTGGGCCTGCGCTATTTCCGCGGCGACGGCGTACGGCAGGACAGTTATCAGGCGCTCGTCTGGATGCGCAAGGCTGGCGAAGCCGGCAACCTGCAGGCTGAGAAAGCCCTCGGGAGTTTCTATCTGTTCGGTCTCGAAGAGATGGGCCCGGACCCGCGCGAAGCGGAGAAGTGGCTGATGCTCGCCGCGAGCCGCGGCGACCAGGAGTCGAAGAAGCTTCTGGTGCAGGCGCGAGCCGACAAGCTGGCCGATGCGGCCGACTACAAACGACAAAAAGAAGAGCGCGAGCTGTATTACGGCTACTGGTATTCGGGTTACGCGTATCAGGGCTATTGGCGCCAGACAGCGTGGTACTGGTACTGAGCCCACCTCAGGACGGTACCGACGCGAGATTTGAGGCGGCCATTACGGGGGCTGCCTCATCAGGGGCTTATTTCGGATCGCCAGAACGGATAAGTCGAACATCGAGATCACTTACTACGACCATCAATCTATGAACCTCATTTCGAAATATTCGGGCGTCAAGGGCGCCATCGCGATCGCCCTGGTCGGGTCTCTGACTGCGTGCGGAGGCATGGTGACCACGGGGAACCAGAACCTGGGCGTGACAGGCGCGGCGGGCGGTGCCGCGAGCGCCGGTGCCGACGACTCGCTGCAACGCTGTCCGGCGCCCCTCGGGACGATCGCCGTCGACGACGGCCGCAATGCCGACTGGTTCGGTCCGTTCGGGAGCGCCACCCAGGTGACCAGCATCGATCCGCTGCTGCGTCTCGCGGTGCAGGAGTCGAACTGCTTCGTCATTACGTCGATCGGTAACCAGAAGACCGACTCGCGCCTGTCGCGCATTACGGACCTGCAGCGCAACTCCGGCGAATACCGCGCCGGCTCGAAGCAGCAGAAAGGCCAGCGCGTCGCGGCTGACTACTATATGGAACCGTCGATCGTCATCAGCAACTCGCCGATTGGCGGGATGGTCGGTGCGCTGGGCGGTCTGATCCCCGGGGGGGGGCGATAGCGGCGATCGCCGGCAGCGTTCAGACGAAGGCTTCGGTCGTGACGCTGACGCTGTTCGACGTGCGCTCGGCGGTGCAGATTGCGGCGGCCGAAGGCAGTTCGACGGCCACGAACTATGGCGCGGCGCTGGGGGCACTCGGTGGCAGCGCCGGTGGTGGTCTGGGCGGTTTCTCGAAGACGCCGGAAGGCAAGGCAACGGTCTCCGCGTTCATCGATGCGTGGAACAAGATGGTCGTCTCGTTGCGCAACTACAAGGCGCAGGACGTGAAGGGCGGCCTGGGCCGGGGTGGTCAGCTCAAGGTGAACTAAGGCATCTGCGGCGGTATATCGAGTCTGCTGTCTGATGGGGCCTGCCTGCACGGTTCGTGCGGCAGGCCCTTTGTTTTTGTACCCGTTTGCTGCCTGTTAGAGGCTCGCGCTCACAGGGAGCGTTCCACCGGCGGACACGAAACGACATCGCAAATCGTCATAAGTCGCTTGGGCTCGCGCTGATAACATCGTCTGCCTCGATCACTAGCGGAAACGATGCCATGACGAACCCACAGCAATGGAATGCGGTAGACGAGTATTTCTCGCAAGCACTCGTGCCTTCGGACGACGTGCTCGACGCAACGCTCAGGCACAGCGCCGAGGCCGGCCTGCCGTCCATCAACGTCACGCCGGCTCAGGGCAAGTTTCTCCATCTGCTAGCGAAAATCAAAGGCGCCCGGCGCATTCTCGAGATCGGCACACTGGCCGGCTACAGCACGATCTGGCTGGGTCGCGCGTTGCCGGCTGACGGCCAGCTGATTTCTCTCGAAGCGGATGCCGGCTACGCGGAGATCGCGAGAAAAAACATCGCGGCTGCGGGGTTGGCGAATGTGGTCTCGGTCGTGGTGGGGCCCGCGGTGCGGACTTTGCAGAAGCTGATCGCCGAAGCGGCCGAACCGTTCGATCTCGTCTTCATCGACGCGGACAAGCAGAACAACCCCGACTATCTGAAGCTCGCGCTGCAACTGTCCCGGCCGGGAACGGTGATCGTCGGCGACAACGTGGTTCGTAATGGACGCATCGCGGATCCGCACAACGACGATCCCGATGTCACCGGTATCCGGGAATTTCTGGCACTGGCCGCGGCCACGCCCCATCTGACGACGACCGCGATCCAGACCGTCGGCAGCAAGGGCTGGGATGGCTTTTCGCTATCCGTCGTCTCGTGAGGGAAGCGTAGCGTCAGGCCTCGGCGGTTAGCCCGCAGAGAATCTCAGCGGAGATCATGGCGGCGGCATTGGACGGTGCGGGCCGTTCAGCCGGCCGGAACACCGCGTCGCCGCGACGGATCTTGCGGCGCGACACTGCGCAGGTGCCCGAGGTGTGCGCCGAGCGTCGGCGCCAGCGTTGCTCGCCATAGTGGCAGCGGCCGGGTTCGACCCAACGGATCACAAGGGTGGTGTCGGAGCGTTCGAGAATCTCGATACGAACGCCGTTGGCGCCGGTCAGGGGGATGGACTCTGTGGTCTTCATCATCGGCTCCAGTAGGTGTGGTGTGCCGAATGTAGTCCTGCCGGTGACGGAGTGCCATTGTGCGCCAGTTGAAACACCGTTCTCCAAATAGCAACAATCGAACCCGCTGGACCGCGACCTACGAAGGGACGCGGCTCTGCGGGAACAATGATTGCGATAGGGCGGATTTTTGCAACAGAGTGTTGTAACGGGTGAGACAAGCCGAAGCGGTGTAGGCTGGCTGCGGCGCTTCCATTAAGATGGGCGCTCTCGCCGGACTACGCGGGCGGACGGCAGTGTACCGCGCCTGTGCAAACCGGCGTCGCCAGCTCCGCAACCCGTATGAGGCTCCATGATCCAGCGTCCGTCGTCGCAAGACCCTCACTCTCCCAGTCGTGCCCAGATGCAGCAGATCGCGTCCGCGATTCTGTACGGCGTGCTGGTCGTGCTCGCGTTATGGGTCGTGCACAACTTCATTCCCGCGGTGGTCTGGGCCGCCGTGATCGCGATTGCGCTGTGGCCTGCGATGCGGGCAATCGAAGGGCACCGGTTGTTCAAAGGGCGCACGACGCTAATCTCGATCGTGCTCACGACAGCCGTCGGGCTGCTCGTCGTGCTGCCCATCGGTCTCGGGATCACCCAGGCGGCGCGCGAGGCGCACGACCTGATCGTCTGGACCCGCACCATCCAGGAAAATGGTGTGCCGCTACCTGCCTTCGTCGAGCATCTGCCGTTCGGCGCGCAGCAGATCAGCGCCTGGTGGCAGGCCAATCTCGCGCAGCCGCTGAATGCATCGCCGGCCATGAAAGGGTTGCACGGTCAGGCGGTGGTCACGTTCGGCCGGCATTTTGGCGCGCGCGCCGCGCATGGCTTGCTGGTGTTCGGCTTCACGCTGGTCACGCTGTTCGTGATCTTCCAGGCCGGGCCGCGCCTGTCGGGGGCGTTGCTGAAGGGCGCGCGCCGGGCGTTTGGCGCCGATGGCGCGCAGATCCTCCAGCGCATGGCCGGTGCGGTGCGCGGTACCGTGACGGGGCTCGTGGTGGTCGGGCTCGGCGAAGGAGCGCTGCTCGGTGTTGCCTATGCCATTGCCGGCGTGCCGCATGCGACGCTGCTCGCGCTCGTCACCGCGGTGGCGGCCATGCTGCCGTTTTGCGCGCCGATCGTATTCGGCGGCGCCGCGTTGTGGCTCTTTGCCGTGCAGGGGGCGGTTGCCGGCGCGATCGGTGTCGCGGCATTCGGCGTGGTCGTCGTGTTCGTCGCCGAGCACTTCGTGCGGCCGGTGCTGATCGGCAATTCGACGCGCCTGCCGTTTCTGCTGGTGCTGTTCGGCATCCTGGGCGGCGCCGAGACATTCGGTCTGCTCGGGCTTTTCATCGGCCCGGCGCTGATGACAGTACTCGTCGTGCTGTGGAAGGACTGGGTGCAGTAGACGACGCGTGTCGTCGTGCATCGTCGCTCAGCGTTGCGCGAACCCCGCCGTCAGGCGGGGATGCGCACGCGCGGCGCCAGCACGCGGCCGAGCGGCACCGAGGCCTTTGCCACGAGTAGCAGCGCGCTGACCGCGATGGCATCGGCCAGCAGCCCGAGCGGTATGTTCAGATAACCGTCGGTGACGGTATACAACAGCGAGTCGACGACGAGCGAAATCACCGCGCCCGCGATAAAACACAGCAGCCCCTTACGCCCGACCAGGCCGACCCACGGCAACCACTGCGCGAGCTTCTTCGCGATGCCCATGCGGATCAGGTTCGCGACGAGCCACGCGATCGCCAGAAAATTCCCCACCCGTAACCACGACAGGTTCTGCTTGAGGCTGCCATCAGGCAGCGAGCTTTCGATAAATATCTTGTAGTACGCCGCCGCGATCACGATGGCGAGCGCCGCGAGGCTCACGAGCCAACCAAATCGATGCGCGGCAACCCGCTGGTACACGGGTTGATAGCGCGCGAGCGCACCCAGCACGAACAGCAGCTGCCAGGCAAACGGATTGAAGTCCCAGTGCGCGTCTTCGACGGCTGGCAGATAGCCTTGCAGCGGTCGCGCCACGGCCCACAGCGCGACGCTGCCCGCGAGCAGCAGCCAGGGCTTGCGGCGTGCGAGCGGCAGGATGGCGGGCGCGGTCAGCGCGAAGAAGGTGTACATCGGCAGTACCGATGCGAGATACGGCTGGCGTCTGAACAGCACGATGTCGCGCAGCCCGGCGAGCGGTGCGGAGATGAACTCGTTGAGGTCGTCGGTGGTCATGTTCGGCGCGTCGATGCTGAGCGCAACCAGTACCGCGCTGACCAGCAGCATCAGGGCCGCGGTGATCAGAAACGCACGATAGATTTCGAGCGCGCGCCGCAGGAAACGCTGCCGCGCGATGGCCTCGTTGCGTCGTTCGGCGAGTGCGGCATAAGCGGTCGCCGTTGCGAAACCACCGAGGAACACGAACACTTCAGCCGCATCGCACAGCGCATACGCATGCAGCGTGAAGCGCGACAGAATGCTGCCGCCTATATGGTCGACCACGATGACCAGCAGTACGAGTCCACGAAAAAAATCCAGCTCGATCAGACGGGAAGACGACGTTTGCATGCGCGTTGACAAAAGCGGTTCGTAGCAGCGGCGCGCAAAACCTGGGGGACGCGTCGGCATGAACCTGAATTGGGAAGGCGGACGATACACGCAACGCTGCGAGCAGGCGGAGTCTCGTGCATCGTCCGGTGCCGCCGTATCGTGAAAACAAACGCGCGACGGCAGCGTCGTAGAAACTGACACGACCCTGGTTCACGAGTTCCACCACGCGCCGGCAGATAGCCGTTCGGAATATTTCGTCGAATTACCCGGACGTATGACGCACACCATCGAGCGGACTTCGCGCAACTTTCCATCCAGATATCGCACGCGTGCGCCTGCGCTCGATCACGTCAATGCCGCTGATTGACGCACCCGCCGTGGGCCTTTCACAACGCTTCGGCCATTGAGCATGAATCGCCAATAGACGGGAATATTACATTATGTAAGGATTGCGTTCGTCGCGCGGGCACAGCCGCCGACATCACTGGATGGCGCGACCTGAAACGACGGGCCGTCTCAAAAAATAAGTTGTCCGTAGAGTTTGGAGATAGCAATGAAAAAGCAGGTTATCGCGCTGGCGGCATCCGCCGCTTTTGCCGCGCCCGTTTTCGCACAGAGCAGCGTCACGCTGTTTGGGTTGATCGATGAGGGCTTCGTCTACACGAACAACACAAACACCAAGGGCCAGGCGTCCTATCAGATGCAGAGCGGCTACGCACAGGGTAGCCGTTGGGGGCTGAGGGGTAGCGAAGATCTCGGCGGCGGCCTGAAGGCGGTCTTTACGCTCGAGAACGGGTTCGAATTGAACACCGGCAAGCTGATGCAGGGTGGCCGGATGTTTGGGCGGCAGGCGTTCATTGGCCTCGCGGACGATCGGTACGGTACCGTCATGCTCGGCCGTCAGTACGATTCGCTCGTCGACTATCTCGCGCAAATGACGGCGAACGGCAACTGGGGCGGTTTCCTGCTGTCGCATCCGCTCGATAACGACAACACCGACAACTCGTTTCGTGTGAACAACACGGTGAAGTACGCGAGTCAGAATATTTCCGGCTTGCAGTTCGGCGGTACGTACAGCTTCAGCAACGGCACGAACTTCGCGAACAATCGCCAGTACAGCATCGGCACGCAATATACGCGCGGACCGCTGCTGCTCGCGGCGGCCTATCTGCAAGCGAACAATCCGGGTGTGGGCAGCGATGGTGCGATCGCGGCCAACGATGCGAACTTCACGTCTGACCTTCTGCGTGTTTTTGGCGGCGGCGCCAAGTACACGTTTGGCTCGGCGACGGTTGGCCTGGTCTACACCAACACGAACGTAAAGAATCCGGCGGGCACGGTTTACCTGACCGATGCATCGGGTAACTTCTTGCCGCTGGTCGGCGCGGGCGGCACGCTGAGTGCACTGAAATTCCAGAACTTCGAAGTGAACGGCAAGTATCAGGTCACGCCGACGTTCTTCGTTGGTGCGCAGTATGTCTATACGCTCGTGAATTACGAGGCATCGACGGGCAACCTTAAACCGAAGTTCCACACGCTTGGCCTGATGGCGGACTACAACCTGTCGAAGCGCACCGATTTCTACGTGCAGAGCGCGTATCAGAAGGTTGGCGGCGACAAGACCGGGACTGTGTTGGACAACGCCTATATTCCGGGCGCGGGTGGGGTTTCGTCGGCGGCGAACCAGTTCGCGGTGCGCGCGGGGATCCGGCATAAGTTTTGAGGTTCAGGCGGGATGGCGCGGCGCTGTGGCGCCGCGTCAAGTTTGACCCGGCGACCTGATCCGGCGAGCCGGGTTTTCTTATACGCGCGCAGCACGCGCTTTTCTCGGCCGCACCGCGCGCGCAGTATCAGGTTCCCCAAGCAACTTCGCGACCCAATCGACGAAAATCCGCACCCGCGGCGCAAGATGCTTCCCATGCGGAAACACCACCGAAAGCGGTAACGGCGGTGCTTTCCATTGCGGCAGCACCTCGATCAGTTCGCCGCTTTGCAGCAGCGTTTCCATTCCGGCACGCGGTGCCTGAATCAACCCGAGGCCAGCCACGCAGCAAGCCAGATAAGCATGCGCGCTGTTGACCGAAACCGCGCTGCGCATTGCAAGGCTGCGTGCCTGCCCGTCTTCCTCATACTCCCAGACAAGATCCCGGCCGGTGCGGCTCGAAAAGAAGCCGACCGCCTGATGATCGGCGAGATCGTCGGGTGTACGCGGCAAACCGTAGCGTTCGATATAGCCGCGCGACGCGCAGTTGATCTGCTCGAACGCACCGAGTCGGCGCGCGACGAGTGTCGTGTCGCGCAGTTCGCCCACCCGCACTGCACAGTCGACGCCATCCGCAATCAGATCGATCATGCGGTCCGTTGCGCTGAGTACGACGTGAATATCCGGGTATCGCGCCAGGAAGTCGGGTAGAGCGGGAATCACGGTTTGCAACGCAAGCCGCTCGGGCAGATCGACGCGTACCGAGCCGCGTGGACTGGCGGCCGCATCGGCGAACAGCGACTCGGCGTCGTCGAGATCGGCGAGTACCTGGATGCAGCGCGAGTGATAGGCCGCGCCTTCGGGTGTTAGCGCGACGCGTCGCGTCGTACGGTGTAGTAGCCGCACGCGCAGATGCGCCTCCAGATACTGGATCGCGTTGCTGACTGTCGGTCGCGGCAACTGCAACTGTTCCGCGGCTTTCGAGAAACTGCCGAGCTGCGCGACTCGCGCGAAGACTCGCATCGCCTGCAGGTGATCCATGAGCATGACTCCATGAGCTCGGGTGGGCGGGGCAAGAGCATAACGGACGTAGTGGACCTGAAGCACCGCGACTGTTAACGCCCGTCGAACAGACTGATCGAACACCGCGCATTTATCGATTGACGCCGCGTACGCAGAATAGCGTTCATGCACATGGGCCGTTCCGCGCGAACCGCATTATCGGTCCGGATGTGCGCCCGTTCGAAAACATTCTGGAGCTAACACCATGAACACCCGTCAACTCGGCCGCCAGGGTCCGCACGTTTCAGCCATCGGTCTCGGCTGCATGGGCATGTCCGATTTCTACGGTCCCGCCGATCGCGAAGAAAGCATCGCAACGATACACGCCGCGCTCGATGCCGGCATTACCTTGCTCGATACCGGCGATTTCTACGGCATGGGCGACAACGAAATGCTGATTCGCGATGCGTTGCGGGGGCGGCAGCGCGAGAACGTGCAGGTTAGCGTGAAGTTCGGCGCGCTGCGCGATCCGTCCAACGGATGGGCCGGCAACGACACGCGACCGGTAGCGATTCGCAACTTCCTCGCTTACACGCTGCGCCGTCTCGGCACCGATTACGTCGATGTCTATCGGCCGGCGCGGCTCGATCCGTCGGTGCCGATCGAGGACACTGTCGGCGCTATCGCCGATCTGGTCAAAGAGGGCTACGTGCGGCAGATCGGTCTGTCGGAAGTCGGGGCGGCGACGCTGCGGCGTGCCCAGGCCGTCGCACCGATCGGCGATCTGCAGATCGAATACTCGTTGATGTCGCGCGGCATCGAAGCGGACATCCTGCCGACCTGCCGCGAACTCGGCATTGGTGTGACGGCTTACGGTGTGCTGTCGCGTGGGCTGCTCGGCGGACAGTGGTCGAAGGCTCGTGGAGAGCAGCGCGATTTCCGTAGCGTGAGCCCGCGTTTTCAGGGCGAAAATCTCGACCGCAATCTCGCGCTGGTGGAGACGTTGCGCGCTATCGCGGAAACGCGCCAAAGCAATCCGGCGCAACTTGCGATCGCGTGGGCGCTGTCGCGCGGCGACGATATCGTGCCGCTGGTCGGTGCGCGCCGCCGGACCCAGTTGACCGATGCGCTTGCCGCCGCGAACCTGCAACTCGATGCGCAAGAGCTGGCGCGGATCGAAGCAGCCATTCCGCCGCAAGCAGTGGCCGGCGCGCGCTATAACGAAGTGCATCTGTCGCACCTGGATAGCGAGGGCAGTGCGCATTGAATGTACATCGGATAGGGATCGATCTGGCCGCCGCGTGGTCGTACTACCCGCATCACCGTACTATCGGCATGCAGATCCGCTGCGTTCCTTTCCCCGGAGAACGAAGTTCATGACCAATCGCGCGAACCAGATCCTTCCGCATCATCGCTTTGCCCCGTCGCTTGCTGCACCGCTCGCGTGTATTCAAGGCACTATCAGTCGCGTGTTCGCGAGCCCCGAGAATCACCATGGCGCGAACCATCAGCAGTTCATCGTAACGATCGACAAGGTGGTGAAGTTCGACGGCGGTACCCAGAATCTCGTCGGCACCGAAGTCTTCCTCGCGGTGCGTTTCGGCGACAGCGAAGGGCTGGCTCATGAAATTCCTGGCCTGCAGGCAGGCCAGCCCATCGAGGCGCAGGGCGAGTACATCGCCGAAGCCAGCGCCTATCCCACCGAAGACAACGACAACCCCGTGCTGGCCGTGCTGCACTTCACGCATCATCCGGTGGGTTATGTGCTGTATCAGGGGCAGTACTACAGCTGACCTGTTTCGTACGCTTTCTCCCTCATTTAGTCCGCTCGCCGGGCCGTCGTCAGGAAACTGGCGATGTGCCCGCGTCCACGTCCGCACTGAGCGCGAGACCTAAACATTTCATTTGTATCAGTTTGTGTTTCCGGCGCAGATTTTTGTGACGCGCATTTTACAATGGCGCCCTGAAGGTTGAATGCCAGTCCGACCCCGTTTAGAGACGAACGAGGGGCTTTGTGCGCTTTTGCGTGCTGAAGCCGGCTGGATGCATGATCGGGACCGGTTGCGACAGTCGCGTGGTAGCGCGTCTGTCGGAAGCATCGGTCCCGGCAAATCGAGCAGGAGTCGAACATGTTGGGAAGTCGTTTCGACATCACGAAGATCGGTCTCGTGAGCCTTGGGCTCGCGATCGTAGTGAGTGGGTGTACGAACGTTGCACAGCAGAACCCGCAGACCATCGGCGCAGCGCCTGTCGCGTCGGCGTCTACGGCAGTTGCGTCCGGCACCGAGGTGCCGACGGGGGCGGCCAGCCAGCCGGCAGCTACGCCGGCGCCGGCGCAGTTCTACGAGGTCCAGCGCGGCGATACGTTGAGCCGCATTGCGCAGGATCACAATTGCAGCGTGGCCGATCTGCAGACGTGGAACGGCCTGAAGCGCGCGGGTCGTCTGAAGGCCGGGCAGACCTTGCGTCTTTCGCCGCCCGATGCGGGGAGCACCGATGCTTCTTCGCAAACGGCGAAGCCTGTGAACGCGTCGAGCGCCTCGAATGCGGCAGCCGCAAGTGCGTCGAGCACATCGAGCGCCTCGAGCGCCAATGCAACGGATGCGACGACGGATACCTCCGCCGCCCCCGATCCCGCAGTCAAACGTCAGGTGATGGCACAGACTGCCCGTCACGCGAGCCGTGTCGCATTGGCATGGCCTGCGCAGGGCAAGGTCGTCGAGTCGTTCCAGCCTGGTGAAACGCGTGGCATCGAGATCAGCGGCAAGCCGGGCGATCCAATACGTGCGGCCGCGAGCGGCAAGGTCATGTATGCCGGCACCGGGCTCAACGAATACGGCAGCCTGATCATCGTCCAGCACAACAAGGATTTTCTGACGGCTTACTCGCACAACCGCAAGCTGCTCGTGAAGACCGGCGATTTCGTGCAGCAAGGGCAGCAGATCGCGGAGATGGGCGACGAAAACAATTCGCGTGTTGCGTTGTTGTTCGAAGTGCGGCGCGACGGCAAGCCGGTCGATCCGATGCCGTATCTGCCGGGTAAGCAAGGTTGAGTTTGTTCGCGTGAAATGAAGCAACGCTGGCTTCCGTGCAAACTGCCGGCGTCTTCACTCGATTTCAGCTTCACATAAAGCACTAGCCCCGGCGTTTGAGTCGCCGGGGCTAGTGCTTTGTCGCGTGCGTGGATCTTAAAACGTATCGCCGGGAACCCGCACCCAGCCTTCCATCAACACGCGCGCACTGCGGCTCATGATGGCTTTCTTCACGACCCATTCGCCGTCTACCTGGCTGGCCTCGGCACCGACGCGCAGCGTGCCCGACGGATGACCAAAGCGCACCGCCTGGCGTTCGCCGCCACCAGCGGCGAGATTCACGAGCGTGCCCGGAATCGCGGCCGCGGTGCCGATGGCGACGGCAGCGGTGCCCATCATCGCGTGATGCAGCTTGCCCATCGACATCGCGCGCACCAGCAAATCGACATCCGTAGCAGCAACCTGTTTGCCGCTGGAGGCCACATACCCGGCAGGTCGCGCGACGAACGCGACTTTCGGCGTGTGCTGCCGCGTCGCGATTTCATCGATATGCTTGATCAGCCCCATGCGCACCGCACCGTGCGCGCGGATCGTCTCGAACTTCGCCAGCGCCTTGTCGTCGCTATTGATCGCGTCCTGCAACTCGGTGCCCTTATAACCAATCGCCTCAGCGTCGACGAAAATCGTCGGAATGCCCGCGTTGATCATGGTGGCCTTCAACGTGCCGACGCCCGGCACATCGAGATCGTCGATCAGATTGCCGGTAGGGAACATCGCACCGCCCACGCCTTCTTCTTCGGCGGCGGGATCGAGGAACTCGAGTTGTACTTCGGCGGCGGTGAAGGTCACACCGTCCAGTTCGAAGCTGCCGGTTTCCTGCACCGCGCCATCGGTGATGGGCACGTGACCGATGATGGTCTTGCCGATATTCGCTTGCCAGATCCTCACGACGGCCACACCGTTGTGCGGAATACGGCCCGGATCGACGAGCCCGGCGCTGATGGCAAACGGCCCCACCGCGGCTGACAGATTGCCGCAATTGCCGCTCCAGTCCACAAACGCCTTATCGATGGATACCTGGCCGAACAGATAGTCGACGTCGTGATCGGGCTTGCTGCTCTTCGAGATGATGACGGTCTTGCTCGTGCTCGACGTCGCCCCCCCCATGCCGTCGATCTGTTTGCCGTACGGGTCCGGACTACCGATCACCCGCAGTAGCAAGGCATCGCGAGCCGCGCCGGGTACCTGCGCGGCTTCGGGCAAATCCTGCAGACGGAAGAACACGCCTTTGCTGGTGCCGCCACGCATGTAGGTGGCGGGAATCTTGATCTGCGGTACGTGTGCCATGGCGTAGTTTTGTCCTGTTAAGACGCGGGCGGACCATCACTGCATCGCCCGCGTATCAAGCTCGGCGCACAACACAACACTGCTGTGCGTCGTTGTTTCTGTCCATCAAGCCGCTGCTTTCGACGACTCAAGAAAGTCCTGCGCAAAGCGCTGCAGCACGCCGCCTGCTTCGTAGATCGACACTTCTTCCGCGGTGTCGAGACGGCAGGTTACCGGCACTTCGACGCGCTCGCCGTTCTTGCGGTGGATAACAAGCGTGAGGTCGGTGCGCGGTTTGCGCTCGCCGGTCACATCGAAGGTTTCGGTGCCGTCGATGCCGAGCGTCAGACGGTTCACGCCCGGTTTGAACTCGAGCGGCAATACACCCATCCCCACCAGATTGGTCCGGTGAATGCGTTCGAACCCTTCGGCGACGATCGCTTCGGCACCGGCGAGACGTACGCCTTTAGCGGCCCAGTCGCGCGACGAGCCCTGGCCGTAGTCGGCCCCGGCAATCACGATCAGCGGCTGCTTGCGTTCCATGTAGGTTTCGATCGCTTCCCACATGCGCGTGACCTTGCCTTCAGGTTCGATGCGGGCAAGCGAACCGGCTTTCACCTTGCCGTCTTCGAGCACCATCTCGTTCTTCAACGTGGGGTTGGCGAAGGTGGCGCGCTGCGCGGTCAGGTGATCGCCGCGGTGGGTTGCATACGAGTTGAAATCCTCTTCGGGCAAGCCCATTTTCGCCAGATACTCGCCCGATGCGCTGTCGGGCAGGATCGCGTTGGACGGCGACAGGTGGTCGGTGGTGATGTTGTCCCCGAGTACGGCGAGCGCACGCATGCCCGCGAGCGTGCGCTCGCTGGCCAGCGCGCCTTCCCAATACGGCGGGCGGCGGATGTAAGTACTCATCGGGCGCCAGTCGTACAGCGGATCGGCGCGCTCGCCGGTGTCGGCGGTGACGGCAAACATCGGCTCGTACACCTTGCGGAACTGTTCCGGCTTCACGCTCGAAGCAACGATCGTGTCGATCTCTTCGTCGGATGGCCAGATGTCCTTGAGCATCACCGGATTGCCGGCGGCGTCGGTGCCGAGCACATCCTTCTCGATGTCGAAGCGGATCGTGCCGGCAATCGCATACGCGACCACCAGCGGCGGCGAGGCGAGGAAAGCCTGCTTCGCATACGGATGAATCCGGCCGTCGAAGTTGCGGTTGCCGGACAGTACCGCGGTCGCATACAGATCGCGCTCGACGATTTCCTTCTGGATCACCGGGTCCAGCGCACCGGACATGCCGTTGCACGACGTGCACGCATAAGCGACCACGCCGAAGCCGAGCTGCTCCAGTTCCGGCAGCAGCTTCGCTTCTTCCAGGTAAAGCGTGACCGCTTTCGAGCCCGGCGCCAGCGAACTCTTGACCCACGGCTTGCGCGTCAGGCCATGTCGATTGGCATTGCGCGCGAGCAGCGCCGCAGCAATCATGTTGCGCGGATTGTTGGTGTTCGTGCAGCTCGTGATCGCGGCAATGATCACGGCGCCGTCGGGCATCAGCCCCGGCTCGTTCTCGATCTTGCCGCTGATCCCGCGCGCGGCCAGCTCCGACACCGGCAACCGGCGATGCGGATTCGACGGACCGGCGAGCGTACGAACCACAGTCGAGAGATCGAACTTCAGCACGCGCTCGTATTGCGCAGTCTTCAGGCTGTCGGCCCACAGACCGGTTTCCTTCGCGTACGTTTCGACGAGTTTGACGAGTTCGTCGTCGCGGCCCGTGAGCTTGAGGTACTTGATAGTCTGCTCGTCGATGTAGAACATCGCGGCCGTCGCACCGAATTCAGGTGCCATGTTGGCGATCGTGGCGCGGTCGCCGAGCGTGAGGTTCGCGGTGCCTTCGCCATAAAACTCGAGATACGCGCCAACCACTTTTTCTTTGCGCAGGAATTCGGTCAGCGACAACACGGTGTCGGTCGCCGTGATCCCCGGGCCAGGTTTGCCGGTGAGTTCCACGCCAACGATATCCGGCAGCCGCATATACGAGGCACGCCCCAGCATCACGCTTTCGGCTTCGAGCCCGCCCACACCGATGGCGATCACGCCGAGCGCATCGACCATCGGCGTATGCGAATCGGTGCCGACCAGCGTATCGGGAAACGCGACACCGTCTTTCACCTGCACGACCGGGCTCATCCGCTCTAGGTTGATCTGGTGCAGGATGCCGTTGCCGGGCGGAATCACGTCGACGTTCTTGAACGCCTTCTTGGTCCAGTTGATGAAGTCGAAGCGGTCTTCGTTGCGCCGGTCTTCGATGGCGCGGTTCTTGTCGAACGCGTCGGGATCGAAGCCACCACATTCCACCGCAAGCGAATGGTCCACCACCAGTTGTGTCGGCACGACCGGGTTGACCCGCGCCGGATCGCCGCCTTGTGCGGCGATCGCATCGCGCAGACCGGCGAGGTCGACGAGCGCGGTCTGGCCGAGAATGTCGTGGCAGACCACGCGCGCCGGAAACCACGGGAAGTCGAGGTCGCGCTTGCGTTCGATGATCTGCCTGAGCGAGGCATCGAGCGATGCCGGGTCGCAACGGCGCACGAGATTCTCGGCGAGCACGCGCGAGGTGTACGGCAGCGTGTCGTACGCGCCCGGCTGGAGCGCCTCGACCGCGGCGCGCGTGTCGAAGAAGTCCAGCTTCGCGCCTGGCAGGGGTTTGCGGTTTGCAGTGTTCATACCGTGGGGAATATAAGAATGTGGTGCTCTGCATGGGGGCGTCTTGCCGGACATCGCAGGACGTCAGCGGCAATTATCCCCCTTTCCCGATCAGCGCTTCACATCAGCGCTTCACATCAACGTTTCGCGCGCGGCACGAATTTCAGGTTCTCCGGGCCAGTGTAATTCGCGCTCGGCCGGATGATCTTGTTGTCGATGCGCTGCTCGATGATGTGCGCGCTCCAGCCAGCCGTGCGCGCGATCACGAACAGCGGCGTGAACATCGCTGTCGGCACACCCATCATGTGGTACGACACGGCGCTGAACCAGTCGAGATTCGGGAACATCTTCTTGACGTCCCACATCACGCTCTCCAGCCGTTCCGCGATATCGAACAGCTTCAGGTTCGACGCTTCCTTCGAGAGCTTGCGTGCCACTTCCTTGATCACCTTGTTGCGCGGATCGGAGATCGTGTACACCGGGTGGCCGAAGCCGATCACGACTTCCTTGTTCTCGACGCGCTTGCGGATGTCGGCTTCTGCATCATCTGGGCCTGTGTAGCGCGACTGGATCTCGAAGGCGACTTCGTTTGCGCCGCCGTGCTTCGGACCGCGCAGCGCACCGATCGCACCGGTAATCGCCGAGTACAGATCCGAACCCGTGCCGGCGATCACGCGGCCGGTGAAGGTCGACGCGTTGAATTCATGCTCGGCGTACAGGTTCAGCGACACATGCATTGCATCGACCCACGACTTCGACGGCGCAACGCCGTGCAGCAGATGCAGGAAATGACCGCCGATCGAATCGTCGTCGGTCTCGACCTCGATGCGCTTACCGTTATGCGAGTAGTGATACCAGTAGAGCAGCATCGAGCCGAACGAGGCCATCAGGCGGTCGGCGATATCGCGCGCGCCGGGCAGATTGTGGTCGTCCTTCTCCGGCAGTACCGTGCCGAGCACCGATGCGCCGGTGCGCATCACGTCCATCGGGTGGGCGGAGGCGGGAATCCATTCGAGCGCGGCCTTCAGGTTCGCTGGCAGGCCGCGCAGCGCCTTGAGCTTCGTCTTGTAGGCGGCGAGTTCGGCGGTGTTCGGCAGCTTCTCGTGCACGAGCAGATAAGCGATCTCTTCGAATTCGCACGCACCGGCGATATCGAGAATGTCGTAGCCGCGGTAGTGCAGGTCGTTGCCCGTGCGGCCAACCGTGCACAGAGCCGTGTTTCCTGCTGTCACGCCCGACAGGGCGACGGACTTTTTCGGTTTGAACGCACCTGCGTTCGGGGTGCTGTTGTCTGCTTCGCTCATCGTGTTTCTCCGGCTGTGTTCGTTACAGTGGCGGTTACTTTTGTGCGGCAAACAGCGCGTCGAGTTTGTCCTCGTACGCGTGATAGCCGAGGTAGCGATAGAGATCGGCACGTGACTGCATCGTATCGACGGCTGCTTTCTGTGTGCCGTCGCGCATCACCGTCTCGTAGAAGTTCAGCGCTGCGGCGTTCATCGCGCGGTAGGCGCCACAGCAGTACAGCGCGATATCGACGTTCGCTTCGCGCAACTCGGTTGTCGTGAAGAACGGTGTCGAACCGAACTCCGTCAGGTTGGCGAGGATCGGCACTTTTACAGCGGCCTTGAAACGGCGGTAGTCGTCGAGCGTGCGCATCGCTTCCGGGAAAATCATGTCGGCGCCGGCCTCGACATACGCGATGGCGCGCTCGATCGCGGCGTCGATGCCTTCGGCGTCGGCGGCGTCCGTGCGGGCCATGATCACGAAATGATCGTCGGTGCGCGCATCGACGGCGGCCTTCACGCGGTCGACCATTTCAGCGGTCGGCACGCATTCCTTGCCCGGCCGGTGGCCGCAGCGCTTCTGTCCGACCTGATCCTCGAGATGCACGGCGGCAACGCCTGCCTTGATGAACGAGCGGACCGTGCGCGCGATGTTGAAGGCGCCGCCCCAGCCGGTGTCGATGTCGACCAGCAGCGGCAGGTTGGTCGCATCGGTGATGCGGCGCGCGTCGGTCAGGACGTCGTCCATTGTGCTGATGCCGAGATCGGGCACGCCGAGCGAATTCGCGGCCACGCCGCCACCCGACAGATACACAGCCTTGAAGCCGACCGCTTCGGCCATCTTCGCCGCATAAGCGGTGATGGTGCCGACTACCTGCAACGGTTGCCCTTCGGCAACTGCCGTGCGGAACTGCGCGCCGGCGCTCGCCGGGGATCGATGTGCTGCGTTCATGAAGCCTCCTGATAACAATGGCGTCGTGCTGTGCAAGGACCGGGCCAGCGGGCGTGGAGTCGCCCAAGTGCTTGATTCGTCGCCGGAACTGTCCGTAGCTGTAGGGGCTGGAAATTCCATTTATGAAATCTGAAATTTCATAAATGGAAGAATGGTTCATAATCGCGGTTGCTTGAACATCGCGCTTGTCCATCATGAACCGTCCTCTCGACACCCGCCCGCGCCCTCGCATCTGGGCCATCGGCATCAGCAAACTGCGCGACCTGTTTCGCGACATTGCCGGCGAATACGACAGTCGCGCCGAACTGCGGCTCGTGTCGCGCGGCTATGAAGACGCGGTCACCGAAATCGCCGCAGCCGGCGCGCAGCGGCCGGACATCGTGGTTGCGGCGGGCTCGAACGGCACGTATCTGAAAGCGCGCGTGCAGGTGCCGGTCGTGCTCGTTCATCCGACCGGTTTCGACGTCATGCATGCGCTTGCGCGAGCCCGCCGCGATGCTTCGCCGGTCGCGCTCGTGACGCACGGTGAAACGCCGGCCGAAGTGCGTCGCTTCGTCGCGGCTTACGGCATCGACGTGGTGTTTGCGTCGTATCAGTCCGCGCAGGACGCGGAGGTCTGCGTACTCGATCTGCGCGATCGCGGCATCGGCACGATCGTCGGGCCGGGCCTCGTCACCGACCTGGCCGCGCGGGCGGGCATGGGCGCGGTGTTCCTGTATTCGCGTGCGTCGGTGCGTGCCGCATTCGATACGGCACTCGACGTCGCGCAGGCCACGTCGAGCGAAGCGCTGCGCCGCCAGCGTCTCGACAACGTGTTGCAGCACCTGCGCGACGGCGTCGTCGCACTCGATGCGCAGGGCCGCGTCGAAGCGATCAACCAGCAGCTTGCACTTGCACTTGGCATCGATGCGGCGACGGCCGTCGGCCAGTCGCTGCTCGCGGTCGCGCCGGATCTGGCCGGTGCGATTCCCGATGCGGATGGCGAGACGCTGCAGACCGTGCGCGGTGTCGGGTATGTCGTGCATCGCGGGCCGCTCGTCGGCGCGGGACCGGATACGGCGACCGGCAGCGTGCTGACGTTTCACGAGTCGCGTGCGGTCGAGCGGCTCGATCGGACGTTGCGTTCGCGGCAACGCGCGCAGCAATTCGTTGCGCGTTACCGGCTCGACGATCTGGTCGGCGAGTGTGCGGCGATCGAACGTGTGCGACAGCTCGCGCAGCGCTATGCGAAATCCGAGGCGACTGTGCTGATACTCGGCGAGAGCGGAACGGGCAAGGAAATGGTCGCGCAGGGGATCCATTGCATCAGCGCGCGCCGCGATTTTCCGTTCGTGGCGATCAACTGTGGCGCGTTTCCCGAGGCGTTGCTCGAGAGCGAGTTGTTCGGCTACGAAGAGGGCGCTTTCACCGGTGCGCGGCGCGGCGGCAAGGCGGGACTTATCGAGGCGGCGCACCGCGGCACACTGTTTCTCGACGAGATCGGCGAGATGCCGTTGCCGTTGCAAAGCCGGTTGCTGCGCGTGCTGCAGGAGCGCGAAGTCGTGCGACTCGGTTCCACCGAACCGACGCGTATCGATATCCGCGTTGTCGCGGCCACGCATCGTGCGCTGACAGTCGCCGTCGATGCCGGCATGTTCCGCGCCGATCTCTACTACCGGCTCAACATCCTGAATCTCGTGTTGCCGCCGTTACGCGAGCGTTTGCCCGACGTGATGCCGCTCGCCGCCGAGTTACTGCGGCAGGCCGCGCGCCGCGAACCACGGCTGGTCGCACGCATTCGCACGCGCGACGATGCGGCTCGCGTGCTCGAGCAAATCGGCGAACCGCTGCGGCAGCATGCGTGGCCGGGCAATGTGCGGGAACTGCAGAATGTGATCGAACGGATCGCGGTCGAACTCGCCGATAGCGAACCTGCTCGCGACGACGCTGCGAGCGTGCCGGCATTGACGCGCGACATGCTTCATTCGATTGCACCCGAGGTGTTTGGGCACGCTCAGCAGGTAGCGGCCGCCCTGACGTTGCGTCAGCGCAGCCGGCGGGTCGAGGCGGAGCAGGTGCAGGCGGCACTCGATGCGTGCGGCGGCGATCGCGACGAGGCATGCCGGGCGCTTGGTATCAGCAAGACGACGCTGTGGCGCAAGCTTAATGGTGGGCGGTGAGGGGCTGGGTCGGATCGGTTGGCGGGTTGAGCCACGGGTCGTGGCCGGGGATCAGGCAACGAGTCAAGCCGCAAGAAAATCAAGCACCGCCGCGACGATCGCCTCAGGCGCATCCTCCTGCATCAGATGCCCGGCGCGCGCCACGGGAACGAAACGCGCACCCGGCACGATGCTGGCTAGATGAAGGCCGCGCTCAATAGGAATCCACTGGTCGTCTTCGCCCCAGAGAATCTGCGTGCGGCAGCGTATCTGCGCGTAGCGACTTTCGACCTCGTCGGTATAACGCTGATCCATCTGCGCGATCTGCCGGTAGAACGCGGCTTGTCCCGTATCGCCGAGCCACGGTGAGACGTAGGGCGCGAGCTCGTCGTCCGGTATGTCGCGTGCAATGGCACCGCGCACATACGCTTTGACGATGGCCTCGTGGATATACGGCGGCAGTCCCTCGAACGCGGCACTGTGCTCACGCACGTGCCGCACGAACGGCGAGCCCCACGGAGCGACCGCCACCGGATCGATCAGCGTAAGACTGCGATATTCACAGCCGTCGAGCAGATGAGCGCGCAAAGCGGTTGCGCCACCGAAGTCGTGCGCGACGACGTCGGGTCGGTCGAGCTGCCAGTGGGCGAGCAGTTCTGCCAGCAGCGCGTTCTGCACCCCCAGCGAAACATCTTGTCCCTGCCGCATTTCCGACTGGCCATAGCCGGGTAGATCGTACAGATACACGGTACGCAGCCGCGCGAGATGCGGCGCGATGCGATGCCATACATACGATGAGAACGGCGTGCCGTGTATCAGGACGAGCGGCGGGCCGCTGCCTTCGACCCGAAAACGCACGGTCTGATTGCGAAACTTGTAGTGCTGATCGAGCGGCCAGGGTTTCATCGGGCGTGATGGCGGCGAAGGGGAGGCTACTTACGTTAGCAGGGCCCGGCATCGTGTCTCAATCGGGAGTTGTGTGGGCTGCCGAAACGGTTTTCGTCTATGAAAGTTAAATGTAATGTGCCAAACTTTTTATATTCCGATCAAATAAAGTTTGACGGGTAAATTTCTGACCTGATATCTTCTGCACCCAACAGGAAATCGAAAGCTATATTACGCCGAACCGTTGTTCTGCCTACGATACCCTCTCTTTTATTACCTACGATTTCATGCAATTGCATAACGAAGGCAGTGCTTTTGGCGCTGTGAGAATGGAATTCAGGTGAAAGATAGGTATTAACCCGAATCTATTGGGGTTAATACCAATCGTTAAAACCGGGGTTGGGCAGCGTGTTAATCGACAAGCCGCGCGGGTGGCGATAAACGAGTGGCACGGCCGGCGGTCAGGATAGAAGACGGACGGTTTGGTCAATGAAATAAGCATAACGAATCATTAGAGAACGAATATGTCGACCGGGGCAGGTCTTTTATCGCCAGTTAGGTATACGAATCAAATCGTTACGTGGCGGTGAATGCACTGACCGGCAGTGAAAACGAAGTGTTTCAAGCGGGGCAGGCGATGGTCGCGCCGGCACCTGCACAGGCAATTCAGGCAGTGGGCTTCAGGGCACCAGAAAGGATACGGCGCCGAAACGCCGTGCGTAACGCGCCGCCGAACGGTGATTCGCGGCACGAAACCGGTTGGATCTTACCGACGAGTGAGAGGGGAACAATGAAACAAAGAGCATTGGCCGTAGCGATCAGGCGCATCGTCTGGGCCGAACTGGCGTTTGCAGCCACGCTGGCCGGACCGGCCTTCGCACAGAGCCAACCCACGGCCGGCCCCGCTGCGACAGCTGACACGCTGTCGCAGCACCCGGTGGTCGTCGCGCAGACGAACACCCCGTCGACGGCCAAGGGCAGTGCGTCCGGTGCAACCCCGGGCGCGGCCGCCGCCACCGCCGCTACCCCTGCGACGGAAAATACGATCACGAAGGGTAAGGACGGCGTTGCGCAACTGAAGCGCTTCGAAGTGACAGGCTCGCTGATCCGTAGCGCCGACAAGGTTGGTTTCAATCAGGTCCAGACGGTCACCGCGAAGGACATCCAGAACAGCGGCCAGAACAGCGTTGCCGACTATCTGCGCAGCACGTCGGCGAACTCGGCGAGTAGCTGGGCGGAAGGCACGACGAACAGCTTCGCGCCGGGCGGCGCGGGCATTGCGCTACGTGGCCTGAGCGAAAAATACACGCTGGTGCTGATCGACGGTCTGCGAGTGTCGCCGTATGCATTCGCGACGAACGTTACCGACCAGTTCTTCGACCTGAACACGCTGCCGCTCAACATCGTCGACCGGATTGAAATCGTCAAGACGGGCGCGGTATCGCAGTACGGTTCCGACGCAATCGCCGGCGTGGTCAACATCATCACGAAGAAGAACTTCCAGGGCTTGCAGCTCGACGGCAGCTACGGCGGCGCGACGCAGGACGGCGGCGGTGCAGGGACGACCAAGCTGAGCATCCTGGGCGGCTTCGGCGATCTGAATTCGGACCGCTTCAACGTCACGGCAGCCCTCAGCATGTATCGCTTCAACGGCGTGTCGGCCGCGGACCGCGATACCACCCAGAATCAGAATTTCTCGAACTTCCCGGGTGGCCTGTATAACCAGTCGCCGTCGTACTGGCGCGATCCGACCGGCGCCAAGGTGCCGCTCAGTCCGTGTCCGTACAACGGTTCACCGGTCTCGGGCACGGCTACCGCACGGATCAATGGCCCGGGCACCGTGTGCCAGACCAATACGGCGTACGCGACTTCGTTGTCGCCGTGGACCGAGCGCCTGAGCGCGAAGGTGCACGCAGACTTCAAGATCAGCGACTCGATGCAGGCGTTCGCCGATCTGTGGGAAAGCAACAACCGGACGAACACCAACAACTTCGTCGGCGGTCTCGGCAACAACACGCAGGCGTACGACCCCGCGACGGGCGGCCTGCGTCTGATCTCCAATGTTGTGCCGGCAAGCAACCCGTACAACCCGTTTGGCGTGCCATCCAAACTCGTCTATGCGTTCCCGAATACGCAATCGGTGCTCACCAACTCGAACTTCTGGCGTGCCGCAACGGGCCTGAAGGGCACATTCGCGACGCCTTACGTCGGAGACTGGGACTGGGCCGCGTCGTACACGCATTCACAGAACACCGTTTCGAACGAATTCACGAACCGGCTCAGCGCGAGTGCGTTGCAGAACATCGTCCAGAACGGTGTGTTCAACTTCGCGAATCCTTCGGCGACGCCGAACGGTCTTGCAGGCCTGTACCAGAGCACCAACACGCAGGCGATCACGAAGCTCGACGCGGTGGACGCTACGCTCTCGACGCCGACGTTGTTCAAGCTGCCCACGGGTAACGTCGGGCTGGGTCTCGGGGCGCAGTTCATGCACCAGAGCCAGTATGTTGGCGAGGGCCTGGGTTGGGCGGACGGTTCGCTGGTTACGCCGGCGCTGCAGTCGGTCACCGGCCAACGCAATGTCGCGGCGGTCTACTACCAGGTCGACATTCCAATCCTGCAGAACCTGACGTTCAGTCAGTCGGGTCGCTACGACCACTACAGTGACTTCGGCGGCGCGTTCTCGCCACGCTTCGCGCTGCGCTACCAGCCGGTGCGCGAGTTGACGATGTACGGCTCGTATAACCGCGGCTTCCGTGCACCGACGCTGATCGAGAACACTGCGTCGAAGAGCTTCAGTGCGCAGGGTGCGGTCGACCCGAACGATCCGAACAATCCGGGCGCGTATGGTCTCGTCGAGGAAGTGCAGGCCGGTAACCACAACCTGCAGCCGGAACGCACGAAGAACTACAACCTGGGCTTCCAGTTGTCGCCAGCTCGTAACACCGACATCGGCTTCGACTGGTACAAGATCCACATCGACAATGTGATCGGTACGCAGGATATCCAGGCGACGGTCAACGCAAACGATCCGACGCAGGTGGTCCGCAATACGAACGGTTCGATTGCGTATGTGCTGATGCCGTTCCAGAACCTGGCGTCACTCGACACCGACGGCTTCGAGACGACGTTCCGTCAGTCGCTGC